>JAZOPN010000055.1:0-11073 GCA_045655565.1 Eubacteriales bacterium | reverse complement strand
GGGCAGTTAGCTGCCATAGCGGTAAATCTAGAGTTAGGATGAGCGCCAGAGGTGCCAACCTTATCCTTCTTGTCATACTTGGTGTAATCCCAAGGCTCGCCTCTCCAGTTGAGAGCGTTCTTAGGAGGATTGTCATTAAGACCCTCCCACCAAACAGTGTTGTTGTCAAGGTCGTGACAAACATTGGTGAAGATACAGTCACGCATAGCAGTGTGGAGCGCGTTGGGGTTAGAGTGCTCGTTAGTACCGGGAGCAACACCGAAGAAGCCGTTCTCAGGGTTAACAGCCCAAAGTCTGCCGTCCTGACCGACACGGAGCCAAGCGATATCATCGCCTACGCACCATACCTTATAGCCCTGCTCTCTGTAAAGTGCGGGTGGAATAAGCATAGCGAGGTTGGTCTTACCACAAGCAGAGGGGAATGCAGCAGAGATGTACTTAACATCTCCATCAGGAGATTCAACACCGAGAATGAGCATATGCTCAGCCATCCAGCCCTCCTTACGGCCAAGGTAGGATGCTATACGAAGTGCAAAGCACTTCTTACCGAGAAGAACATTTCCACCATAACCGGAGTTAACAGACCAGATGGTGTTGTCCTCGGGGAAGTGACAGATGTATCTCTTCTCCTGGCTTAGCTCAGCCTTAGCGTGAAGGCCCTTGATAAAGTCTCTGCTATCACCGAGAGCATCAAGGACATTAAGACCAACTCTGGTCATAATAAGCATATTAAGTACAACATAGATAGAATCGGTAAGCTCAATACCATACTTAGCGAAGTCGGAACCTACGACAGACATGGAGTAAGGAATAACATACATAGTTTTACCTGAGTAAGATCCGCGATAGAGCTTAGAAAGCTTCTCATAGCACTCCTTTGGATCCATCCAGTTGTTGATGTTACCCGCATCCTCGCGCTTGGAGGTACAAATAAAGGTTCTGTCCTCTACTCTGGCAACATCGTTAATAGCGGTTCTGTGAAGGTAGCAGCCGGGAAGAACGTCCTGGTTCAGCTTAATGATCTCACCGGTAGCACAAGCCTCAGCACGAAGTGCCTCTGCCTGCTCAAAGGAACCGTCGATAAGAACGATATCCTTAGGGTTGACGAGCTCTACCATCTCGGCAATCCACTCATTCACAAATCTGTTGTTGGTTACATTTGTGTTCATTGGTTTATCTCCTTAATAAATTAATTACTAGATAACGGAAGCGTCAAGTTAATTCAAAGCAATTCTTCCTCGAATACATTATAGCATATACAAAAGGATTTTGCAATAAGTTAAGTAAATATTTTTTCTTAGTTTTTTAGTGAATATTCTTTTAATTCGCAGTTATAAATCGAACTTGTGAGGATACTATGCACGCTGTTTTAGGTAAAGACTCGCTAACACATATTAGCATACTTTAACGCTTTTTGTCGCGTAATGGCGGTTTTGATTGCGATTTGGTAAATTTTACCATTTTTTATATGCCATTTTTGGTAATCTTTTCGCTATTTTTCCACTTGATTTGTGCTGGTAATTTGTGGTAAAATGTTGTTGTCTTGAATAATTTCCATATTTTACCAATTTTAACACGGAAGGAGTTTCAAAAATGGAAAGTTTAACGAAAATACTGATTTGTGACGAAAATGACGAGGAAAGGAGAATTCTTGCGGATGCTCTCGCTAAAAGCGGTTACAGATACATACACGAGGCTGCGAGCGGAGATAGAGCTATCGATATGATATCACGAGGCGAGTACGACCTTGTTATAACCGATTTATGGCTATCGGGAATTGATGGTGTCGGAATAATTCGTGCGGCATCTACCCTATCAAAGGAGCAAAAGCCCGCTTTTATTCTGATTTCTCCGGTTAATAAACAGTCGCTCCTTGTTGAGGCATCAGAAGCAGGCGCTGATATTTGCATTCTTAAACCAATAGAGCCATCTGTACTCATATCAAGAATAACTTCCTTATTAAAGATTAGGCGCGCGAGAGCACAAGGAAAAAAGCTTCCAATATCCGAAAACCCGGATATGGAAGCTCAAGTTACAAAAATTATTCATCAAATTGGTGTGCCGGCGCATATTAAGGGCTATCAGTATCTAAGATGTGCGATACTAATGGCTATTGACGATGCCGAGGTAATTAACTCTGTCACCAAGGTACTCTACCCATCTGTTGCAAAGAGATTTAGCACCACAACATCTCGCGTAGAACGAGCAATCCGCCACGCAATAGAGGTTGCCTGGGACAGAGGCGATGTAGATACACTTAACTCATACTTTGGCTATACAATACAAAACAGCCGTGGCAAGCCTACAAACTCCGAGTTTATCGCGATGATAGCGGATAACCTCAGGTTGAAAGCAAGATACACGACTGTTTAGCAGATAATTATTTATTGTATGTGCGCCTACCCTCCATGGCACGCATAAGAGTAACCTCGTCGGCATACTCAATATCCGCGCCTACGGGAATGCCATATGCAAGGCGCGAGACCTCGACATCATAACCCTCCAACACGCGAGCAATATAAGAGGCGGTGGTATCACCCTTAGGGGTAGGATTGGTAGCAATTATAACCTCGGTGATGCCTCCGCCGGCAACTCGATCAACGAGTTCCTTAATCTTAAGGTCATCCACGGTAACATTATCAAGCGGTGACAATGCGCCCCCGAGCACATGGTACACGCCGCGAAATCCGCGCACACGTTCCATAGTCATAACATCCTTAGCATCCTCTACAACGCACACGACACTGTGGTCGCGCGTATCACAGATGCAGATCTCACATCCCTCAGCAGATGCGGACAAGCCAAAGCAGGTGGGACATACGCACACATCACGCTTAGCACCAAGGATGGCATCGGCGAAGCGTGCAATCTCTGCTTCGGAAAAACTGAGTGTAGCAAAGGCATATCGCGCCGCCGTCTTAGCGCCAACGCCGGGGATCCTTCTAAACTCCTCGATAAGTCTCTCAATAGGTGCTATATAACCCGCCATAATTAGAATAGCCCGGGCATTCCGGGAATGTTCATACCACCGGTTATCCTGCCCATTTCCTCCTGAGAATCGCTCTCGACATTCTTGATAGCCTCGTTAACTGCGGCTACAACAAGATCCTCAAGTGTCTCTATATCGTCGGGATCTACTACCTCCTCGGCGATCTTAACCGAAAGAACCTCTTTCTTTCCGTTCATTTTAACCGTGACAACACCACCGCCAACGGTAGCCTCATACTCGCGAGCCTCAAGCTCTGCCTGCATGGATGCCATATCTTCCTGCATCTTCTGCGCCTGTCTGAGCATGTCCTGCATATTGGATGGTCCTGCGCTCTTGGGAAGTCTAACTTTCATTTTACACCTCACTAATAATTAGTTATCAATACTTGTTGTTAATTCATCAACGAGATCGCCCGTCTTGGTTGTATCGAGCGGCTCGATTAATAGTTTTATCTCCGACGCCTCAACCCTCTCACGCTCGGCAATAACGCCACGAAGGATTGAGAGGTCACGTTCATTTGTGGTTAGCACCTTAGCAAAAAATGCGTTCATACGAATAAGATATGAGCCATCCGGCATAATGTGCGCGGTAGAATTACTAAACTGTACGGCAAGAGGTCTTTTAACCTCTCCCATTCGCTCAACAACTCCTCGCCAGCCCTTATATGGAATTGGCATCTTAGGCGCGGTCGGCTCCTCTACCTTTGCTTCTTGCTTGTAGCTCGGTGCATCTGCCACCTTGGGCTGTCTTGGTAAATCCTCTTTCTTGGTAGGAAGAACGGTAACAGCATCGGCAACAGGTGTCGGTAATACCCCACCGCCAAGCTTTAAGATGGATAACTCACGCTCAAGCTCATCTACGCGTACTGACAATGCCTCGGGTGTAACAACCGATTTAGCATCGCACATTCTGGTGAGTGCAATCTCGGCTATTGAGCGTTTAGAATTAAACACTCTTTGCATATCCGCAATAGCACCCTCGAGTATGGATATGTGGTAGACAAGTCTTGCCGGTGTGAACTCCTGTGCAAGCGCGCGAAGCAAATCATATTCGGCATCGGTAAGGTCGAGATATTCTTTCGCCCTATCCGTATTTTTAACCACCATTATATCGCGATAGGCATCAATAAGTTCCTGCCAAAATACGGATATATCTCCACTCTTTTCTACAACCTCGCTAACAGTGGAATATACATCTCCATAATCTCGTGAGAGAATTGCTCTAATCAACTTGTACGCCCCGTCACGATTACCGCTACCGACGGTATCAAAGACAAGGTCTGCATCTATTCTTTTGCGAGAACCGGCGCATAACTCAAGCAAGCTGACTGCATCACGCATACCACCCCTCGAAACTCTGGCAATCACCCTAGCGCCATCCTCGGTCAGGTCAATCCCCTCCGCCTTAGCAATATGTGAAAGTCGGGACAGGATGTCCGCTGTCGAGATACGACGAAAATCAAAGCGCTGACAGCGGGAAACTATTGTAGTAGGAAGTTTATGGTATTCTGTGGTAGCAAGAATGAATATTACATATGTCGGTGGCTCTTCCAGCGTTTTAAGAAGTGCGTTAAACGCCGCGCCCGACATCATATGAACCTCGTCTATGATGTAGACACGATACTTAAGAAGCGCGGGTGTGAAAGCAATCTCGTCCTTCATATCACGGACATTGTCAACTCCGTTGTTGCTTGCCGCGTCCATCTCGATAACATCGGTCGCTATACCTAGGTCGATGCTACGGCAGGCCTCACACTCATTACAGGGGTTGCCATTTCTGGGATTTAAGCAGTTAACAGCCTTTGCGAGAATTTTCGCGCAACTGGTCTTGCCTGTACCACGAGAGCCACAGAATAGATATGCGTGAGATAACTTACCAACAGCAACCTCATACTTTAGGATATCTGTTATTGTACTCTGTCCCGAAACATCATCGAAATCAACGGGACGCCATTTACGATACAGCGCACGATAATCTGCCATATTTCCCCTCCTAAACTAAAAAATAAGGCGTACGCGGTAAACTCGCGTCAGTCCGCATACGCGAAAAACAGATAATCCGTGTGTCGGAAAGAGCCATACACCCCTCCGTCGAAAATACTCTTACATACGGTAACCGCCACCCCTGCTCCGGACAGGCATCCTCGCGGCACATGCGATAAACCGCTTAATGCTGCTTGGTTCCCCACCTGACATGGTTCACAGCCTCGCATTGCGCAAGACCAATCCTTCAACACAGGGAATGATGGTGCAGACTACACAAGAGCAATCCTCGGGACGGGAATGAATCCCTGCTATAGCGGATTTCAGGTACAAGGTACCGCTACCACCCCGACTGGTATGGCTCCGTCCGACCCACGGATTTTCTTTTTATTAATGTCAAATAGTATTATAGCAAATAAAATCTAAAAAATCAATAGATTATAATTATTTTTAATCGACAAAATTTACAGTAAAATAAGCAAAAGTCCTAAAAAAGGGTTATTGTTGACTATTATTGGGTATTTAAGGAAACAACCTTTTTTTGAGGAACTCATATCAGGTTATATATCCACCGCTAACATTCATTACCTCGCCTGTAACGAATGACGCGCCATCGGATGCAAGATACACCACTGCGGAGGCAACCTCGCGAGCCTCTCCAATACGCATAAGCGGTGTTTCTTCTGCTATTTCCGAGAGTGTCATTACATCAAGAGAAGCATTCATATCAGTCCTAATAAGACCGGGCGCAACAGCATTTACCGTGATGCCAGATGGCCCGAGTTCCTTAGCGAGTGCTTTTGTAAATCCTATAAGCCCTGCCTTGGATGCGGAATAATGCACCTCGCAGGACGAGCCGACAACACCCCACATTGAGGATATGTTGATTATTCTACCCCATTTCTTATGCACCATATCAGGAATTACCGCCTGAGAATAAAGAAATGGTGCGGTAAGGTTTACCATAAGTGTGTTATTCCACTGCTCAAGGCTGAGGTCTGTCAACATAGAAAATGATGATATAGCAGCATTGTTAATGAGTATGTCTATACCTCCGAGATGCTCTCTTGCGATTGCTACCGCACGCTCAATATCCACAGGGGATGCAGAATCCGCTTTAATAGCAAATGCTGCGCACTCCTTTGCGAGTGCGTCCGCCTCCGCCTCTGAGGATTTATAAGTAAACGCAACCGAATAACCCAAGAGAGAAAATTGGCGCACTATCTCTCTTCCAATCCCGCGAGAGCCACCATTCACCAACACATTCTTCATAATTTTCTCCAAAATATTTGATATGAATATTATACACCCATACTACTGCTATGTCAAGCACTTGACCTTGCTAAGAGTAAGATGTATAATATAAGCACAAAGTCGAAAGGACAGAACCATGATACTTGTTATAGATAAATCTAAAAGGCAAAGAGATACAATAACAGATATGTTCTACTATATGGGCATTCTATCCTATGGCGCAGGGCCAATGGATGCACTGCACGAGGTGTCGCGTATGTATTCTGCGGTGCTGGTCTCCTCGCTTATAGGAATTCCCGATCCCAAAGATTACATATCAAAACTTCGCTCCTACTCTGATATACCAATCTTTGCTCTTTCGGATGAACAAAATCCTTTATTTGATGGATGCTTCGGCAAAAATGTCTACTCCTCTACCCTTGCGGTATCGGTTGCAAAATATATTAGAGAACGGGGCGAGCGTCCGTTCGGTATATATCGTCTCGCAGGTATTGAGGCAAGCGCGGATGTAACGGTAGCAACATATTTTGATAAAAAACTCGGCTTTACAAAGACCGAGACGATGATTTTAAGATATCTCATCAAATCATATCCATCACCTGCCCCTGCTAAGGATATTTTGAAATATGCTTTTCGCGCAACAAGGCGACCGGAAGTCGCAAGCGTTAGAACGCATATTTCGGTAATGAATAAGAAGTTTTCCGCCCTTTCCGGTGTTGCGCTGACATTTCCGTCCGACGAAGCAGGATATGTAATAGCAACGCCGGAGCTACGAAGTAAGCGCACGGCCGAGATTATGTCCTAAAGGTTAGCCTGTTATCCAGATTGGATTGCGGGCTAACTTTTCTGTTATTAAACCGTTCAAAATGCATATAATGTAAAAAAACGAATTGGAGACTTCAATAAAATGAATATGTTATTTCGCATAATATTAAAGTTTATTGGTTTAATACTCGGAATTGAGGATGGGCAAAGTTTTCCGCCACCCTTAAGTCGCGAGGAAGAGGCAGAGATGTTTCAGAGAATGGCTAATGGCGACAAGGTGGCGCGCGACATTATTATCGAGCATAATCTAAGGCTTGTATCACATATAATTAAGAAGTATTATTCCTCTTACGAATACCCTGATGAACTTCTAAGCGTTGGAAGTCTCGGACTTGTCAAGGCGGTTGACTCATTTAAGCAGGGATATGGCACGAGATTTGCCACTTATGGGGCAAGATGCGTCCAAAACGAGATATTAATGTTCTTCAGAAGTCAAAAGAAACTTCAAAACGAGGTATCCCTAAATGATCAAATTGACATTGACAAAGACGGAAACCCACTTACATACTTAGATATTATCAGCACCGATGAAAATATCGTCGATGACATTGATATGAAGTGCCACATCGACAAGTTGCGCGAGTTAATCGAGGCTGTGCTTGACGAGCGAGAACGAGAGATTATTGTTTTGCGTTATGGACTATGTGGTTTCCAGCCAAGGACACAGCGCGAGGTTGCGAAGCATCTCGGAATATCGCGTTCTTATGTATCAAGAATTGAGAAAAAAGCACTGGATGACCTAAGGCGAGCCTTTGGTGGTGTAGTGCCAGATTTCGATAGTTAAAAAAGAGATAAAGAGCGAGACCGGCATAAGTTGCGATCTCGCTCAAATCATATTAAGCCAAAATTGTGATATAATATACTAACAATATTCCTTTTTGGTCATATAAAGACAAGCACCAGAACCTTCATCTTCTATCGAATACGCCTACATACTAACACCTGTGACAAGAGGTTGTTACCCTCAAAAAAGGAACAACTCTATATAGGACATGATTGTTTGGATTTTATTACAGCAGAAATTCGAATGATTAGAGGTGTTGATGCGTATATTTCGCTATTTGACGGGAAAAATATTCGCAAGGACGCCGATGCGTTCGAAATTATGTGGCGCGGCGGTGTCGTCGCGTACTCGGATGGGAGGTAATACTGATGACAGTAATGAACAAAATAGCGCTGATTCTAGTGATTGTTGGTGCGCTCAACTGGGGTTCTATCGGTTTGTTCGGCTTCGATGCGGTAGCGTGGATATGCGGCGGTGCGACTGCTGTGCTTGCGAGAATTATCTACACGATAGTTGCGCTTGCGGGTATTTGGTGCATTTCTCTTCTATTCATGGATAGCCGTGATGCAGTAGATCATAGAGTATAATCCAAGTGATGTCAACTCATCGTCTGTTTGGGCGGTGAGTTGTTTTTTGTTTTTAACGCGATTTCTATCGGGTGCTATCGGGTAATATCATTTTTTGCCGTTTTTCGCGACAGGTGCATATGATATTATAGAGGGCAAACCAAAAAGCCTGACTAGAAATTATAAACAGGGGCAAAAATATGGGTAAAGGGGATATATCTAGTATCTATACCCCATTTATGGCGCACGCCACCCGAAAGGAAGCAAAAATGAACATAAGACGCGGCGATATATACTATGCCGACCTAAGTCCGGTCGTCGGAAGCGAGCAAGGCGGACTAAGACCTGTACTTATTGTACAAAATGATGTAGGAAATAAATATAGCCCTACCGTCATAGCAGCGGCAATAACCTCAAGAATGGGCAAAGCAAAATTGCCAACACATATAGATGTCCCGGGACTTGATGTGGGTCTTGCAAAGGATAGCGTAATTCTTCTTGAACAAATACGGACGCTTGACAAAAGACGTCTAAAAGAGAAAATGGGTCATCTTGATGACGAAACTATGCGAGGCGTGAACAGTGCAATACAGGTAAGTTTTGGCCTTGGAGAGGCAAATTAAACAGTAATAATTATACCGGCCACAGCATATTTTTAAGTAGCAGTTGAAAGGGACGGTATATGATATGAATTCGTATAAGCCTGAGGGTGCGCTGATACGCACCGAAAGAAATATTAATTACACATCAAGCATCGAGAGATTAGAAGAAGCGCACTTATCCGGGGTAATACTAGAGGGAATGGTTGTGCTCTGTGACCACAACCTAAATCTTCGTGTTAATATCGGGGCCGGCATAGTTGGAATAATGCCCAGAAGCGAGGTTCAACACACGAAAGATGGCGCGCCTATTAAGGATATTGCCATACTAACGCGCGTTGGAAAGCCGATTTGCTACAAAATAATCGGATTTCAGGATAGGGGTACGGGTGAAAAGACGCCTATTCTTTCGCGTCGAGCAGCACAAACCGAGTGTATTGATAATTATATTTCAATGTTGGTACCGGGTGATATAATTCCAACAAAAATTACACATCTTGAAAACTTCGGTGCATTCGTTGATATTGGATGCGGTATAACATCACTTCTTTCGATAGATGCGATATCGGTATCCAGAATTGCGCACCCATCTGCCCGACTCTCTGAGGGCGATATGATATACACAGTTGTCAAAAGCATTGATGGGGACGGACGCATTTATGTATCCGAGCGTGAGCTCTTGGGTAGTTGGGAAGAAAACGCTTCCCTATTCTCCGAGGGACAGACGGTTCGTGGGATTATTCGAAGTGTTGAAAACTATGGTGTGTTCGTTGAGCTACGACCTAATCTGGCCGGGCTTGCTGAATATAGGGATGATGTACGCGCGGGTCAGACCGCGGCGGTGTTTATAAAGAGCATTATCCCCGAGAAGATGAAAATTAAGTTAATTATAATTGATGCGCAGGATGCCGACATAGAATTGACACCCCTCGAATACTTCATTGATACCGATGCGGTGACACATATTGACAACTGGCTATATTCGCCAAAGAGTTGTAAAAAAGTAATAGAGAGTATTTTTTAATCTGTACATACACTAGGTCGACTATACGTCGGCCTTTTTATGTGTAATATACTTGCTTTTTAACCGCCATTATGATAGAATAGTCACAAATGGAGGTGCAATATGGTTAAGCTTGGTAACGATTGGGACAATATACTCGGTGAAGAATTTAGTAAGGAATACTATCTAAGGCTTCGTGAGTTTTTGAAGGTCGAATACTCTACAAAGGTAATTTATCCTCCTATGGGGGACATATTTAACGCCATGCGTTACACCTCATATAAGGATGCGCGAGTTGTTATACTCGGGCAGGACCCTTATCACGGAGCAGGACAGGCACACGGGCTATGCTTCTCGGTTGGTAGAAGCGTTCCAAAGCCACCGTCGTTAAAAAATATTTTCAAGGAACTATATGACGAATATGGTATAAAAGAACCACCAACAGGCGAATTAACCGGCTGGGCAAAGCAGGGCGTTCTGCTATTGAACACTACCCTAACGGTGCGTGAGGGAAGCCCCGCGAGCCACAAGGGGCGTGGCTGGGAGTTGCTAACCGACAAGATTATTGAGAAAATGAATGAAAAGATGCGCCCTGTCGTCTTTATGCTATGGGGTGGACACGCAAGGGCGAAGAAATCCTTGATTACCAATCCAAGTCATTTAGTATTAGAGTGCGCACATCCAAGCCCACTATCGGCCTATGCCGGTTTCTTCGGTTGCGGTCATTTTAAGAGGGCTAATGACTTCTTACTATCGAGCGGTCAAGTAGTTATTGATTGGGCGAAAACAGTATAATAGCTTCAAAAGGGGCTGCTTCATTTAGGGCAAACCTTAAAAAGAGCGAAGTTATCGTAAAAACGATAGTTTCGCTCTAATCTTTTTATATTTTCCTGTTTTTAAGGTTGAAATTCTGTGAATTTCCTCTTTTTATTTAATGCTCTTTTTCTATCGTCGTTTCCTCACTCGCCGTATTTTTATACGCCTCGTACTCCTTCGGCTCTAAGATTGTAAATCTTGGTGCTATGCACCTCGCTCGCTTCTGCGAGCAGCCGAGGAGCAATCTGCGACACC
>JAZOPN010000054.1:0-80560 GCA_045655565.1 Eubacteriales bacterium | reverse complement strand
GCTTGTTCGGTTATACCAAAATACCAAAGCCGTCACCAGGGTGTTGGTACACCGTCTACCAAATGCCACGCCTTGCCGGATGTGGTAGGACGGTCAAAGGAGTAATAATACACCTCTGCCGAGAGGAATGCGTGGTTGCCGTCAGCAACCTCAATCTGGTCGAAGTGCTTCGGAAGACCTATGTAGTATATTCTCCTTAGGCTATCGCACATAGAGAATGCATCAGCACATACCTTGGTTAACTGATGGCTGATAGTAATACTAGCGAGGCTATGGCATCTCTTGAATGCGCCTGCGCCAAGCTCTGTTGTAGAAGTTATCGAGATGTCCGCGAGAGATGAGCAACCCTCAAACGCAGCCTCACCTATCTTGAGCACGCTCTCAACGCTATCAACACCCGTAAGCTTATCACAACGAGAAAATGCAAAGTCACCTATGGCGGTTATATTATCGGTCGCGCTAACTCTGGTAACGGGTGCACCGAAGAATGCCGACTGACCGATAGAGCAAACCGGCTTACCATCGTGATCCTCGGGTATCGCACACTGCATAGATGTGCCTTGGTATCTAACTACCTCATATCCCTTACCGCGAAGCGCGAAGCTAAAGTTATCTAGAAATTTAGCATATGGGTCAGCCTCGGGTGTCTGATGCCCGCCACCCACAACGCGCGTGCCGTCATCGTTTGCGCCAAACTTCTTATCGTCACCACCAAATCTCTTATTGCCACCGTCGGACTCACCCGACCTCTTGCCGCCAAACTTCGACCCAAAGCGAGAGCCACCGTCTTTATCCTTGCCGAAGCCACGAGAAGCGTCATCAGAACCCTTGCCGAAGCCACTCTTAGCACCGAAGCCCTTATCCGAGCCGGACTTCTCTCTATCACCCATCTTATCAAGTATTCCGGACAAATCCGAGGCGTCGGTCTCACCCTCTGCCTTCGGCTTTTCCCTCTCGACTACTACCCAAGGCTTAGGCATACCGTCTACATAGCGCCAGAATGCGCCATCCTCATGCCTTGTATCGGAGTAGCAGTACAGCGTGCAATCGAAGAGATTATCGTTGCCCCTAGCGAAGCGTGCGTGGTCATCAAGCTCCTCCTCAGACCTGCCCTTATAGTAGACTGCATCTAGGGCTTCATCGCCCGAGAACACCGCCTTACCAACCTCGGTAAGAGTCTTAGGAAGAACAATGCTCTTCAGCGACTCACAGCCGGCGAAAGCAGAGGAAGAAACGAGCGTCACGCCATCGGGTAGGTCAACATGTGTAAGAGCAGTACCCATAAATGCCTCGTAGCCAATCTCGGTAACCTTACCGAGTGATACGGTAGCAAGCGCTCTACATTGCTTGAATGTGTCCTCGTCAACTTTGGTAACACCCTCCGGCACAGTGAAGTTCCTTAGAGCTTCGCAGGCGAAGAACGCGCCACTGCCAATGGCGGTTACTGTTACGGGAAGTCTTATATCTACAAGAGCCTTACACTCAGAGAAGGCACATCTGCCTACCTCGGTAAGCCCATCACCTGCAAATGCAACATTTAATAATGAGGAGCAACCGGCAAAAGCAAACTCGCAAATCATTTTAACGCTATCGGGTAGCGCAATACTGGATATACCGGTACAATCGCGGAATGCAGACGGCCCGATAACAACAATACTGCCGGGTATAACGAAGTTGGTTATCGACTTACAGCCCTCAAACGCCGACTTTCCTATACCGACTATCGGCCTTGCGCGATAATCCTCGGGAATAACGCAAACGGCAGTGCCTGCATAGCCCTTGAATTTCTCGATTATATAGCCACCCTCGGTGTATGCCATATCGAAGTTCTGGTCGCAGTAGCCGTCATACTTGCTAACACCACCTGACGGTGCTGTCGCGCCCTTGCCGGGGATTGTCGATGTCACCGTCTCGCTAACCATACCATCGCCACGTCCGCCAACACCAACAGCAGTAAGAATACCGCTGTATGCGGGGGCATCCGGGGTAACGGTCGCGGTGCTAGCCCAAGCGGTGGGAGCACCGTCAACAAAGTGCCATGCAGAGGATGCATCGGCAGGCTCGCTCTCGGAGTAGTACATAATATTGGCAGCAGAGAGCCTATCGTCACCGGGTGCTACGCGCACCTTTGCCCACGTCTCAGGCGTACCCTTGTAGTAAATCTTAAGGGAGTTACAGCCCCAGAACGCAAATCTGCCGACAGAGGTGAGGGATGTAGGAAGCACAACCGCCTCGAGCGCAACACAATCGCGGAACACCTCGTCACCAATGCTTGTTACCGCATCGGGAAGAATATAACTCTTAAGCGAGGTGCAGGATGCAAAAGCACATCTCGAGAGTGTCTTTACGCTCGCGGGGAGTTTTATCTCGGTAAGGGACGCGCAGTTGAAGAATGTGAGGGGAGTTACCTCAGATATCGCGCCCTCAACAGACACCGCCTCAAGCGCGGTACAATTTGCGAATGCCTCATTTCCAATCCTCACAACAGAGGCAGGCACCGACACATGGCGCAGGCCACCCTTTCCCTTGAATGCGCGAGCACCGACGGAAACTACCGGCTTACCCTGATTATCCTCGGGTATATTGCATTCTATCAGGTCTCCCTTAGTGGTTATAACCTCATATCCACCGGGGCAAATCGCCATAACACATCTGGGTGCCTCGGCAGCGAGGAAACCGGAATTGTCTATTCCATCGTAAAACATCTTAGAAAACCTCCCATAAGAGTCGATTATTTAAGGACTTTATCTCTAGTGAAAATATTTTAACATATAATTTTGAAAAGTGCAACAGTATTTTTACCTGAGCGGGTAGATGAAAAGGTCGCGGGCACTCTCGGTTATTTACCAATAGCATTGATTGTGCGACAAACGGCGGATGTCGCGCAATACGAGATGCTGTTAAGCACGCCACACAGGCGCGACGCAACATTCTTGCGGAAGATAGCCTCACCTTCCTCGTCATCAAACTCAATAGATACAATCCTCGGCATATCTGGGTTATTGCTCGTGTAGTATATGTATTCCGAGAGTAGGCACAGCGGCATTTTCTCAACGCCCGCAGCAATTCGAACGGAAATGCCGTCTGTCAGGGAGCCTGCGCCCCCGAATACCGAATAGGACATATTGCTCTGGTTAATGGCGATAGCTTTGTAATATATCTCCTCGAGCGAGGTACAGCCCGAGAATGCATAGACAGATATCGTCTTAACGCACTTACCGATAGTGAGCCTCCTTAAAGAGGAACAGCCTTCAAAGGCACCCTTTCCAATATATGTCACCCCGTCTGGTATCTCAACCAGAGAGAGCGAGGTACAGCCCAAAAACGCGCGAGTGCATATTTTCTCAAGCCCATATCCGAGCTTAACGCTCCGAAGCTGTGTGCATGCCGAGAACGCCTCCTCGCCTATTTCTGCCGTTCTGCCGGGGAGCGTGATGGCTTCGAGGGCTGTGCAATTCGCAAAGGCACCGGGGAATATCTTCTCTAAGCAAGCGGGTAGGTTAACCTCACATAGCGAGGTACAGCCCATAAATGCCCGACCCTCTATCGTGCTTACATTGGTGGGTATGGTCACCGACCTAAGTGATGTACAGCCATAGAATGTGTCTGTGTTAAGACAGTATATGCCGATGGGTAGCGTTACCTCCTCAAGCGAGGTACAGCCTCTAAACACACCCGAGCCAAGAGAGGAAACGCTGTCGGGAATTTCTATCCTCCGAAGAGCGGTACAGTCCGCGAATGCACCGGGATCTATCCACTCAATCTCATCGGGCAATATCACTGTCTTAAGCGCATGGCAGGCGCGAAATGCCGATGGGCGTATCCAACCAACCTCTGTGCCAATGACAATCAGCCTAAGATTGACGCATTTCTCAAACGCCCCGGTATCAATCCTCGTTATAGGCTTGCCCTGATAATGGCTCGGCATTCTAATCTCGGTGGCTTCCTTGTCACACCCGACAATCGCGACGTAGTTATCATACACCTCATAGACAAGCATATCAGCACCCGAGTCAACTGCTGTCTTACCCTCGATATCGGTCTCGTCGGCATCTGTGTCAGCGTATATATCGGTAGCCTCAAACGCCATCCGGTCTATAAGGCGCGGGTTGTTACCCGCTACCCAAACATCCGCCCACATAGAGCGCGTGCCCTCGTAGTTTACAACCTCGATATTACTACATCCGCCGAATGCATAGTCCTCAATCCTCTTAACCGACTTCGGTATAGCGATATCGGCAAGCGACACGCACCCTGCAAAGCAGGACGCCTCTACAATCTCGATATCTCGGGGTAGGGTAATCTCCTCAATCCTCTCGCAGGAGGAAAAAGCATATTTTTCGATAGACTTCACGCTGTCGGGCATGTAGATATATTCAAGAGTCGATCTGGAAAAAGCACTCTGCTCGATTTTCTCAACACCGTATGGAAGCTCCACCTCACCAAGTGCAACTCCCAAAAATGCGCCCGAGCAAATCACCCTTGTACCACTCGGAACAGTGCTCTCCTTGCATCCGTAGCGCAATAGTCCGCCTCGCTCAAAAATGCAGTTAGAGCGAGAATAGAATGACCTGCACCCCTCGGATACCGACAGGCTAATAAGCGAGGTGCAAAAATTGAATACACCATCACCAAGGTCGGTAAGGCTTGACGGGATATTAATTGAGGTTAGGGACGAGCAGTTCACGAACGCCAAGCTGCAAATCTCGGTTAGCCCCTCGTTTAACGTCACGCTCTCTAACGCCCTGCAATCTGCAAATGCACACCTGCCTATTCTCTTTATGCTACTCGGTAGAGTGACAGAGGTAAGCCCCTTTATTGCAGAAAAGGCTTCCTCGCCTATACTCACAACGGCAAGTCCACAGTGCTCCTCGGGGATAACTACATCGGTAGCACCACTCCCACACTCTACAATCTCAAGTCCGCCCACAACCTCGCGCACCCTCACAGTGCCAAGTCCCGCGTCTATCCATTCTGTTGGTCGACCAAGCATATTATACCTTTATCCTTTCATGGTATTAATCTCTGTAAAGACCTAAAGCATTTAGCTTAGGCTCACGCAAGCCTCAACACACGGATTAAGATAACACCCGTGTTAAGTTATTCTGCAAATATGACAGTAGCACCTGCTAGCGCCTCGTTATCCTCACCAATCTGAATTTTTCCCCACTCCTCGCGCGTGCCGCCAAATCTTATGGTCGAAAGCGACTCGCAACCGTTAAATACATAGGACTCTATAACCGTAACAGAGCGAGGGATGTAAACCTCGGTAAGGTTGACCGCCTCACTGAATAGGCTACTTGCAAGCTCCGAGAGTCCCTCGGGAAGTGAAATGCTATTCAGCATAGAGCAGTTATAAAATGCCGCTGTACCGATATTCTTTACCGTGTCCGGAATTATTATTTCCTCAATACCCGATGAGGCGAATGCATATGGTGCTATCAGCGTAACTCCGGCAGGGATAATAACCCTCTTTATATTCACCGTGTCGAACGCATTCAAGCCTATCGTGGTAATCGTACCATCCATAGGTATGACACTATCCACGCACCCTTGGTATAGGCTATTATCATAGGTTGATATTATACAATCTCTATCCGAGTAGAAGTCGGGATTTCCCTCTCTGACGGTGAGCGAGCTGAGAGATGGGCAATTTGTCAAAACACGCTCATAAAGGTCGGTTGTAGTTGACGGGAGCTCGAAGCTTTTAAGAGATGTGCAATCACGAAAGGCGGCCGTTTCAATCCTCACAAGCCCCTCGGGAAGATTTATTTCCCGAAGCGAGGAGCATCCACCAAACGCCTCACGCCCTATCTCGCGCAAGCCTGTGCCGAGGCGCACATCCTTTAGGGCACTGCATCCCTCGAATGCAGAGCTTCCAATTTTCCTAACGCTATCCGACAGCCTAAGCGTGGTAAACCTATCCATATCCTTGTAGGTTATACCGTCCATAAAGAGATAGTCGGCAATCTCGACTATCGGCTTTCCACCCAAGAGGTCGGGAAGAATAAGCCTCGTTGGCTTATCGGCTTTATTTTCACACTCGGTGATAATCCAGCCCTCGCCGTCATCCGTCATTTTCACCCAAACCTCGGCGTCACCGAGCACAACTGTGCCGTGGCCGTCATAAGGCATATCCTCGATGTGAGAGAGCTTTTCATCCTCACCCCCACCACTCAATACGCGCTCCAAACTTACATCATACTCAATGTGAGCAGAGCGAAGCGCCTCGTTGCCGTTATCTATATTGACCTTTATATTTTCCCAATCGGTAGATGTACCGCCAAAGTGTATGGTGCTAATCTCGGAGTCTAAGAATGCCCTATCCTCTATTTCCCTAACGCTTGCCGGTATATATACGCTTAGTAGCTTACCAAAATCAGCGAGAGCACCATTTCTTATTTTCTCTATGCCGGCCTTGAAGATAAATTCCTCCATTTCCCACTCACCGGAGTAGACCACAGTATTCTTACCAACAGGCGAGCAGTCAAGAAGCGACAGCTCTGACCAGGCATCCATATCGGTAATACTAACCTCGGATATTCTCTCGGGTGAAAAGGCGCGAGTGCCAATCTCGCGTATCCCACTGCCAAAACGCACACGACCATTATCAAAGCTACCCGAGAACGCATACTCGCCTATACGCTCTACACTATCAGGAATATCTATTTCCGAAAGCGATGGGCAATCCTCAAAGGCTCTGTCACCGATTTCTGTGAGCGTTCCGGATAAAACCACCTCTGAGAGGGCCGGGCAGGAAGCAAATGCACTATCCAGTATCACCCCTACACCGTCAAGCATCTCGACACGGGTAAGGCCATTGCACCCGAAGAACGCACTATTTCCTATTACGCCCACATTGCCGGGGACTATGACCTCATGTATATTGTTAAACCCGGCGAACGCAAAAGAAGAAACACGGTCGATATCGCCGGGCAACTCAAGTTTCCTTAATTTTCTGCCATTGATGAAAAGTGCGCCTTGCGACATCCAAATGCCGTTAAACTCAATACGGCAAAACGCGCCAAGGTCGGTTATATTAACCTCAAACACACTGTCCGCGAAAGCCTCAAATGTCGAAGCCTCGATTACCCTAATTGATGCAGGAAGTGTAACACTCTTTAGCGTTGTAACCATGCTAAACGCATCCTTGTATATACCTATGACAGGCTTGCCCTTGTAGATTTCCGGTATTTCGCAGTACTCTGCGCCTTCCTTACACTCCTTGACATAGTAGCCATACTCCACCTTCTCAAACTTCAGCCAAGCGTCGAAACAGTATTCCCATCCAAGTAGTTTTTCGAACATATTTCCCTCCTAAGCAATTATTTAGGGTCAAACTCTCAGCCCTCAAAATATTTATAGGCGCGACTAAATGTTATCTCGCTCATAGGTTAATCCTCTGCAGATTATAAGCTCGATTTACTTAGATCGCGTTAAAATGTAAATATTACTTTACGGTTGTATCGTTTAGATAGTGCCTAATCAGGACTAGGACATCCGAGAATGTGCATAGTCCCTTGCCAACTGCTACCTTGTAGTAGGCGAGAGGAAAGGAGTTGTAGGCTTCAATGGGTATATAGTCCCGGAACACCTCATAGCCATATAGACCATATAGAGCTATATCACTCTTCATAGCCTCCTCGTTATATTTCATATCCTCGTCATAGAGAAACATATCGATGGTGCAGGCAGAGTTGGTTAAAAGCCCGCCTGCAACAAGATTTACATAAACATCCGACACGGGGTTATATATCCTTGTAGCGCGTCTTTCTACATCTACACTAAGAAGCGTGGTTTCTGTCAGAGCACCTGGGGATACACCGGCAAAGGCGTGACCTATATAGTCCTTAGCATTATTCTCGTTTATGTATGCGTATCTATTTTCGCTTAGGTCATAGATTGCGTGCTCGTCTACAATGCTGATGCTCTCGCCACCCGAGAATGTGAGGGTAATAACATCGTATTCCTCGGCTGCTTGCATAGCATGCGCGTTGATAAAGAGGGGGGCCGTGTCAAGTTTTCCGGTTATATGGTTGAACACAAGAAGCTCGTCACCGACCGCCAAATCCTCGACAGCCTTGACACTACCGTCAGCGAGCGTGACAAGCGTTCCCTCGACAAAACAACCGTCACTTATAGACTTAGCATAGGCGGATGTGTGCCTTTCCATCGTGAAGATGTATGGGTTAGACACCTCTTTTGAGTCAACATACATCTCCTTGACATTGTTGTAGGTGAAGGTCGCAGTTAGTGTAACCTCTGTGCCGAGCTCTATCTCAATCTCGCCACTCGACATTTTGTCGGTCATTCCACCATAATCCACTCTAATCGCGGCGCTATCGGTGGATATATATAAGGTTGCGTAATCGGCAATATCAAACACCGCCTCAGCCCTCTCCCAGCCCTCGGGGTTGTATTCTGCGCCTGCGGGGTATTCGGCACCGCCAATATTCCAGTGTAGAAATGTATAGCGTGTGTAGTAGTCGTCATACACATCATTACTCTTCTCGGGCACAGGGAGCGTAATGGCCTCATCGCTCTTAACATACTCGATAACATTGACATCTCCGCCCGCCATAGTCAATTTATCCTTACCGATATTCGGGACAATGTATGCTAGGTTGATGCAAATGATAAACAGTGCAAGCGCGCCAATAATCTTAGCCGACAAATCGTGCTGCTTGGTGTTTTGTCGAATACTTAATGTCACATATTTTTCTTTCAAGAACATATCCGAGGTGAAGCATATACCGACAAGAAGTGCCGTAATGCAGTATATGACATAGAGCGCAATAGTCCAGCCAAGACCGATGCTCCCCTCGGCAACTATGTTGAGATAGTGACCCGTTTTCGAATTAAAGATATCAAATGGGATTATCGCGGCTATCAGCGTGGGTAGAAAATACGCCACGCATTTTAATGCCTGCATAAGGCGGAAATGCGCCTTGGTTTCGCGGAATTTCACCTTCTCGGGCTTTCTTGGCAGAATGGTGATGCTGTTATCCGTCAGTGCCACAGCCTCGGTGTAGTCGTCATCTACAAGCATCTTACCACCATCGTCGGGGATATCCTCCTCGGCAAGTCCTGCTGTGCCATAGAAGACAACAAGCTCACGCCCGGGGAACAGCCTATTCACGGTGGTTTTCTGTATACCGAGTGGTACGCGTACGCGCTCAAACGCGGGCAGATAGTTGAACGCGCCCTCGTAAACATACTTAACACTATCAGGGATGAAAACCTCGGCAAGAACAGGGCAATCCATAAAAGCGTCGCTATCAATACTTACAACAGGCTTTCCCCTATAATTATCCGGTATTATCAATGACACGCACATACGGTCACAGCCGACAACCTCATAGCCCCTAACAGCCCCTTTATATGGCGCGAGTTCGATTTTTCCATTTCCGCACTTAACCCAAATACCCATCAAAAAACCTCATACTCAAATAGTAAACTTATTTTAACACACGCGCGTGATAATTGCAAGAAATATTTATGCGCGAGGTGTGTTTTGGGTGAAAACATCCGAGTTTATTAAAAAATCTACGAGAAACGCACCTAAAAGAAAAACGCCACCGCGCTATTTCCTAAAGCGAAAACAAAAAAAGAGCATACATGCAAGATTGATACCCCCAACTAGGACTAAAATGTTTTTCACACTATTATGGGACTATTTTTTCTTGCTGTTTGCTCTTTTTTCTTATTTACTATATCTTTTTTAATGTCTCAAGACAGTATGCCGCAAACTCCTCGCAGGTTGCGCCGCCCTCACGGCCGGTGATAACCACCTTTTTCTCCTCAAGGGCGCAGATGTCGAGTGCGCGAGCCAGCTTGTCCGCCTTGTCCTGATAGCCGAGGTGCGAGAGAAGCATTACTGCCGCACGAAGCATGCTGGATGGGTCGGCAAACTTAGCACGCCCCTCCCTAACCATACGCGGAGCAGAGCCGTGAATAGCCTCGAACATAGCATATCTCTTACCGATATTTGCGCATCCGGCAGTGCCTACACCGCCCTGGAATTCTGCTGCCTCATCTGATATGATATCGCCATAGAGATTAGGGAGCAGGAGTATCTGGAAGTCGCGACGACGCTTGGTATCCACGAGCTTTGCAGTCATTATGTCGGCGTACCACTCATCGGTAGTAATCTCAGGATATGCCTCTGCCACTCTGTGACAATCCTCAAGGAAGTTGCCGTCTGTGGTCTTGATTACATTAGCCTTGGTTACGAGCGAAACACGGGTCTTGCCATTCTTCCTAGCATAGTCGTAGGCAATCTCGGCAATTCTTGTCGAGCCTTGCTTGGTTGTTACGGTGAAGTCAAGCGCGAGGTCCTCGGTAACATTGAAGCCGAGCGAGCCAACGGCATACGCGCCCTCGGTATTCTCACGGAATATCGTCCAATCAATCCCCTCCTCAGGCACTCTGACCGGGCGAATGTTCGCGAACAGGTCAAGCTCACGACGCATCGCAACATTCGCGCTCTCGATATTAGGCATTCCAGAGCCTTTTTGAGGTGTGGTTGTCGGGCCTTTTAGTATGATGTGGCAGGCCTTGAGCTCGTCAAGCACATCATCGGGTATAGCCTTGCCGTGTGCAATTCTGTTTTCGAGAGTAAGCCCACATATATCAATAAACTCGATTTTTCCACTCTCCACCTCATCGGCGAGAATATATTCCAGCACCTGTCTTGCAACCGCGGTAATCGTTGGGCCGATGCCGTCTCCACCACACACGCCAATCTTGATTTTATCAAGTGCGCCATAGTCCACAAAGTCACCCTGCGACTTCATATCCTCAATCCTAACCAACTGCGCCTCGAGTATTTTTCTAAACTTCTCGAGGGCTATATCAAGAGAATTATTAATATTCATTTTAATAGTCCATCCTTTTTATTCTAAATTAGTTGTTTTCACGCGTGTAGTTGAGCAGACCGCCGGAGAGCAGTATCGCGCGCTGACGCTCTGTGAGATTTAGTATGAGGTTTACCCTAGCACCGTTTGTCTTGTCGACAAGGGTTGCCGAGTTGCCCGAGGCTATTGCCTCTCCAAAGCCCTCGATTGCAATATCGTCGCCCTCTCTGATCTTGTCATAGTCATCCTCGCACTCTAGTGTCATTGGGACTATGCCAAAGTTTATGAGGTTAGCCACATGAATTCTTGCAAAGCTCTTGGCGATAACCGCCTTTATACCAAGGTAAAGAGGAACAAGTGCCGCGTGCTCACGCGATGAGCCTTGACCGTAGTTAGAGCCACCGAGGATAACTCCGCCCCCCTGTCTACGAGCACGCTCGGGGAACTCGGGGTCACAAACGGTGAAGCAGAACTCCGACAGCTTCGGCACATTAGACCTAAATGGAAGTATCTTAGCACCCGCGGGCATAATATGGTCGGTGGTGATGTTGTCGCCAACCTTAAGTATGAGTTTTGATGTGAGGTCGGCCATCGGTCGCTCTCCGCGCGGCACAGGCTTAATATTCGGGCCACGCTCGACCACCACGCCGTCGGCATCCTCTACCGAGGCGGGCATATCTATCATATTATCGTTTATGCGGAACATCTCGGGCATAGTTATTTCGGCATCGCCCGTAAGAGTTGTGGGGTCGACCAACACACCGGCCACAGCAGAAGCCGCCGCGACCTCCGGGCTGACCAGATACACCTCAGCGTCCTTAGTGCCGGAGCGTGCTAAGAAATTGCGGTTAAATGTACGTAGGCTGATGCCAGCAGACTTAGGCGAGAAGCCCATACCTATACAGGGACCGCAGGCACACTCCAGTATTCTCGCGCCCGATGCGATAATGTCAGCGAGAGCACCGCACTCTGCAAGCATAGTATATACCTGCTTCGAGCCGGGTGATATAGAAAGAGAGACGTCCGGGTGCACAGTCTTGCCCTTTAGCATCTTAGCAACGGTGAGCATATCACGCAGGGAGGAATTTGTGCAGGAGCCGATACACACCTGGTTAATCTTCATACCTGCGATAGAGTCCACCGACTTAACATTATCGGGGCTATGGGGGCAGGCAACCAGAGGCGAGAGTGCCGAGAGGTCTATCTCGTACACCGCGTCATATACCGCACCCTCATCTGCCGATAGAGGTATATATACATTTTCTCTGCCCTCCGCCACAAGGAATAGACGAGTCGTTTCATCCGCGGGGAATATCGAGGTTGTCGCACCAAGTTCAGCACCCATATTGGTTATAGTCGCTCTCTCGGGAACGCTGAGCGTCTTTACGCCCTCGCCGCCATACTCGACAATCGCGCCAACGCCACCCTTAACGCCAAGCATCGAAAGCACCTTAAGGATAACATCCTTAGCCGATACATAGGGGCGAAGCTTGCCGACGAGGTTAACCCTAATCATCTTCGGCATAGTGATGTAGTATGCGCCACCGCCCATAGCCACCGCGACATCGAGTCCACCCGCGCCAAAGGCGAGCATACCCATACCGCCCGCGGTGGGGGTGTGGCTGTCAGAGCCAATAAGCGTTCCGCCCGGACGAGCAAATCTCTCTAGGTGTACCTGGTGGCAGATACCGTTACCCGGTCTTGAGTAGCGAATTCCGTATTTTTTCGCAACCGTCTGTATGTATCTGTGGTCATCGGCGTTCTCGAAGCCCGCCTGAAGAGTGTTGTGGTCTATATACGCGACCGACAGCTCAGTCTTAACTCTATCTATGCCCATAGCTTCAAGTTGAAGATACGCCATAGTGCCTGTTGCATCCTGTGTCAGCGTCTGGTCTATCCTCAGCGCGACCTCGCTACCACGCACCATATCACCCGAGATAAGGTGCTCTTTTATGATTTTTTCTGCTATTGTGTAAGCCATTGTTTGCATTTCTCCTATATTTTACGCTTTTTTGAGAGCAACCAGCATATTATTCATAGCCCTCTCTACATGTAGGGATGTGAGGAAATCTGCCTTTTCTGCATCACCGTCAAGTATCGCCTTCAGTATCTCTCGGTGCTCCTCCTGTGAGCGTTCAAGTCTGCCGGGCACTGTCAAGGACAGCTTCCTGTATGCCTTGATATTTCTATGCAGCTCGGTGAGTATCTTTGAGAGTAGACGGTTACCCGTAGCAGCATATATAATGCTGTGGAATGTGGTGTCCAGCTCCTTGATGTTCTCGGTATCACCGCTGCTAATGTAGTATTCGGACATCTCGACCGACTCAGCAAGCTTTGCCTTTTCCTCGTCTGTTAGACGCTCGGTAGCCATAGCCGATGCTATTCCCTCAAGTCTCATCCTAATCTTGTATGTGTCAATAAGGTCCTGCTCGGTCACACCTACCACTACCGCTCCCTTGTTGGGTATCAGCTCAACAAGTCCCTCATCCGAAAGACGGCGAAGTGCCGCACGGATGGGTGTCCTCGATACACCGAGGCGGCAGGAGAGCGGTTGCTCTGTCAGGCTATCACCGCTCTTGTAGACGCCGGAGAGGATATCCTCCTCAAGTGTCATAAAGACCTCGTCCTCTCTCGACCTCGCCTTTTCGCTTATCATTATAGTTTGCCTCCGGAATATCTCTCGATAATCGCCACCAGCTCATCCTCACTAACAAGTGTTGTTCTGCCATCCTCATAGAGCTTGTCAATTTCTTCCTTGACACGAACAACTATTTCATCCTGCTTGGTTACCCTACGGAACTCAGGAAGGTTGTAATGCATATTTATCCAATACGCGATACCGGCGAGGCCGGATGTGTTGGAAATAGCAACCTCGGCGGGACGGTTAAGTATGGTCTGGGTATCAAATACATTATATATCTCGGCATCCTTCATCAGTCCGTCTGCGTGTACGCCTGCACGGGTTACATTGAAGTTGCCTCCGACAAATGGTGTCATAGGCGGAATATCATATCCTAGCTCACCCTTGAAATACTCTGCGATCTCCGTAATAACCGTAGGATCCATACCATCGAAACCGCCTGTCATAGATGCATACTCGATAACCATAGCCTCAAGCGGAACATTACCTGTACGCTCGCCAATGCCGAGCAGAGAGCAGTTAACCGCGGAGCATCCGTAGAGCCAGGCGGTGGTAGCATTAACAACGCCTTTATAGAAGTCGTTGTGTCCGTGCCACTCTAGCATCTCGGAGGGGACATCAGCATAGTGATTTAGACCGTAGACAATACCGGGCACGCAACGGGGCAGGGCAGTACCGGAGTAGGGAACGCCATAACCCATAGTGTCGCACATTCTGATTTTTACGGGAATTTTTGCCTCTGCCGAGAGGTCGGACAGAGCATTAACAAACGGGACAACAAAGCCGTAATAGTCGGCACGGGTTATGTCCTCTAGGTGGCATCTCGGGCGAATGCCGGCGTCGAACGCCTCTTTAACAACGCCGAGGTAATGGTCCATCGCCTGCCTGCGCGTCATACCAAGCTTTTTGAATATATGGTAGTCGGAGCATGACACAAGAATGCCGGTCTCACGAATACCGAGGTTCTTAACCAGCTCGAAGTCCTCGCGCTTAGCGCGTATCCAGGTGGTAACCTCTGGGAACTCATAGCCTAGCTCCATACAGCGGAGCGCCGCCTCTTTATCCTTTTTTGTATAAACGAAGAACTCGCTCTGGCGTATCTTACCGTTAGGGCCGCCGAGACGGTGTAGCATCTTATATATATCGACTATTTGTTCTACGGTATAGGGTGCGCGCGACTGCTGTCCGTCACGGAATGTCGTGTCGGTTATCCATATCTCATCGGGCATACTCATAGGTACGCGACGATGGTTGAACGCAATCTTAGGTATCTCTGTGTATGGATACAGCTCGCGATACAGATTGGGGTCTGCCACATCCTGCAGAACGTATCGGTACTGGTGCTGTTCTAATAGATTTGTGTGTTTGTTTTTTACTATCATAACATTCTCCTTCTTGATTTTTAGGGGAAACTATGCTTTGCGGTTTTGACCGGATAAAGGCTAATACAGCCTCCCGTGTCGAGTACTTGGGTGAAATACACCAACTATAACTTCATCTCCCCGGAAAACCTCTGCTTCAAATTGTATACAATCTATATTTTATCCTTATTATACTATATGTATTATTACTTGTCAAGGTTATTTTGTAATTTATTACTGTCTCTCTTTCCTTATTATAGATAGATATATGGAAGATAGAAAAAGAGAGAACGTCACGGATAAGCCGATTTGTTCTCTCTATGTTTGTATAACGGCAAAATTATTTGCCATATTTCTTTTAAGAAGTCATACGTGTGGGACGTGATTTAGGGGTGGTTAATGACCCGTTCAAAGGGCGTCCAACCAATTAGCACTATAAAAGATTATTACTTATTTCCATCCTCTGGTTTCCTACCGAGGAGCATACTCTCGGGGACATATTCCGAATCATAGGGTCTTCCATTGATTGCACATATCAGGTATTCCTTAGCACGCGGCGCGTCCTCCTTGAATTTATCGCAATAGACAGCATCATACGCCGTCATTGTCGCGCGCTCATCGTCGATGTATATCGGGATAAATCTAATGCTCTTTCCGGTCTGCCTTCTGTATAGCTCACCGATGTATAGGAAGCCGTCGTAGATGTCGCTCTCGCCACCCTCTCCCACATAGTCAATGTCGGGGTATACGATAACACTCTGATTATTTATAAGGTGCTCGACCGCAAGCTTTAAGGTCTTATATGCGCCCATTGTGCCACGGTAGACAGGCACTGCCTTAATCGACCTGACAAGCTTCGGCACGACACGGCTCGCAAGATATGCCTTCATATTGAATTTGCCCGCAGGCTTACCAACCCTCACTGTGAATGTGTAGTCGGCATACTGACGGTAGCACTCTGCCTCGGTAAAGAATGGCGAGAATACCATCGGATGCGTATGGAATGGTAGCCACTTCAGCGTTGTCATCGGGCCGTGCATATCGAGGTGACGGCACACATACACCGCGCCCTCATCATAGGGTAGTACGTTACATCTGTATTTCTTTGAGAACGGGCGTGCAATCGACTGCATATTAGCAACCACAGGGCCCCAGAATTTCTTCGGGTCGCGGCCGCGGAACACCCAGTGCTGCTGTATCTGGTAGGATAGAAGAGCAAGGCAAAGGTCGCCAATTCCCTTAGCAACAGCGAGCGCAACACCCGCAAACATCACAACCTTGCTGAAGAAGGAGGCAATACCGTACGAGGCGCACAGCTGACACGCCCACAGTATGTAGTAGCGTATAATCGCGCTACGTCCTGCGCCACCAAAGACATATTTATAATTAAAGGTAAAGTTGATTATCGAGGATGTCACTCTCGCAGATACCGTCGCGATTAGCGTATAGTACCAGGTAACCTCAGGGAACACAAGTGCCGAGAGGATAAAGAAAAGCAGGACATCCACTACTGCAGAGAGCACCGAGGACAAGAGATAATAACCGAGGTTTGTCAGCATTACACCCATCACGCGCATACTGTCACTTATGGTCTTGAAGTGCGAGATATGCTCGGTCGGGTCATCGGGATAGACGGTATCTATTGGAGTTTCGTATATCGGTAGTTTTGCTTTAGACGCAAAGATAAGCTGACCAAGCTCGAACTCAAAGCGGTCGCCTCTAATCTTAATGAAGGATTTCGCAAGCTCGACGGTGAAGCCACGCAGACCTGTCTGTGTATCATAGACCGAGAGGCCGTAGAACGCCTTGAACTGCCACCGCATCTGCGTATTACCGGCGCGGGAACGCTTCGGCACATTCGGCAGTGTAAAGTCTCTAGAGCCGAGCACTAGGGCTGTGGGATGGTCATTCGCCGCCTTATACACATTGACAATGTCCTTTACTTTATGCTGTCCATCGCAATCGGCGGTGACAAGAATGGTATCCGGCGCGAAATTCTCTATACAATGGCTAAAGGCGTGCTTTAATGCATAGCCCTTTCCATGGTTTCTATCATAGGTAAGATAATGGACATTGTCGATTGATGCAATCTCATCGAAAATAGCATCATACTTCTCGCCACTTCCATCGTTTACAACAACAAGATTTTTAACCATTCCTGCGACCTCGCGGGCATAATCAACAAACTCGCGCGGTGGTTCATACGCAGGTATGATAACAACCAGATTTTCCTTCAAGCCTTGCATACTTGTTGTTTTTCTCTCCTTTCTATAACTCGGGTGGCACTCGGACAACTGCCGAGCGCAACGCGACCTCGCTTTTATTCTTTTTTCTCAAAATTTGTCCTACTATGTAGGACAATCAATCCTTCCAGGTAGTTATAATATCGGCAAGGTGATCATCCTGTGAGAACGCAACAGGTACAAGTCGCTCTCCATCATACTCAAGGATAGAGTATGATGCATTTGAGGGGAATGGCAACCTGTGGGCTAGGTCGGACGATTGAATGTCAGAAATTTTGCCCCATACTGCGCGTATTGCCGCGGCGTGAGTAGCAACCGCCAGTGTCTCACCGGGGTGCTCACTCGCAACACTCACAAGTGCTGTGTAAATCCTCTCGGCCAGTTCGGGTACACTCTCGCCATTTGGTGCGCGAAAGATACCAAACCTGTCGCGCCACTCGACAGAGAACTTCTCGCCATAATCTCTCGCAATATCCTCAACGTGCTTTCCCTCCCACTCGCCAAGATACAACTCACGAAAACGCTTGTCAGGAATAACATCTATACCTCGCAGATTAGCATTTGGGCGCGCGGTATACATAGCGCGAATAAGGTCGCTGGAGTATATCGCATCAAAATGAATATTTGAGAGTGCCTCTGCAGTAGCATTGGCCTGAGCAAGACCTAATTCAGTAAGGTCAAGATCGGTATGACCGAGCATCAGGTGCAGACGGTTACCAATACTCTGCCCGTGTCGAATTAGATATATTGTAGTTTTCATAAAACCTCGATAAAATTAAAAAGAAAGCAACGATTAATAGGATGCTAACCAGCAAATTCAATAGCATAGGTTATACACCATCTTAATTACTATGATAACATTATACCACTAATTAACAAAAAAATCAAATTAAATATTAATTAAATATTATTAATATAATAAAAATGAAGCAGGAAAATACAATTAAGAAAAAAGACAAGTCACAAAACGGGAAAAATCTAAAAAATAAATTCAAAAATTTTACCCGTTTCAAGATAAAATACTATAATGAAAAACCAAGTAGTTTATTCGCACTATTTACGATTTAGCATTTTTTCAACGCAATAATTATGGCGTTTTACTACGAAAAGGTGTAATTTTCGCACTCTTTTAGCCATCATTTTTATGCAAAAATATTTTAGTTCGTATTTTTTACTATATAAATATGCATATATACAAAAAACATGAATAAACAATATGAGATGTATTAATTACCATATTATTACATTTATTTCATTATTAGTTTATATTTTTACCGATATTACACAAATAGTACACGATTGTAGTATATAAAACAAAAATGTGCAAATATTGAGCAATTATACTAAAATAAGTAAATCACTACAAAAACGATTATTAAGAACCACTTATTACAACAGACCATTATTAACACCTTTGGTGTATAATAAAAAGCGCCCCTAAATCCTTATATGCACTTTGCATTGGATGTTTTCAGACTTTTTTCTCGATTTTCAACTAATTAATGAACAATATCAAACAAGAGCGATATTTGGAGCACCCCCCACTGTAAGAGTTTTAATAAAATAAATTATTTCTCGGCGCGCCTTGCACATGATATGTTCGCAAATTAACACTAATAACAATTAAAAATCTCACCAATTGTTATTAAATATATTTACCCTTAATTGTTCCACGTAGAACATTTTTAACTAGTTGATTAAAAAACCGGCAATCTTTAGCAGTTTTATATCCATTAATCCACGCAGTATATAAAAATGCAAAATCTTAAACAATTATATGGCACTAAAGCGTGTTAAAAGGCTTGTCTTTTATGGTTCAACCTCATTTATATATTGCAGTATTTAATTAGAGTTATTAACAAAATATTCTTCCCAATCAATAAATTCGGTAATAGAGTGCCGATTTTTATGTTATTATCTAAATATGAAAATGTTCCACGTGGAACAACACCATAGAACTCATTCATTAGCAAATTTTAATAAAATAAATTAAATAATATTGCTTTTAGCTCTATTTTATGGTATACTAATAATGTAATTGCATCTTCTAAATATATTACATTGTAAAAATCCTAGGCAAATGTTTATTTTTTCAATGCGCAACACCCCCATATATTATATAAAGAGAATGCGATATTATAATTACCAATACTTCAAAAACGTAAAACCAATGTATTTTTAATATTCACGAATATAGATTATATTTAATATAATCTTGGTTTTTGGTAATATTTGGTAATATTAGAGCGTGATTAATACATTATATAAGTTAACTCTTTATATATCATTAATCTGATGCAATAGTGTAAAAAGCGCGTTATTAGAATTATAAAACAGTAGAGGAAAACAACGATGGCTAAAATAATATCATTTTCCAATCAAAAGGGCGGAGTGGGCAAGACAACCTCATGTATCAATATAGCGGCACAAATCGCCAAAAAAATGGGCAAAAAGGTGCTTATTATAGATTTAGACCCCCAAGGAAATGCGACAAGCGGTCTTGGCGTTCCTAAATCAAAGGTCAAAAAGACAATATACGATGTTATCATCGGAAGATGCAGTGCAGACGAAGCAATCATCAAGACAAAATTCAACAATTTATCCATTATACCCGCGACAATCGATCTCGCCGGAGCAGAGCTTGAGCTATACGACCTAGAGGACGGTGTTAGCTTCACCTCTAAGCTGCCCCTCGACACAATTAGGGATAAATTCGATTACATATTTATTGATTGTCCGCCATCACTTGGTATGCTTACCGTTAAGGCTTTATCAACTTCGGACGGCGTTGTAATACCTATGCAGTGTGAGTTTTATTCGCTAGAGGGTATGTCACAGCTTCTAAACACAGTAAAAAGAATAAGACAGTTATACAACCCGGAGCTTCAGCTCGTAGGAATTCTTCTTACAATGTATAACGGTAGATTAACACTAACCAATCAGGTTGTTGGTGAGCTAAGAAAGTATTATCAGGACATTCTATTTAAGGTGCCGATTTCTCGTACCGTCAGGATTTCCGAGGCTCCGTCCTACGGTGAGCCGATATGCTATCACGATCCCTACGGCAAGGGCTCGCTAGAGTATGCCGCAGTAGCAAAAGAGCTGGTTATGAGGATATGACCCCCCGAAGCCTTGTGGCTTCGCCCTAATACGGCAAAAACCGACACGAGTGCTCCCTAAGACGATAAATTAGTACCACCTGTCGGGCTACTAATATATGCAAACAACTATGAAAAACCAATTAATATCGACAAAATGTAAATAATTGTTTACCATACAGTAACAGGAGAATACAATGGGAAGAAAGAAGAACAGCGGCCTCGGTAGGGGTCTTGATGCGATATTTTTAGATAATGCAGAGCTTGAGGGCAACGAGGGCAGAGAGGGCAAAGTTACCGAACTTTCAATATCCCTAATCGACCCCAAGGGTGACCAGCCTAGAAAATACTTTGACAGAGAGGCGCTTGAGGAGCTTGCAACATCAATAAAAGAAAACGGCTTATTACAGCCCATCTTGGTGCGCGAGATTGCGATGGGCAGATACCAGATAATTGCCGGAGAGAGGCGTTTCCGCGCGTCCAAAATTGCCGGCCTTAGCGAGATACCGGCACTTATTCTCGACAAGTCTGACAGAGAGGTAGCCGAAATCGCGCTTATCGAGAACATACAGCGCGAAAATCTAAACCCGATCGAAGAGGCAAAGGGCTTCCTCGCACTAAAGCTGGAGTACGGTCTTACCCAAGAGGAGATTTCGCTGCGCGTAGGCAAGTCGAGAAGCGCTATCGCGAACTCTATGCGTCTACTTGACCTACCCGACGAGGTAATTGTTATGGTAGCGGCAGGCGAGCTTAGCTCAGGTCATGCCAAGGTGCTACTCGGTCTAAACAACAAAGATGATATGCTTCTTCTCGCACAGCGCGCGGCAGAGGGCGATATGTCGGTGCGTGAATTGGAAGAGGCGGTACGCGTTGCCAACCACCCCACAAGACAGAAGCGCGAGAAAAAGGAAGATGAGCAGCCTCTTGTCGTCTATGTGCGCGAGATGGAGCTTCGCATCCAGCGCGAGCTCGTCAGAAAGGCAGAAATCAAGGCAAAGGGTAAGAAAAAGACCCTCACCCTCTACTACGAGGACAACGAGGACCTTGACGAGCTTCTCCGTAGGCTGTGTGGCGACACATTCTTTGAGGAAGTATAGATAATTAATACAATCAGTTTTTTCTGTTTATAACTATCCAACTTGGCATAATTCTTACTTAATTAAAATAAAAACAAGGTTTAACAAAAAGCTAAACCTTGTTTTTTTATATTCACACACCGCCGAGCCAGTTGTTTATCAGCGAAAGAAGCTCAGGCATAGATAGTGCGAGGCAGACATACATTGCGAGAAATAGCACACAATATAGTACGGCACGAGGAGTGGATGTTCCGTAATTTTCAAGGATATGCTTCGCGCGGTCATTCGCACTCTCGCGGATGTAAAACCTCGCCTCGGCAAAGTCGATCTTCTCGTCCTTGATGCCACCCTTTTGCTTAGAGAGGGCAACATATTCCTCATAGGTGTAGGTCTTCTCGCCGACTCTCGCGACTACGCGAGAGAGCTGACCGCCTCTTGAGAGTGCCCACTTTAGAGCGAATGCACGGTCAAGGCCCAGCTCTGTCAGCGTCTTTGCGCTTTCCTCGTCCTTAGCGCCGTGGCGCGTCAGCTGCTTAATTATCGACTGCATCATATTTCTATAATGGTTGATAAAGAAGAACGAGACACAGAGTGCGACAGTTAAAACGAGAAGAAACACATTTATCTCAAAGTCTATACCTATGTTCGGATAATCCTTTAGGTTAATGAAGAAAAAGTCATATATCAGTTTTGCAAACATAAATACCCCATATCGGTTTCTTTACCACCATTATAGTTTATTATTGGAAGTTTTTCAACCTGCTTTAAGAAAAGTTTATTGAATGTTAAAAATTGCTTTATAAAATAGTCGTTTTTGTAACACGGGTAAAGCTTTTATTTCATTTTTCTATTGATTTTCTCCCTGGGATATTATATATTAGTATGTGGTAGAATTATGGCATATACAGAGTAAAAGGGAGGCGACCTATGAAAAAATTGTTCTTCTTCGTCAAAACTAATATGGTAATGCTGATAGCGGCACTTGCCGCCCTTATAACCTCTATAATCATTCCGCCGGATATTAAATATCTTGACTATTTTGACCTGCGCACTCTTACCTGCCTGTTCGTCGTTCTCGCGGTAGTCTGCGCGCTGAAGAATGTGCGCTTTTTCTACACCATTGCCGAGGTAATCGTCAAAAAATTTAAGAATACAAGAGTTGCGAGCCTCGCACTAGTCTACATAACATTCATAGGCTCTATGCTTATAGCCAATGATATGGCACTGCTCACATTCCTGCCCCTCGGCTACCTCGTCCTCATAAGCACAAAAAAAGAAAAGTATATGTGCCACGTGTTCATACTGCAAAACATAGCCGCCAACCTCGGCGGTATGCTCACCCCGTTTGGCAATCCGCAGAACCTTTACCTCTATTCAAAATTTAATATTCCCGACCTCGAATTTATGGGGATAATGCTCCCACCGTTTCTCCTTGCGATAGCGTTAATCACCCTCTCAACCTTAATATTCATCAGACCAGAGCCACTCGAGCTTTCGGGCAAATCTAAGCGTCTACCTATACCCCGTGTCGCGTTATACCTTGTTCTTTTCGCCTTTGCGATAGTGTGCGTCTTTAGATTTATCCCATATTACTACGCGCTGATTATAATTCCGATAATACTGATTATGGACCCAGCTGCCCTCGCCAAGGTTGACTACGGACTGCTCCTTACCTTTGTGTTCTTCTTCATATTCTCAGGCAATATGGCGAGAATAGACGCCGTGCGCGAGGTGTTCTCATTCCTACTTGATAAGTCGGTTTTGGCTGTGTCGGCTCTTAGCTGTCAGTTTATCAGTAATGTGCCCTCTGCTATACTTCTATCGCAGTTTACAGAGAACTACAAGGAGCTTCTTCTCGGTGTCAATATCGGTGGCTGTGGCACAATTATTTCGTCGCTTGCCAGCCTCATTACCTTTAGAGAATATACCGAGCACAATCCGAGAGGTGGGATTAAGTATCTGGGGGTGTTCTCGGCATATAACTTCGCCTTTCTCGGGATAATGATGCTGTTTTGCCTTTTGGTATGCGTCTAAGCCCGGTTGGCTAATTGCACCTTGCAAAACCGGTAGTATTATGCTACAATATAATTAACTTTACCCCACTCGGGGATAGATTGGACTTATAAAAATGAAAATTCTTGTTATCGGTGATGTTACCAGTCCGCGCGGTGTTATGCACCTGGAGAGCAGGCTATGGCAGATGCGCGACAAGCATAGGATAGACCTGTGTATTGTAAATGCTGAAAATGCATCATTTATAACCGGGGCATCGAGTGAAATTGCCGAGAGGATGCTCGATGCCGGTGCAGATTGCCTGACGGGTGGCAACCACACCCTAAGAAATAAGGCGGTTTGGTCGTATATCGACGGCGAGGAACGCATGCTTCGCCCTGTTAACTTCGGTAGCGAGGCACCCGGCTCGGGCTACACGATACTCGACTGTATGGGCTACCGTGTCTTGGTTATTTCGGCTATGGGCACGGTTAATATCGACCCTGTTTTAAGCTCTCCGTTTGATGCGATAGAGCGCGTGCTTCTGCGCGAGGCGGGAAGATACGATATTGCCGTACTGGATATACACGCCGAGGCAACCGGCGAGAAGATGGCGATAGCCTACGCCTTTGACGGCAGAATACAGGTTGTATATGGCACGCATACACACGTGCAGACCGCCGACGAGCAGATATTGCCACGCGGTACAGGCTACATCACCGATATCGGTATGTGCGGTGAGAGCGGCGGAATACTCGGTATGGACCCCGAGATGATAGTCAAGAGAATGCGCACGCATCTACCGCTAAAATACGAGGCGGCAAGTGGCGCGCCTGTGGCGTATGGTGCAATTTTCACCATTGATGAAGATAGAAAACGGGTAACAGACATCACCCGTGTTAAGTTTTAGCTAGAAATTGTAGAAAGAATGTTAAAGCATACGAGAGGAGGGAAGAGTGTGCAGAAAACTAAGATAATTGTAATAGGCGCAGGTCACGCCGGTATTGAGGCAGCTCTCGCAGCAGCAAGAATGGGCGTTGACACCGCACTTTTCACGACCTCGCTGGATGCTGTCGGAAATATGCCCTGCAATCCCTCGATAGGCGGTAGTGCTAAGGGGCATCTCGTATATGAGATAGATGCCCTGGGTGGTGAGATGGGCAGATGTGCAGACCTTGCCACAATACAGTCGCGCACACTCAACCTCGGTAAGGGCTCTGCCGTTCATGCTAAGCGAGTGCAGGCAGACCGCGCACTATATAAAAGAATAATGAAAAGGACGCTCGAGACAGAGCCAAACCTGCGCCTAATACAAGCAGAGGTCACATCGCTGATAACAGACGAGAGTAGCACCCGTGTCACGGGAATACGCACCGGAATGGGCGAGGTATGGCAGGCAGAGGCGGTTATTATCGCGGTGGGAACATTCCTCTCGGCAGAGATATTTGTCGGTGATGAGGTGTTTTCGTCGGGGCCTGACGGCCTTATGCCGGCAACCGAGCTTTCGGCATCTCTTAGAGAAATCGGCATTGAGGTAAGACGCTTTAAGACAGGTACACCTGCGAGGGTGCATCGTCGCTCGATAGATTTTTCTGTCCTAGAGGTTCAAGAGGGCGAGGATAACCCCACACCATTCTCGTCGTTAAGCGAAAGAAAAAGCGGTGAGGAAACAAACCTCGAGGTCTGCCATATAGTCTACACCAACAAGGACACGCACAGAATAATCCTCGATAATCTCGACCGCTCTGCGATGTATTCGGGCAATATAGTCGGCACAGGCCCTAGGTACTGCCCGTCAATCGAAACCAAGCTTGTAAGATTTAGTGACAAGGAGAGGCATCAGCTATTTGTCGAGCCTTGCGGGCTTGACACGGACGAGATGTATATTCAAGGCTTCTCCACCTCTATGCCGACAGATGTTCAATATGATATGCTTCGCTCTCTCCCCGGTTTTGAGAATGCCGAGATTATGCGCTACGCATACGCGATAGAGTATGACTGCATCAACCCGACAGAGCTTCTCGCAACTCTTGAGTTCAAGAGGGTGAGGGGGCTATACGGTGCCGGGCAGTTCTGTGGCACATCCGGCTATGAGGAAGCGGCAGCACAGGGGCTTGTCGCAGGAATTAACGCCGCGCTAAAAATCAAGGGTGAGGAGCCGATGGTACTCACGCGCGACACATCCTATATCGGCACGCTGATAGATGACCTCGTCACCAAGGGGACGGAAGAGCCGTACAGAATGATGACCTCGCGCAGCGAATACAGACTGCTTCTCAGACAGGATAATGCCGATGCCAGGCTCACCGATTTTGGTAGGCGCGTCGGATTAATCGACGAGGAACGCTACTCGCGCTACCTTGAAAAGCAGGCTATGGTAAGGGCGGAAATAGATAGGCTGAATAGGACATCCCTCTCACCGTGTGCGGTGAATGACCTAATGCGCCGCATCGGACAGGCAGAGGTTAAGAGTGGAATAAAGCTGGCGGAGCTTCTACGCCGTCCCGGCATCACATATGATATTTTAGCCGAGGTTGATGCCGACCGTCCATCACTGCCGATAGATGTTGTTACAACAGCCGAGATACAGGTGAAGTATGAGGGCTATATCAAGCGCGAGATAACCGAGGCACAGAGGCAGAAGCGCCTCGATGAGAAGCGCATACCCGAGGACATAGACTACAAGTCTATTTTAGGTCTGCGCCTTGAGGCAATAGAGAAGCTTGATAAAATAAGACCGATGAATATCGGTCAGGCATCGCGCATCAGCGGTGTCAACCCCGCGGATATATCTGTTCTTCTAATTTACCTAGCACAGGGAAAATAAGATGCCGGCTTCTGCAAATTGTCGTTAGGAAAATACTCTATTTACCAAAACACATCTACATATAAAAAAGCCTATATTTTGACACGGGTACACACCTTAGTCGAGATATAGGCTTTTAATTATTTATTATGTCAAATTTATCTACCGAAAACAGCTCGCTATCAAGAAAGTCTGACGGAGTAATGCCAAACCCCATAGAAAGCAGGAGTATAGTGTTAAGAGTTACCGTCTTATTTCTTCCATTCATAATGCACTGCATACTGCCGTGTTGTATTCCTGAAAGCTGCTCCAGGCGATACTGCGACATATTATTCTGTTTTAATAGCTCTAATACGCGCTTCGCCACCGCATCATTTACAGTCATCCTTACACCCCCTATTTTATGCAGGCTTACCTACTTATTAATATTTTAGCAATAATAGATTAAAATAATAAGAAGGTGTGCCTACATATTTTTCTTGATTTTTATATTTTCTTGTGTTATAATATGTAGGCACGCCTTCTCAAGGGGGTAATATGATAATTACTTTTTGCGGTCACGCTGATTTTTACCACGAAAAACAATACAGGGATTTTGTTTTGGAGTTTTTGGAAAAGAGGGTTGGTAATAATAATGCAGATATTCTTTTAGGCGGATATGGTTTATTTGACGAATTTGCATACTCTTGTGCAAAAGAATACAAAAAAACGCATCAAGGCATATCTCTTTGTTTTGTCACTCCATATCCTCTTACAATAGAAAATAATAAAGAACTTGAAGAAAAGTATGATATAATACTTTATCCACCTATTGAGGCTGTTCCTGCTAAGTATGCAATAGTGCACCGTAACAGATATATGGTTGACAAAGCAGATTGTGTGTTATGCTATATTACTCACAGCTGGGGTGGTGCGTACAAGACTTATAGATATGCTAAACAGAGAAAGAAAGAAGTTATATTGATAAACGCTCCGATTTATGATATATAAAAAAGCCTATATTTTGACACGGGTACACACCTTAGTCGAGATATAGGCTTTTATTTTATAGTTTTTGGGTACGCCGTCGACATAGTGTCGCTTCATATATCACCTTATCGCATTTAATTATATAGAGAACGGGTAACCTCTAGGGTATATACCATTTTGTGATATATTGTTTTCAGCCTCCCACTTGGGGAGGCTGAATGCTTTTTATTTCTTTCTTAAAAGAGGACAGTCGAAGATTTCTTGTCTTAAAGACGCTATTTGTAGCGTACTTCATTTGGCTTTGCCCTTGATATGTTTTAGACATCTCGTAGGCTTAGCCAACAAGCGAACCCGACACCCTTATGCCAAGATTGCCTTAACTCTTGCGAGAGCCTCATCAATCTTCGATACGTCCTTACCGCCTGCCATTGCGCTGTCGGGACGGCCACCGCCCTTACCGCCGCAGATTGCGGCAATCTCTCCAACAATCTTGCCTGCGTGAGCACCTGACTTAACCGCATCAGCACCTGCTGCTGCAACAAGGTTGAATTTTTCGCCCTGCTGTGCCGCGATAACGATAACGCCATTCGAATACTTAGCCTTAAATGTATCGGTGAGTGTACGAGCGGCGTCAGGCTTCATATCGAGCTTAGCCACGAGCACACGGTATGCGCCTATCTCTTCGATATTATCAAGAAGCCTTGCCGCCTGCATCTCGGAAATCTTCGCATTCGCGCTCTCTAGCTCGCGACGAAGCTCCTTAATCTCGCCCTGGAGCGAGTGCGCCTTCTCTACAATGCCGTGTGTTCCAGCCGACTTAAGCTCCTTTGCGCAGTCTGCGATAAGCTCCTCACGCTCACTAAGAAGTTCAAGCACACCAAGTCCTGTCGTACCCTCGATACGGCGTACACCAGCCGCAACAGAGCTTTCGGATATAATTCTAAACAGACCAATCTCGCCTGTATTCGCTACGTGAGTACCACCGCAAAGCTCGGTAGATGATACGCCAATCTTGACAACCCTTACTACATCGCCGTACTTCTCGCCAAACAGCGCCATAGCACCCATACCTCTTGCGGTCGCGATATCGCACTCTACAGTTTCGGACGCCTCGGCTGAAAGTATATGCATATTGACGATATTCTCGACACGGGATAGCTCCTCGCGCGTCATTGGTGCTAAGTGAGTGAAGTCAAAGCGTACTCTGTCACTATCAACATAAGAGCCTGCCTGCTCTACGTGAGTGCCGAGCACCTCGCGAAGTGCCGCCTGAAGAAGATGTGCCGAGGAATGGTTGCGACGGATAGCCGCGCGACGAAGAGTGTCAACAGATAGTGTGTACTCCTCACCGACCTTGAAGATACCATCCTCAACTACCACCTCGTGGATATATACGCCGCCAATCTTGCGTGTGTCGATGACGGTTGCAGAAGCCTTACCGGACACAAGACCTGTGTCACCTACCTGGCCGCCACCCTCGCCATAGAACGGTGTCTTATCAAAGATAAGAGAGCACTCACCCTCGCTAATCTCGGTGACCGCTTCACCATCCTTGATAATGGATATAAGCTTCGCTGGTGAGGTAAGCGTGGTATAGCCGACAAACTCGGTACTAGAAAGCCCCTCGATTACCGAGCGAGAGCTATCCGACCAGCCCGAAATATTACCTCTTGCAGCGCGTGCGCGTGTCTTCTGCTCGGTCATAAGGGCAGTGAAGCCATCCTCATCTATCTTAAGTCCTGCCTCCTCAGCAATCTCGCGTGTGAGGTCAACAGGGAAGCCGAATGTGTCATAGAGCTTGAATACATCAGCACCCGAGAGTATCTTGACGCCACCCGTGGTAGAACTCTCAATCATACCTGAGAGAATGCCAAGACCGGCATCAATAGTAGCACCGAAGCGCGCTTCCTCAAGATTTACAACCTTTAGAATATAGTCATACTTTTCCCTAAGCTCGGGATATGCACCCTCATTCTCGCCAATACATACCTTTACAAGTCCCTCAAGGAATACGCCATCAATACCCAGCAACTTACCGTGACGGCAGGCGCGACGGATAATACGGCGAAGAACATAGCCGCGACCCTCGTTGGACGGGATAACTCCATCCGAAATCATAAAGGTCGCACTTCTTGTGTGGTCGGTGATAACACGGATAGAAACATCGTCATCCTTGTCAGCACCGTAGGTCTTGCCAGCTATCTCGCATACTGTATTAAGTATCTTTCTTACGGTATCTACCTCGAAGAGGTTGTCTACCCCCTGCATAACACAGGCAAGACGCTCAAGACCCATACCCGTGTCAATGTTTTTCTGTGAAAGCTCGGTGTAATTGCCGTTACCGTCATTATTAAACTGGGAGAATACATTGTTCCATATCTCCATAAATCTGTCGCAATCACACCCAGGCTTACAGTCGGGAGATCCACAGCCGTACTTCTCACCGCGGTCGAAGTATATCTCCGAGCAGGGGCCACAGGGGCCGGAGCCGTGCTCCCAGAAGTTGTCCGCCTTGCCAAGCCTTACTATATGCGCCTCCGGTACTCCTATCTTATCGCGCCAGATAGCATACGCTTCCTCGTCCTCTTCATATATACTCGGCCAGAGAAGGTCAGCAGGTATCTCAAGGGTTTCGGTTAGGAACTCCCAGGCAAAGGGAATAGCCTCATCCTTGAAGTAGTCACCAAACGAGAAGTTACCGAGCATCTCGAAGTATGTGCCGTGTCTTGCAGTGTGTCCGACGCGCTCTAGGTCGGGCGTTCTAATACACTTCTGACAGGTACAGACTCTGTTTCTTGGAGGCTTATCCTCGCCTGTGAAGAATTTCTTCATAGGTGCCATACCTGAGTTTATAAGAAGAAGTGACTTATCTCCCTGAGGAACGAGAGGGAAAGAGGGAAGTCTTATATGCCCCTTGCTCTCAAAGAAAGACAAAAAGCTCTCTCTCAAGTCATTAAGTGAAGTCCATTTCATGTTATTTCTCCTAGTAGAATCTCTATTTTTACAAAATATTTTACCACACTTTAGCCTCTTAGTCAAGATATTACGCGCCACAAATCAAATAATATAAAAAAGAAAACCCCGAGGCTTTTGAACCTTAATCCTTTAGGGTAATACAAAAAATAGCACCAAGGCACTTTATAAACAATGATATCCCCCTTTAGTGCAGTCTCGATATTTTTTCGTTTTTCGAGTGTCTACTCTAAAGGGATTATATCACAATACCTCGGTGTTTTTGTTCGATTATTCCAAAATACCACAGCCCTACACAATTCCAAAGAAAAGCGCAAGCACTCCTGTAAGGTCAAGGATAAGTACGAAAACAGAGAAAATAAGTCCGAAAATTCCTATTATAAGCCCTACGACCGACAGACTATCAAAGTAGCCAAGTCGCATGGATGACACTACCGCTAGCACTATCGCGAGAAATCCCAGAGCGATACCGACATAGTAGATAGGACAGAGTAAAACAGCCAGCACCGCAGAAATAAGCGAGAGTATTGAGCATATCTTGGTTGCCTTAGGTATTGCATAATATTCGTCCGCAGGGGCTTTATCTTCCATAGGCGCGGTGTCGTTTATATCAACAACAGTATCATCCGCCTCGGGTGCGGTAATATCTTCATATTCTGTGCTCACCTTTTACCTCCAACAATAATTATTATTTAGGGTAATCCAAAAATGTCTAAAGACATTTTAGCACATATGTCATAAAAAATCAAGTCATAAAAGGAATAAAATCAACAGAGCGTGACAATCTAGATATAGTAAAAAGTCTATGATAAGAAATAACAAACCAATATGTTGGGGGTAAAAATGGATATATACACAAAGGATGGCAAGGAAGAACTCATAAAAAAACACTCGCCAAAGTCACCTATACTAAAGGATTGCTTCTTTGCGTTTTTATTTGGTGGGATAATATGCTTGATAGGTGAGGCTATTAGACAGTTGCTATTATATTTCGGTGTCGATAAGGGTGACGCTACACCTTTAGTATCTCTTATCTTAGTATTTCTCGCATCACTTCTCACCTTTATTGGCGTATTTGATGTGATAGCAAAGCGCGCAGGGGCGGGTACACTCGTACCAATTACAGGCTTCTCTAACGCGGTAACAAGCCAGGCGATGGATGCTAAGAGTGAGGGCTTCATACTAGGTGTAGGTGCTAAGATATTCACGGTAGCAGGCCCTGTTATACTCTACGGTATCACAGCAGGGGTTATATATGGTGTAATATACTACCTAGCCGGAGAAATTATCAAGATGTCAAACCTACCAATATTCTAACAATAGTTTATATTTATAAGTAATAGGAATAAAAAATATGGAGAAAAGAATAGTAAAACTCGACACGCCCCCTATCTTCCTAAATTATTCTGCTGTTGGTGGATATGAGGAGAGGGGTGGCCCCCTCGGTGATAGATTTGACTTTACGGATATGACCGACCGCTTCGGCAAAAATACCTGGGAGATGTCGGAGGCTGAGATGGGCAGAATTGCCCTCAACATCGCGATGCAGAAGAATAATATATCTCACGAGGATATAGACCTGCTTATCGCAGGAGACCTGCAAAACCAATGTGTAGCATCATACCTCGGGCTTGACTCCTTTGGCATACCGACACTTGGTGTATATGGTGCCTGCTCCACCTGCACAGTGGCAATTCTATTATCCTCTGCAATGCTAAAGGGTGGCACATATAAGTTGGTTGCCACTGTTACCACCTCTCACAACCTCGCGGCAGAGAGACAGTTTCGCTCACCGACAGAGTATGGCGCACAGCGCACTCCGACAGCGCAGTGGACTGCCACAGCGGCAGGAGCATTTCTCCTGTCAGCACCCGGTGCATTTCCACCTATAAGAAAGAACGAGATGAAGTATTATGCCGAGGTCAAGGATTTCCTTGTAGGGCGAATGATAGACGGTGCGACCTCTGACGCCTCAAACATGGGTGCCGCTATGGCGTTTGCAGCGGCGGACAGTATAATATCATACTTTGCACAAAGCGATATTCCACCATCGAAATTTGACCTTATTGTGACGGGTGACCTTGGTATTGTAGGCTCGAATATCCTAAGAGAAATACTAACCGAGAAGCTACCGAGCGCAGCACCAAGGCATCAGGACTGTGGTCTTTTACTCTATGATATGCAAAAAAAGGATGTCCATGCCGGGGCATCCGGCTGCGGCACATCGGCATCTGTTCTCGCCGCGCATTTCTTACCTCTTCTTGAGTCGGGAGAGCTACGCGATATTCTATTTTTATCGACAGGTGCGCTTATGTCGCAGTCCTCTGTACTCCAGGGCAATACAATCAGGGGCGTCGCGCCAGCCATTCACCTGCACGCAAGGGAGGTAAAAAATGTTTGATTTCGCTATTCTAGAGAAAATATTGCTTGCCGGCTTTATGGGCGGTATTATTTGTACCATTATACAGATATTTATAGATAAAACCAAACTAACACCGGCGAGAATACTTGTATCTCTTGTTGTTTTTGGTGTCTTTCTCTATGGTGTCGGGGCGTATGAGCCACTATTTGAGATGTTTGGGTGCGGTGTTTCTGTACCTCTTTTAGGCTTTGGTGCTACTGTTGCTAAGGGTGTCAATGAAGCAATAATGAAAGACGGCGCGATAGGTATTCTAACCGGTGGTCTTACCGCCACTGCAGGCGGAATAACAACCGCCATCGTCCTAGGGCTTCTGTTCTCGGTATTCGCTCGCGGTAGGGCAAAGAGAATGGGGAAAAAGTAAAATCTGTGACTTTAGCAATATGCTTGTATTGTGCCAAGCGCGATATATTTTGCTCGCAGTGCGAGCGCGTAATGAGCGAAGCGACGGAATAGTGAGCCCGCGAGCGTCTATGTTTGCTAGCGCAAACGCGAGTAGATACCGTAGGGGTGATAGCGCGTAATAACACGCCAAGTTTGAGTTCTGGGGCTAGCGTGCAAAGAATGCTAGCCCTAATGGCGCATTTTTCTAGCAAATTTTTATTTACATTTTTTCCATCATCCTATTGCTTTATTTTATTTTATATGTTATAATGTTGGTAACTATTTATATTTATGCGCACACGGGCGGGCGTGCGAAGCATAACAGGTGTTTTTTATCCCATTTTTATGTGGACTTTTTCCCTCTAGTAAGACCCTAGATGACCTTTAGAAAGGAAGTACAGCATGGACGAGTTATCCGGCATTTCAAATGCATTTTTAGAAAATCTTGAACACAGGCTCGGAGTTGCCCCCTCAACCTTTAGGCTCTGGTTTGATAACTTTAATCTTATCGAGTTTTCAGAGACGAGAGCGGTTTTCTCAACTCCTAACAAGCTTAAGAAAAAGATACTTACAACAAAATATATCGACTCTATCAAGGACGCTCTCGAAGATGTTGTCGGCTTCCCGACGAAGATTGATATTTACGCCCTCGAGGAACTAAGTATGACAGAGGGTATTCCACCAGAGGAGGACGATATTCCTCGCCCACTCCCAACCTCTCGCGATGATGATGATAAGGAAGAAATTATTGCCGAGTTCATCTCGGGTAAATCGGATAGACCTTCACTACTCGATGCATACACCTTTGATAACTTCGTTGTAGGTACGACCAACAACTTTGCAAAGGCGGCGTGTATGGCGGTTGCAAAGGAGCCTACATATTACAACCCCCTATTCATCTACGGTAACTCGGGACTTGGTAAGACACACTTACTCTACGCGGTTATTAACTATATGAAGAAAAACCATCCTAACCTTAGGATAGTATATAAGAAGTGCGAGACATTCCTTGAGGAGCTGGTCGACGCTATTAAGACAGGACTTATCACGCCGTTTAAGGAAAAGTACAGAGAGTGCGATGTTCTGCTTATAGACGATATACAATTTCTAGCGGGTAAGGAGGGTACACAGGAGGAGTTCTTCCATACATTCTCGGTGCTCTATGAGCATAACAAGCAGATTATCCTCACCTCTGACCGTCCACCAAAGGAGATTAAGCCGCTCTCGGACAGGCTACTCACAAGATTTGAGGGTGGACTTATCGCGGATGTACAGCCACCAAATTACGAGCTTAGAATTGCTATTATTAAGAAAAAAGCGGACGACCTCGGCCTCTCTATCCCACAGGAGCTTATAGAGTATATGGGTAGAGTTCTCTGTAACAACATAAGGCAGATTGAGGGCGTCTTAAAAAAACTGTACGCGATATGCTCATTCACAAGCTCGGATGTTACAAAGGAGCGTATCGACGAGGTTATCTCGGTTGTCGACCCGGGTAATATCCCAACCGATGCCATGGTTGAGCGTATAATTCACGCGGTTAGTAAGCACTTTGGCATATCTGTCGAGGACCTGAAGTCTAAGAAGCGTACAGAGACGATAGCAGGCGCAAGACATGTGGCTATTTACTTCATCAAGCAGAATACAGAATTAACCCTTAAGGAGATAGGCGGTATCTTCGGCAGAGACCACACCACGGTTATAGCATCACTCGATAAGGTTGATGTCTCGATGAGGACAAAGAACGGTTATGAGCGCGATATTATGATTATAGCAAAGGAAATTAAGCGATAGACGAGGGTATATCACTACTTTTATTCCTTTTACTTAGAGTGTTGAAATGTTGAAAAATATACACAGTTTTAATGTTATTTTAGTGTTGAAAACTTTGTGGAAAACTAAATCACAGTTTATAACATTTTATAACAGGAAAAAATGTTGAGAAAAACTCATAATTTTCTAAGTGCTTTCGTGGGCTTGTCCACTTTTCAACATTTTCAACAGCATTATTACAATTAAAATTATATAACTAATGAATATATGTATATCTCTCATACACGCTGTGGGAGAGAAAAGGAGAAATAAAAATGAAATTCACAGTACAGAAGTCGGCTTTTATTGAAAAGCTCGCGCCCGCGATGGGCTCGGTTTCTAATAGAAATACTATAACAGCAATAGAGGGTGTTCTTATCGAGACGCTCGACAATGGAAAAATACAGATATCCACCTATGATATGAACAAGGGATATCGCGCTGTTATCGAGCCTGTTTCTATCGAGAGGGAGGGTAGCTTCATCATCAACGCGCAGAGACTCTACCAGACTATTAGGGTGCTCTCTGATGATGAGATAACCTTTGACATTAATGATAAACTCAACTGTACTATTACCTCGGATAAGGCGTCGTTCTCGATGTTTGCTATCAAGGGGGAGGAATTCCCAAACCTGCCTGACCTTATCACCGACCGTGGCTTCACTGTATCGGCTGACGTGCTTCGCAGTATGATATCCAAGGTGCAGCACTCCATAGCCGATCAGGATACAAGACCTATGCTCTGCGGTGCGTACTTCAAGATTGGTAAGGGGACTATTGAGGCTGTATCCTGCGACTCCTACACACTCTCTAAGTGCGGGGCACAGTGCGAGATACAGTCGCTCGCGAATGATGGTGATGTTTCATATTCCTTTATTATACCAGGTCACGCGATAGGCGAGCTGTCGAAGATACTTACCGAGGGGGATGAGGAGCTTGTTAACATATATCTCTCAAGAAAGCACGCAATATTCAAGAAAGACGGTATAACATTCTTCACCAGGACAATAGATCTCGAGTACATTGACTATAACAGAATTATTCCTAAGAATAATAGTATAAAGGTAACGGTTGACCGTGAGAGACTTCTCTCCGGCCTTGAGAGGGCTAATATTATCGCTGACGAGAAGATACAGGGCTCGGCGAGAAGGTATGTTAAGATATCTATCGACCACCACTACTTTACCCTTACCTCGTCCTCGGTGAACGGTGCTGTAACCGATGAGATGGACTGTGTTCATGAGGGACGCGAGATAGAGATAGGCTTTAACTGCCGTTATCTTATAAACAGTGTTAAGGCGGCAGAGGGGGAGAACATTGTTATCACTCTTGAAGATCCCGGTCGTGCTATCACCATCGAGGCGGCAGAGCCGGATGACAAGTTCACATACTTCTATATGATACTACCAGTAAGGATGACTGATAATAAGTAATGAAGATAATAAGGTTTTCTGCCGAAAACTTTAGGAATATCAGAGAGTGCAATATCGAGTTTTCAAGTGGGGTAAACCTGCTTGTCGGTATGAATGCCGAGGGTAAGACCAACGCGGTAGAGGGAATATATATGTTCTCGCGCGGAAAGTCGCATAGGGCAACCGAGGAACGCGATATGGTTAGGTTTGGTGCTGAGGGCTTTCGTATAAAGATTGAGTATGAGAGCAGGGGCGGCGTCGAAACGCTTGAATATGCGGTGTTCGGCAGAGATAGATTAAGAAAGAAGAACGGCTATAAGATTTCCCGTGTCAAGGAGATGATTGGGAGCTTTAAGTCGGTGCTATTCTATCCCGATAACCTTGAGATTGTGAAGGGTGGGCCTGACGAGAGGCGCGCGTTCCTGAATGTCGCGATATCCCAGGTTTGGCCGTCATACCTCGGCTACTACTCACGCTTTAAGGAAGCACTGGAGGCGCGAAACAGGCTACTTAAGCTCTCGCGGGAGATGGATATTGACCGCGGGGAGATTGAGGCGTGGTCGCAGTCTATGGCTGAGTACGCGTCATACATCTACCTTATGCGTGTCGAGTACATAAAAAAGCTGGAGGTATATGCCGCCGGAATTGTAAAGGAGCTGTCGGGTAGGTCAGAAGAGTTATCACTCAGCTACAAGAGTGATATCAAGGCTGTGCCAAGGCTTGACGGGGTCTATCCTGTTGGTGAGTTAGATAGCGATATTGACCGTGAGGCTGTGAGAGACGAGTATTACAGAATACTCACTAGTGAGATTTCGCGCGAGATTGCTGTTGGCTCATCACTTTGGGGGCCACAGAGGGATGACTTGATTATCAATATTAATGAATATGGCGCGCGTAGCTTTGCCTCACAGGGACAGGCGAGGTCGGTTGTCCTGGCACTTAAGCTTGCAGAGGGTGAGGTTATACGCGAGATTTATGGCGAATACCCGGTATTTCTCTTCGATGATGTTCTCTCCGAGCTAGACGAGAGGCGCAGAAGATATATCATTGAGGGTATGCGCGATAGACAGATTATAATTACATCCTGCGAGGCTGACGAGCTTGTTGAGTGCGCGGAGCGTGTAATTGAGGTTAAGGAGGGTACTTATGTACCTACATATAGGTAACGGAAAGAGTATCCGCAAAAGGGATATTATAGGCATTTTCGACCTGGATACCGCGACGGTGTCGGGTATAACCAAGAGGTTTATTAACTCTAACCAGAGGCGAGGTAGGGTTGAATATGATGACAGCGACCTACCGAGGTCGTTTGTCCTCGCAAAGGAGAGGGATGGCACATATCGCGTGCGCCTCTCGAGAATATCCACCCAGGGACTAAGGCAAAGAGCTGAGGGAAAAGAAGAGAGTATATAATAATGGGGTTATGAAATTATCTTCTGTATATAAGTAATTTTTTATAACTATAAATGGCACGCCGACTGATTGGTGATGCTGGTGTAGGCAAGAGTGATAAGAAAAACTAATTTAGTAAATTAAACAAAGATATTAATGACAGACAAAATAAAAAAGACAAGGAAGAAAAGATGTCAAGTGAAGTTGAAGTAAGAAACTATGACGACAGCCAAATACAGGTACTAGAGGGACTTGAGGCTGTAAGAAAAAGACCGGGTATGTATATCGGAACAACCTCTATACGCGGTTTACATCATCTCGTGTATGAGATTGTGGATAACTCAATAGATGAGGCACTTGCAGGCGAGTGCGACTGCATCACCGTGACCCTATGGCCGGATGATAGCGTGTCGGTACAGGACGATGGCCGTGGAATACCCGCAGGTATGAATGAGAAGCTTGGTCTGCCTACCCTTGAGGTTGTTTATACCGTGCTGCACGCAGGCGGTAAGTTTGGCGGAGGCGGATATAAGATTGCCGGAGGTCTGCATGGCGTTGGTGCGTCGGTTGTTAACGCGCTGTCAGAGTGGGTCGAGGTAGAGAACTGCCGTGACGGCATGAGATATACCGAGAGGTTTGAGTGCGGTGGCGTTGCCCGTCCCTTTAAGTGTGAGGGTTCTTCGGACGGCAGACACGGTCTATATGTACGCTTTAAGCCGGATGCTACAATATTTGAGGAAACTGTCTTCGACTTCGATATTCTTCTCACCCGTATGCGTGAACAGGCGTTCCTAAACGCCGGTGTCAAGATTATAATGATAGACAAGCGTGAGGGCAAGGAGCGCGAGGAGCTACTCCACTATGAGGGTGGTATCGTATCCTTTGTAGAGTACCTCAACACCGAGAAGCGCGGAACTCCCATACATCCCCAGGTCATTTATATGAAGGGCGAGGAAAACGGCTCTATTGCCGAGGTTGCAATGCAGTACAACGATAGCTATAATGAGACTATCGTATCCTTCGCTAACAATATGGCTACCATCGAGGGCGGTACACACGAAACCGGATTTAAGAACGCTATTACCCGTGTTCTCAACGACTATGCAAGAAAGATAGGCGCGATCAAGGATGGAGATAAGGGTCTGTCGGGCGATGACGTTCGAGAGGGACTTGTTGCTATTATATCTGTTAAGCTCACAGACGCACAGTTCGAGAGCCAGACAAAGGCTAAGCTCGGTAACTCTGAGATGCGTAGGCTCACTGAGCGTATCGTGTCGCAGAAGCTTGAGGAATTCCTTGAAGAAAACCCCTCAGCAGGTAAGATAATCATAGAAAAGGCTCTCGAGGCTAACCGTGCACGTGAGGCTGCGCGCCGCGCAAGAGAGATGACAAGGCGTAAGAATGTCCTAGAGGTATCAACCCTGCCGGGCAAGCTTGCCGACTGTAATGAGCGCGAGGCAAGGCTCACCGAGATATATCTTGTAGAGGGAGATTCGGCAGGTGGCTCGGCTAAGAACTGCCGTGACAGCCGATTCCAGGCTATTCTACCTCTAAGAGGTAAGGTGCTCAACGTAGAGAAAGCAAGGCTTGACAAGGTATATTCCAACACATCCATTATTCCGATTATTCAGGCTCTTGGATGTGGTATCGGCGAGGATTTCAATATAGAGAAGCTCCGTTATGGCAAGATTGTAATTATGGCGGATGCCGACGTCGACGGCTCGCACATCAGAGTGCTTCTTCTGACCTTCTTCTTCCGTCATATGCGTCCTCTTATCGAAGAGGGGCACATATTCCTGGCGCAGCCACCTCTATACAAGGTGCATAAGGGTAAGCAGCTGCGCTATGCGTTCTCCGAGGAAGAGAAAGAGAAGTATGTAGAGGAGCTTGGCGGTAAGGGTGTTGAGTCCGAGAGATACAAGGGTCTTGGTGAGATGGACCCCGAGCAGCTCTGGGACACCACGATGAACCCCGAGACAAGAACTCTCCTAAAGGTAACCGTCGAGGATGCTATGGCTTGTGACGAGATATTCTCGGTGCTTATGGGCGATATGGTAGAGCCTAGGCGCGAGTTTATCGCTAAGAACGCAAGATTTGTTGAAAACCTTGATGTATAAGACATCGAGTATAAGCGGTTAAATTAAAGAAAGGTACATTCCATAATGGAACATAACTATACATCCACAGATATCGAATTTCCTAATCAAAGAATAGAAATGCGAGATATGGAGCGAGAGGTTAGGCAGTCATTCATAGAGTATTCGATGAGCGTTATCACCTCTCGTGCTCTGCCCGATGTCCGCGACGGTATGAAGCCGGGACAGAGGCGTATCCTCTACGCTATGTATGAGGATAATCTAACACACGATAAGCCGTTCCGTAAGTCGGCAACGACCGTCGGTAATGTGCTTGGTAGATACCATCCACACGGTGACTCCGCCGTATATGAGTCGATGGTAAGAATGGCGCAGGACTTCTCTCTGCGTTACCCGCTTGTCGAGGGACACGGTAACTTCGGTAACATAGACGGTGATGGTGCTGCGGCATACCGTTATACCGAGGCGAGAATGGCGCGTATTGCCGACTATATGATGTCGGATATCGAGAAGAATGTTGTGCCTATGACGCGCAACTTCGATAACACACGCGATGAGCCGACCGTTCTTCCCTCTCGCTTCCCAAATGTTTTGGTGAACGGTGCTGTCGGTATCGCTGTTGGTATGGCTACCAATATCCCCCCGCATAACCTAAGAGAGGTTATAGACGGTACAATTTACCGTATGGAAAACCCCGAGTGTACGGTTGACGACCTTATGATGTTCATAAAGGGCCCTGATTTCCCGACCGCCGCTATCATCTACGGCTCTCGCGGTATAAGAGAGGCTTACGAAACGGGCAGAGGTAAGGTATATGTAAGAGCGCGCGCCACAATTGAGGATGATAAGAGAAGAATTATCTTCACCGAAATCCCATATATGGTTAACAAAGCTATGCTTGTTGAGGCTATTGCTAATCTGGTTAAGGACAAGCGTATAGAGGGTATAACCGCCCTGCGTGACGAGTCCGGCCGTGGTGGTATGAGAATTGTTGTAGAGTATAGAAAGGACGCCAACGGCGAGGTTATCCTAAACCAGCTTTATAAGTTCTCCCAGCTCCAGAGCACCTGCTCTATCAATATGCTCGTTATTGATGGCGGTGAGCCTAAGACGCTCTCGCTTATGGGCATACTTGATAGGTATATCGAGCATCAGAAGAATGTAATCAAAAACAGAGTTCAGTTCGACTTAGATAAGGCACTTCGCGAGATACATATTCTTGAGGGCTACAAGATTGCTATTGATAATATCGACGAGGTTATCGCTATAATCAAGTCCTCGATCTCTATCCCGAATGCTAAGGAGAGGTTGGTTGAGCGCTTCGCGCTTTCTGAGGCACAGGCACAGGCAATTGTAGAGATGACGCTCGGTAAGCTCTCGGGTCTTGAGAGACAAAAGGTTGAGGATAGAATTACTAGGCTCACCGAGCTTATCGAACAGTATCGCGCTATCCTTGCCGACGAGGGACGCATTGTCGAGATTATTAAGGACGAGATGACCGAGATTAGAAATAAGTTTGGTGATGACAGACGCTCCGAGCTTGTCGAGGCTACCGAGGAAATTGACCTTGAAGACCTTATCGAGAGGCACACCTGCGTTATAACCGTCAGCCATACAGGCTACATCAAGCGTCAGAGAGCTGATGTATATTCTGCGCAGAACAGAGGTGGCAAGGGTGTCATAGGTATGACTACCAAGGAGGATGACTTCGTCGAGGATGTTATAGTTGCCAACAGCCATTCGCTACTTATGTTCTTCACCAACTGCGGTAGAGTATATGCTAAGAAAGCATACCGCGTGCCCGAGGCGTCGAGAACGGCAAAGGGTACTAACCTTGTCAACATCATCAACCTGGTTGAGGGCGAGTATGTAACCGCTATCATTCCGATTACCGAGTTCGCCGAGGGCGAGTACCTCACAATGGTAACCAAAAACGGTGTTATCAAAAGAACGCTCCTTAAGGAGTTTGAGTACCAGCGCGCTAAGGGTAAGAAGGCTATCAGCCTCGATGAGGGTGACGAGCTTATCTTCGTGCGCCACACCGACGGTACTGAAAACCTCATTATCGCGACACGAGACGGTATGGCGGTAAGATTTGACGAGAATAACGTCAGGTCGATGGGTAGAGGCGCAAGAGGCGTTAAGGGTATAACCCTTGCTGATGACGATTATGTAGTAGGCGTCGCACTTGTTGATGAGAAGAGGTATCTTCTCACCATAACCGAGCGCGGTGTCGGTAAGCGTACCAGCTTCGATGAATTCCGTGAGATGAAGCACAGAGGAGGTAAGGGTGTAGCCTGCCAGAAGATTTCCGATAAGACGGGTAAGCTCGCCAGCGTTATCACCGTAAGCGAGAATGACGACATTATGCTTATCACCAACGAGGGCGTTATTATCAGAACAAATGTATCCTCGATAAATGTATATTCGAGGACTGCGACAGGCGTTATCGTTATGCGTCTTGCAGACGGTGCATACATCAATAATGTAGCACGCATTGAGCCTGACGAGGAGCTTCTTCGCGAGAGAGAAGAGGTAGAGCGCGAGATTGCCGAAAAACCCAATATGCCGGAGATTGTTGAGGGTGACACAAGCGAGGGAGACGACGAGGAATGAGACGAATAGTTGCGCTTATAGCCACTATCCTTATGATTATGTCCTCTCTTCTCTCGCTCGCTTCCTGTAATCGTAGATATAATGAAGATGAGGTTGTAGAGGCTGCCGAGGAGTTGTTAGAGGGGGCGAAGATGCTCAACTCGGTATGGTATGGCAACGGTATTGCACATATCGATGACTCCTACCGCAATGGTAACTACTATTCGGCAGACCCACTCCACCTAGATAAGCTCGGATTTACATCTATACCTGAATTAAAGGAAAAGACCCTAGAGGTATTCAGTATCCGCTATTCCGAGGAGATTTTCGAAAACAAGCTCTCCGCGATACAGGATGACGATGTAGTTAAGTTCACTGCTAAATACTATCAGGTGTATGAGGACCTTCAGGAAACCGTACCGCTTAGAATTATGGTGTACTACTACATCAGTATGCGCCCCGAGGATCAGCAGCTCTATGATGACAGGCTGATAGACTATGACTACTCTACACTAAAGGTAACGGGTGTGAAAAAGGAAATAGTATTTGTCAGTGTGGATGCGAGGGTTGCTAATGCCGATGGCGAGCAGATGACGGTTAGTGTTAAATTTAATATGTATGAGGAGGAGTATGGCTGGAGAATTGACAGCCCCTGCTTCGCCAACTACAACGAGTATCTAGACAACGATTTATTGAAATAAACGAAGACAAGGAGAAAAGAAATGACTTTCCAGGAAAAACTCGTAAAACTTAGAAAACTAAGATCAATAACCCAGGACGAGCTTGCAAGTGCGGTAGGTGTATCTAGACAGGCGGTATATAAGTGGGAGTCGGGTCAGTCCTATCCTGAGGCAATGAAGCTTGTTGAACTTAAGAAGCTTTTCGGCATCTCTATTGATGATCTGCTTGACGACGGCTATGAGGTAGTTCTTCCCGAAAAAAAGAAAAAGAGAATACCAAAGGCCGAGAGGGAGAGAATTGAGCGAGAGGTAAGGCGAGCCGAGGAAGCGGAAGAGGTAGTAGATACACCTGTCGAGGCGACTGTTATAGAGACACCCATTGAAGAGATGTTAACGGTTGATGAGACGGCGACACCCGTTGTTGATGAAACCGTTGTTGAGACACCTGTCGAGGCGACTGTGGTAGAAGAAACAGCAGTACCCGTAGTAGATGAAGAACCCATCGAGCAGACCACCCTCCTGCCTGTGACCGAGGAGTCTACGGTAGTCGAGACACCCAAAGTCGAGGAAGATGAAAAGGACGAGCCTAAGAAGAAGGGCTTTTTCGCAAGAATTTTCGGATGGTAATAAAGCACATATTTGAATAAACAGAAGAATTAAGGACTATAATTCTCTTACTAAGAATATGTATAACATAGATGCGGGTGTGAGGTGACGGTGTGTATCACCCAACCCGTGTCGAGTTTTATGGGGGTAAAATGGTAAGAGGATGTCAAAGAAGAGTAGTTTTTCTCAAGAATACAGAAAGTAAAATATTCAGTGAGGCCTATTTCATTATAGATGATAGGGTAGATACTACGGCTCTATCGGACGGGGATATGGTGAGAGAGGCAAACAGAATTATTGACGAGAGCCTAGAGGATAGGGGCAGACTTGTAGATGGCCGCATGAGACACGGACGCGTTATAGGCTTTCTTATTAGACATTTACCTGCGTTTATTGTTGGCGTAGTATGTACATTATTATTTACATTTATATTTTAATTTTGAAGAAAGGCAGGCAGAGATGTTCTCTGCCTTGTGAACATATATGATAGAAAAAAGAAAGGGGAAAGCGCATAGCGGTTATGCGGTGTCGGGTAATAAGAGACCTGCCTCCGATAAAAGGTCGGGAATAAAGTCTAAAGAGCCGACCGCAACACAGCCTGTAACACAGCCACCCAAAAAGCAGAGAAGAGGGAATAAGGTTGAGCCTATACAGGTGGTAGAAACCACTGATAGAGTAGCTTCTGTGGCAAAACACGAGCCAAAGCCAAAAGTGGACAGACCTAGGGGAGTGCCAAGGTTGGATAGTCACGGCACAGCGAGACCGAGCAACAGACGAAAGGCAACCGACCCCAAGACTGATATATCGGGCGCAAAACCGAAGGCGGGCGCACCCAAAAGAGATAAACCTAAGATGAATATAGATACACTAGATACTAAAAAGGCTGACATACAGTCAAGTCGCGAGGTGTCCAAAAAAGCACCAAAGGCAAAGGGACGCACAGTACAGAACAAGAAAAAAACACCCCTTAGGGTAATGTGCCTTGGCGGACTTGAGGAAATCGGCAAAAATATGACCGTTCTTGAGTATGGAGAGGACATAATCGTTATTGACTGCGGTATGGGCTTCCCCGATGATGATATGCCGGGCGTGGATTTGGTTATACCCGATGTATCCTATCTTGTAACAAACGCGCACCGCGTAAAGGGAATACTTATAACGCACGGGCACGAGGACCATATAGGTGCTGTGCCATACATTTTAAGACAGATTAATGTGCCAATCTATGGCACAAGGCTCTCTCTCGGTATAATAGAGGGCAAGCTTGATGAACTGCCCCCACCAAACTATCCTGACCTGCGCACTGTTGAGGCGGGCGATAGCGTTTCTCTCGGTGTTTTCCGCGCGGAGTTTATCCACGTAAATCATTCGATAGCGGATGCATGTGCTATCGCGATACACACCCCTATCGGTGTTGTTTACCATTCGGGTGACTTTAAGATTGATGTCTCGCCGATTGATGGGCAGATGATGGACCTGACGCGCATTGGCGAGCTTGGGCGCGAGGGCGTAACGCTTATGCTCTGTGAGTCTACAAATGCCGAGCGTCCGGGCTTCACCGCCTCGGAGAGGACGGTAGGCTCATCTCTTGAACGCATCTTTGCGCAGTATGAAAATAAGAGGCTGATTATCGCGACATTCTCCTCAAATGTGCATAGGGTACAGCAGATAATAAACACCTCATATAAGCACGGAAGAAAGGTTGCTATACTCGGCAGAAGTATGACGAATGTTATAGGTGCTGCGGTGGAGCTTGGATATATGGAGCTTCCGGATGGTGTGCTGATAGATGTTAGCGATATGAAGAGATACAAACCGGGCGAAATAACCTTAATTACCACAGGAAGCCAGGGCGAGCCGATGTCGGCACTCTATCGCATAGCGTTCTCCGAGCACGACCGTGTCAAATTAACCACCGATGATGTTGTTGTACTTTCGGCGCACGCTATCCCCGGCAACGAGAAGCTTGTCGGCAGGATTGTAAATGCGCTTATTCGCTCGGGTGTTAGGGTTGTCAATGATACCGTCGAGGATGTGCACGTGTCGGGACACGCCTGTGCCGAGGAGATAAAACTGCTTATGGCACTTCTTCGACCTAAATTCTTTATGCCTATTCACGGCGAGTATAGACACCTATACGCCAACAAGGATATTGCCGAGTTTATGGGTATTAGTGCGGACAGAATTTTTGTGTCTAATATCGGTCGGGTGCTAGAGGTAACACGAGATGAGGCGAAATTCGCCGGTGAGGTGCCGGCCGGCAAGGTGCTTGTTGACGGCGCCGGTGTCGGTGATATCGGTAGCGTTGTTCTTCGCGACAGAAAGCACCTCGCAGAGGATGGACTTGTTGTCGTTGTTGCTACCCTTGACCTCGAGGGAGGGTATATTCTATCAGGACCTGATATTGTATCGCGTGGCTTTGTTTATGTTAAGGAGTCAGAGGACCTGATGAATGATGTTAGGAAAATTGCTGAGGATGCACTAAAGCGCATACTTGAAAATCGCCTTACCGATTGGACGCATATCAAGGGAATTATTAGAGATGACCTCGCGAAGTTTATCTTCCGCGTCACTAAGCGTAAGCCAATGATACTTCCCATTATAATGGATATATGATAACGGTTGTAGTAGTTGACACTTCTAGGCTGGACACGGCGCGTCTTGATATAGGCAAGGAATTTCCTGTATTACTAGATATGAGTGAGCCAAGAGGTGCCGAGCGAGCCTGTGCATATATCGCGCTATCTCGGTGCTATAAGGAGCTGTATGGTGAGGCTATGCCACCAATAAGGTTTAGCGAGGATGGCAAGCCCTATATCGAGGGCGGCGTAGCAATCAACCTATCGCATAGAGATAAAATTGTCGCGCTTGCCTTTGCCACCGCTGGCGGAAAAGCAAGTAGAACGGGCGAGCCGGAAAACAATCCTTTGTATGAAAAAATACAAAAACTCGACACGCCCCCTAACATAGGAGTAGATATCGAGTGGGTTATGGATGGTGTGCGCGCAAGGCATCTATTTGCGCGCTATGCTTCGCATTTTGGTGCCATTGCTGAACGCGATATTTTACCGAGTGTCGGTGTTACATATCTTTTAGCCGAGCTTGATGAGTGTGGAAATTTCGGATTCTGTGGCGGCGCGACAAGCATCGAAGAAGCCGTACTCCCGAGGTGTAAAGCGACAGGGAGAGCCACACGTGAAACGACTGGTAAAGCAGTAGGAAATGCCGAGGATATAACGCTTATGTGGACATCTCTTGAGGCAACCTTAAAGGCGTCCGGCGGTGGATTTCGCGACCTAAAGAGGTTAGGGGATATCCTACCTTACACATATACCGAGTGCGCTATGGGCGAGCTGGGCGGTCGCAGATTTTCGCTCTCTGTTGCAGCCCTCTTTAGCGAGGATGTCAATCCCGGCGAGATTAATTAAACTAACAAATCAGCCAAAAACCAAACGAAAAGGAGAGATCAAGGCAGATGATTGCCAAGATCCCTCTTTTTGTTATAGCCGAAGAGCGCCGAACTAACAAGTCTTTCATCAGCAAATTCTAGCGTCTTTCGTCGCACCGAGCCTTGTAAAGTACGAAATTTAAGAAAAATTCAGTGAAGAATATGGGGAAATCTATATTTCAAAACCTTATGAGTTCGGCGCTCTTCGGCTATACCTATGTAAAAAATCGCAAAAGGTGATAAAACATACCCTAAATTGGGGTATCTAAACAAAAACGAGAATTATGCCTAAAAAATAGCCCAATAATAATGTGTATATCTTTATATAAGGTTGTGCCGAAATAAAAAGGACAGCTTAAATAAGCGATTAAATTATATTTTCTTGTCCTCGTCTGCCGGAACAAACTCGAGAATATCCTCTATCCTGCAATCAAGAACGGTGCAAAGCCTAGCCAAAACATCGGTGTCAAGTCTTGTTATCTTGTTCTTGCAGTAGTTGTTTATCTGCGTTCTCTGCATTTCTGCTCTGTGGCTTAGTTTGTTCTTACTGATGCCGCGCACCTTTATAACCTCGTCGAGTTTTATTTTTATAGTACCGTATTCTTTCATCTTTTTACCTACATTTTTAATAGTGATGTATTGACAAATATATTATATCCGAGGTATAATAGAAATGTAAGATGTAAAATGTCTTGTGTGAAATCCTACACATATGGGGGAAGTATGAAAGATAGTATTGGAGTTTTGAAAGAACTTGATAGGTTGGGCAGGCTAGTTATACCTAAAGAAATGAGAGAGTTATTTTTGCTTGATGGGGTGGTCGAACTCGTTGTAACAAAGGATGGCGTTTTAGTTAGAAACCCCGAATACGAGCTTTCTCCAAGAAATAAAGATGAAAAAAAGGATGTATGAGTTTTCCCATACATCCTTTTTATATAATAAGGAAGATTACTTCGCGTAATCTACAAAACGACTTTCTCTGATTACGCTGACCTTGATCTGACCGGGGTAGTCAAGCTCGCCCTCGATTTTCTTCGCGATCTCGCGCGCGAGGATCTTCATCCTGTCATCATCAACGACGTCGGGCTTAACCATAATTCTAACCTCGCGGCCGGCCTGGATAGCGAACGCCTTCTCAATACCCTCGAAGCCGCCTGCGACCTCTTCAAGCTTCTGAAGACGCTTGATGTAGTTCTCGACATCCTCTCTGCGTGCGCCGGGTCTAGCAGCACTGATGGCGTCAGCCGCCTGGATAATGAAGTCGAGCGCGGTCTTAGCCTCGACATCACCGTGGTGAGCCTCAACCGCGTGGATAATGTCCTTATTTTCCTTATACTTGGTACAGATTTCAACACCAAGCTGGATATGTGAGCCTTCGACCTCTGCGGTCATAGACTTACCGATGTCGTGGAGTAGACCTGCACGCTTAGCCATAGTAACATCTACGCCAAGCTCACTAGCGAGAACGCCTGCCAGCATAGAAACCTCAATAGAGTGGCGCAGAACATTCTGCCCGTAGGATGTACGGAACTTCATTCTGCCGAGCAGCTTGATAACCTCGGGGTGCAGTCCGTGCACACCGGTCTCGAATATTGCTCTCTCTCCCGCCTGCTTGATAGCACCGTCAACCTCGCGGCGCGCCTTTTCAACCATCTCCTCGATGCGAGTGGGATGTATACGGCCATCGCTAACAAGCTTCTCTAGCGCTATGCGCGCAATCTCGCGGCGCACAGGGTCAAATCCGGATACCGTGATAACATCGGGCGTATCATCAATAATGAGGTCGACGCCTGTGAGTGTCTCGATAGTACGAATATTTCTACCCTCTCTACCGATAATTCTACCCTTCATCTCATCACTGGGTATCTGTACTGTGGATATTGCAATCTCGCTTACATGGTCAGCCGCATAACGCTGAATAGCCTGGGAGAGTATCGCCCTAGCCTTGGTATCGGCCGCATCACGGAAGCTCTCCTCATACTCCGCGATCTTCATCGCGGTCTCGTGAGCCATCTCCTCGTCAAGTCTTGCAATAAGCTCCGCCAGAGCCTGCTCGCTTGTCATACCCGCGATCTTCTCGAGCATAGCAACCTGACCGGCAAGAGTGGTCTTGATCTCATCGCGGAGCCTGTCCGCCTCGGTATGCTTCTCGGTGAGGGCGGCCTCGCGACGCTCAATAGTCTCAATTTTAGCATCGAGGCTCTCTTCCTTTTGCTGAATACGCCTCTCAAGCCTAGAAACCTCTTTACGACGCTCTCTAATATCGTCATCAGCGGTCTTTCTAATCTGGAAAATCTCATCCTTAGCGGCAATAATAGATTCACGCTTAGCGCTCTCAGCACTCTTGATAGCATCTTCAAGAATTTTCTTCGCCTGCTCCTCAGCAGAGCCTATTTTAGCCTCGGCAGATGCCTTTCTAACCAAGAAGCCGACAACCACGCCGACTATGGCAGATACGACAATGCCCAGAATGAGCCAAATAATATCTACTTGCATTTACACCTCCTTACACGAAATATATTGACTATATCGTGAAAAAAACAGAAAATTATTATATGATTATATACTTAATTCACTAACCCTCGTGAATACGTCAATACTCATACGATTATATTATATAATATATATGAAGTAAAGTCAAGAGAAAATTGTATGAGCTGTCCGAAAAAGGGCGAGAATGTATCAAATTATCGCGCCAATATAATCCCGATTTTTAGCACTTGAATTCCGAGAGGGATAATTGTTAACAAAAAGTTCACATAATTTTATAGTCAATATATTGACACAGCGGAGAAAATAGGATATATTATAGGTGTAACTGTTAGCACTTAACATCAATGAGTGCTAAAAACTGCTAAAACAAGACGAAAAAGATGAGAGTGTCGGAGAGGGGGAACCGTGAAGGACAAAAGGTTAACACCCAGAAAGCTCGAGATTTTACGCGCGATAGTTGATGCGCATATCACTCACGGTGAGCCTGTTGGGTCTAAATATCTCTCGCAGGATGTGGCGATACCCGCATCCCCTGCCACGATAAGAAACGAGATGGCGGAGCTTGAGTCAATGGGATATCTTGTTCAGCCACACACCTCGGCCGGCCGTGTGCCCTCGGCTATGGGATATAGGCTGTATGTTGAGTCTCTGATAAATCAGTATGCCGAGACGCGTAGCGAGATAGACGAGATTAACGAGAGGCTAAGGCATAAGCTCTCCGAGATGGACGATATTCTCGCAGGTGCGTCCAGGCTTGCATCCACCTTTACTGAGTACACCGGCATAGCATTCAAGTCGGGTTCCGGTCGAGCGAGGGTAGAACGATTTAACAGTGTTCTGCTTGACGCGAAAAACTTCCTGCTCGTCATGTCATTTGGCAGAGATGTCGTCAAGACTAAGACGGTACACCTCGGCTTTTCGATAGACGAAAATGTGCTACGCAGGTTTACCGAGGCACTGAATATCTACCTTGTCAATCTCACGAGTGACGAGATGACGGTGCCCACCACGATGAGGCTTGAGGCTATCATGGGCTCGGCATCCGAGATGGTACATCCGACAACCAAGGTGATATACGAGGCGATGTCCGAGCTTGACTCGGCAGATGTTAAGCTGGACGGTATATCCAGGCTTCTTGAATACCCCGAGTATTCGGACGCTACCAAGCTTAGAGGTCTGCTTGGTATGTTTGAGGAAAAGGATAAGCTGATGGAGGTCATCACCTCTCGCGGTGATGCATCTGACGGTATTCAGGTTTATATCGGCACAGAGAATGATGGCGATGTTATGCAGGGTACAACCCTGATATTCAAGAATGTCAACATTGCTGGAAGTCAGGTTGCGATAGGCGTCATCGGCCCTAAGCGCATGAACTACCACAAGGTAATAGATATGATTAGCCGTCTAGCGTCCGGAATAGAGATGCTCGGCGAGGAAAAACTCGACACGGGGCGTGGGCTTTTACCCGGCAAAGACGAGGAATAAGTATATTTTAGGAGACAGATATGGCAGAAGAGATAAAGCAGGATGGCGTGACAACACCCGAGGAGACACCTAAGGCGGCACCTAAGAAAAAAAAGAAGGCAGATGTCGCGGCGCTTGAGGCAAGGATAGCCGAGCTTGAGACGGCAGCGGCCGAGATGAATGACAAGTACCTGAGGCTTGCGGCAGAGTATGACAACTTCCGTCGCCGCTCACGAGAGGAGCGCGAGGGCGTGTATAACTCGGCACTCGCCGATGTTGTGACCGAAATTCTTCCTATTATAGATAATCTTGAGCGCGCGAGTGGCTTTGATGACTGCGACAAGGTGCGTGATGGTTTGGTTATGATATCATCGACAACAAACGCTGTGCTCACCAAACTCGGTGTTGAGGCGTTCGGTGCTCCGGGCGAGCAGTTTGACCCGAATATTCATAACGCCATTATGCACGATGAGGACGATAGCGGAAGAGATAATGAGATAACCGATGTGTTCCAAAAGGGGTACAGGCGCGGAAACAAGATTATCCGCTTCGCTATGGTTAAGACCGTAAATTAAGTATGATAACCCGGGGCGTGTCCCCACAAAATAGATTAATTAAAAAACATATATAACCCAAGGAGGAAAACAAAATGGGAAAAACTATTGGAATTGACTTAGGTACTACTAACTCCTGTGTAGCAGTATATGAGGGCGGTGAGCCTATCGTTATTACTAATCCGGAGGGAGCGAGAACAACCCCATCCGTTGTAGCATTCACCAAGACAGGCGAGAGACTTGTCGGTCAGGTTGCTAAGCGTCAGGCGGTTACTAACCCTGACAGAACAATCATCTCTATCAAGAGAGATATGGGTACAGACAGAAAGGTCGCTATCGACGATAAGACCTACACACCCCAGGCTATTTCTGCAATGATACTTCAGAAGCTTAAGGCTGATGCTGAGGCTTATCTTGGCACAACCGTTACCGAGGCGGTAATCACTGTTCCCGCATACTTCACAGATGCACAGCGTCAGGCAACCAAGGATGCAGGTAAGATTGCCGGTCTTGAGGTAAAGAGAATTATCAACGAGCCTACCGCGGCTGCTCTTGCATACGGTATTGACAAGGAAGAGGAGCAGAATGTAATGGTATTCGACCTCGGTGGTGGTACGTTCGATGTATCTATCCTTGAGCTTTCCGAGGGTATGTTCCAGGTTCTTGCAACCAGAGGTAACAACCGTCTTGGAGGCGACGACTTCGACCTCCGCATTGTTGACTGGATGGCAGAGAGCTTCGCTCGCGAGAATGGCGGTATCGACCTTAGAAAGGATAAGATGGCACACCAGCGTCTTCGTGACGCGGCAGAGAAAGCCAAGATTGAGCTTTCCGGCACACTCTCCACCGACATCTCGCTTCCTTTCATCACAGCAGATGCAACGGGCCCCAAGCACTTCGAGGCAACCCTCACCCGTGCTAAGTTTAACGAGCTTACAGCAGACCTTGTTGAGGCTACAATTAAGCCCACAAAGGATGCTCTCGCAGACTCCGGCCTCTCAATATCCGAGATTTCTAAGGTAATCCTTGTCGGTGGTTCTACGAGAATTCCCGCGGTGCAGGAGGCTGTTAAGAAGTTCACGGGTAAGGAACCTTTCAAGGGCATTAACCCCGATGAGTGCGTAGCGCTTGGTGCTGCTATTCAGGGCGGCGTTCTTGGCGGTGATGTTAAGGATGTGCTTCTTCTTGATGTTACTCCCCTTTCTCTAGGTATCGAGACTATGGGCGATGTATTCGTTAAGATTATAGAGAGAAATACTACTATCCCTGTAAAGAAGAGCCAGGTATTCTCTACCGCTGCTGATGGTCAGACCTCTGTTGAGATCCATGTTCTCCAGGGAGAGAGAGAGCGTGCTTCTAAGAATGTAACGCTCAATCGCTTCCAGCTTGACGGAATTCCTCCGGCACCACGCGGCGTACCTCAGATCGAGGTTACCTTTGATATTGACGCTAACGGTATTGTTAATGTAAGCGCGCTTGATAAGGGCACAGGTAAGGAGCAGCACATCACAATCGAGTCGCAGTCCGGTATGTCCGAGGAGGATATTGCTAAGGCTGTTCGCGATGCTGAGCAGTTTGCTGAGGAGGATAAGAAGTTTAAGGAGGCTGCTGAGGCTAAGAACCTTGCTGAGAGCACAATCTACCAGTCCGAAAAGGCACTTGGCGAGCTTGGTGACAAGGCAACCGATGAGGAAAAGGCACCCGTCACCGAGGCTATCGAGAAGCTTAAAAAGACTATTGAGACAGGTGACACCGAGGCTATCAAGGCTGATACCGAGGCACTTCAAAAGGCATTCTATCCTATCGCGGAGAAGCTCTATGCACAGAGCCAGGCCGCCGGCGCAGATGGCGCATCCGGCGCAGGTGGCGGCACCGAGGGCGGTGACTACTACACCTCCGACTTCGAGGATAAGAGCGACAAGTAATTAGTGACACTATGGGGCGTGTCAAGGAAACGACACGCCCTAGAAGTGTTTTATGCAAACAAAACTTTACGAGGCTGATATGGCAGAAAAACGAGATTATTATGAGGTGCTGGGCGTCGCTAAGGGCGCGAGTGCCGACGAGATAAAAAAAGCATATAGAAAGCTTGCTAAGCAGTATCACCCCGACCTGCACCCCGATGACAAGGAGGCGGAGGAGAAGTTCAAGGAGCTGAACGAGGCGTACGAGGTTCTCTCGGATGAAGAGAAGAAGGGAAAATATGACCGATTTGGCCACGCGGCGTTTGACCCCACAGCAGGTGGTGGCTCGGGCTTCGGCGGATTTGGTGGCTTCGAGGGCTTCGGCGGTTTCGAGGACATTTTTTCCTCATTCTTTGGCGGAAACACAGGCGGCTCGAGGTTTGGCAGAAATTCAAGACGCTCATCTCCTATGCCCGAGGATGGCGAGGACCTTTATGCTCGTATTAGTATATCCTTTGAGGAGGCTGCATTTGGCTGTGATAAGGATGTTAGTTATGCGCGTGTTGAGAGCTGCGGTGATTGTGGCGGCACAGGTGCCGAGCCGGGTACTAAGCCCGAGAGATGTCCGCAGTGTCAAGGCTCGGGTTATGTGACTGTAAATCAGCGTACTATGTTTGGATACACCCAGACGCAGTCCCCCTGTAACAACTGTCGCGGCACAGGTAGAGTGGTTAAAAATCCTTGTAGCAACTGTAACGGTAAGGGCAGGATTAGGATTAGGAAGAAGTATGGCGTTACCATCCCTGCAGGTATTGCCGATGGGCAGAAGGTTATTCTTCGCGGTCAGGGTAATGAGGGTAAATTTGGCGGTGAGACCGGATCGCTCATTATTGAGGTGCGCGTTGAACCCCATAAAATATTTACACGCGATGGCTCAGACCTTCGCTTAGAGATACCGATTTCCTTTGCCGAGGCAGCACTCGGTGGCGAGATAGATGTTCCTGTTCTTGGTGACAAGACGGTGAAGTTCACCATCCCGGAGGGCACGCAGACAGGCACAGAATTCTCTATCAAGGGCGAGGGCATACCGTCCTTCAACTCGATACGCAAAAAGGCAAAGGGCGACCTCATCTTCACAGTTAGGGTACAGACACCTACCAAGCTGACACCGGAGCAGAAAAAACTGCTTAGACAATTCGCCGATAATGTCGGTGAGGACGGTGAGCCACGCAAGGGCTTCTTCGCTAAGCTGTTTGGAAGATAATATAGGCGTGAAAGCACGCAAAAAAGGAGTTATGGCATTGCTATAACCCCTTTTTCTTTATGTCGGGTGCCATAGCACCCTAATCTTATTTCTGCCCCTTTTGGCTGTCGGAGATGCCGAAGATTTTCGCGAGTATGCGCGAGAGAAACCTTGGAGATTTTATTACAACGATACGCATAGCGTAGCCTCTCTTTATATGTTCTTTTGAATATGGAGATGCCTCTCCCCGATAGCATTGTATGCCGAGGTAGGAAAAGTGTTACACTTGTTCGCGCTTTGGGCGATTTTTACAGGTTTCCACGACGGCTTAATAAAGGCTCAATAATATATTATGAAAAGTATTTGACAATTTGCATATTGCTGTGGTAGAATTGGTATTAGAAAAAATATTAGGAGGATATTATGGAACTTTTAGTCCCAATTTTGCTATTCGCAGTAGGACTGGTTATGCTCATAAAGGGCGGTGACTGGTTCGTTGACGGCGCGACAGGAATTGCGCGCAGATTTCATCTTCCCGAACTTCTTATAGGTGCGACCGTTGTGTCTATCGGTACAACGCTGCCCGAGGTTATGGTCTCGGCAGGTGGTGCTATGGCAGGTAACGGTGCTATGGCATATGGTAATGCTATTGGCTCGATTATATGCAACACCTCGCTTATTGCCGCCGTTACAATCGCTATCAAGCCTGCTAAGGCTGACAGACGCACAATGATATTCCCTGTTTGCTTCTTCTTCGGCGCAGCTATTTTCTATGTTTTGGTTGCATACATATTCAAAGAATTCCCACTTTGGGCAGGTATTGTTCTGCTTTGTGGCTTCGTGGTATATATGGTGATGAATGTCATCAATATGAAAGCAAATCCCGAAGATGAGGAAGAAAAGCTTGAGGAGCCTGAGGTTTGTGACGAGAAGCTCTCGTTTTGGGCTAACGTCTGGGCGCAGGTAAAGGGCGAGAGAACATCGGTTATTCGCGAGGGGCTTCTTCTTGTGATTGGCGCTGTTGTAATTGCCATCGGTGCCGACTTCCTTGTTGACAATGCTACAATTATAGCTGTCGAGCTTGGCGTACCGCAGACGGTTATATCCCTAACAATAGTTGCTCTCGGCACATCCCTTCCCGAGCTTGTCACAGCTATTACCTCGCTGGTTAAGGGTCACGGCTCGCTATCTCTCGGTAACATTATCGGTGCGAACCTCTTTAACCTCGTGCTTGTGTCGGGTGTATCCATTGTGATAAAGCCATTCCCCGTACCCGTTGAGGCGACCATCTTCGGTCAGAACGCATCCTTTGTCATAGATATCCCAGTTATGCTCGCTGTAATGGCTATTATGACCATACCGACACTTATCCGCGGTAAGCTATCGCGCATGCAGGGTATAGCACTTCTTGCCATCTACGCGGCGTTCATCGTCTGCCAGACCGTGCTTATTCCTATGTTCCCGTAATTGGCGTAGCCTGATATCATCCGTATTATACGGGTTAAATCCATCTATGGTGCATAAAGTAGAATTTGGAATGAAGTCCTGCCAGCAAGTATTATAGGTTGACCGGAATTGGCTTCATCAAAATTGCTCTCTGCAAAGAAACAAAAACAAAAACCTCTTGTAGTAGGATAGAAGCATCTGCTGCAAGAGGTTTTTATAAATAGAAAAAGAGCATTAAATAGAAAGAGGGAATTCACAGAATTTCAACCTTAAAAACATGAAAATATAAAAAGATTAGAGCGAAACTATCGTTTTTTACGATAACTTCGCTCTTTTGCAGGTTTGCCCTAAATGAAGCAGCCTCTTTCTCGTGAAGAGATAATTATTAAAGATTAATAGTCTTGGAAACACCGTAGAGCCTAGCCATAGAGGCGCGACGCTCGCGTATCTCGCGCTCCATCTCTGCTATCTCATCCGCGCTGAAGCGGTCGAGATCTCCTTCTTTCAGCTTGAACTTCATCATCCTGTCAAGTACGAGCGCGTAGTTAATGTCGCGCGCAACGATAACTCCCTTTCTCTCGCACATAACCAGGTTGGAGTTCCCCTTAAGAAGCTCTGTTACCGCGAGAGCGCCCATTGTAGATGCCAAAACTCTGTCGCGCAGAGTGGGGTTTCCACCTCTGACAACATGTGCCAGCCTTGCAAACTTCGTCTCGACTCCTGTTCCGTCCTCAATCTTTCTAGCCAGCATAGGCGCGTACTTAGAGCCAACGCCCTCAGACACGATGATGATGAAGTTTCGCTTACCAAGACGGCGAGCTGTGTTTATTTGCTCGATTAACAAATCGTCATTGAAATCAAACTCGGGAATAATAACCGCGGTAGCGCCCGATGCTATACCCGTGTTAAGCGCTATGTCACCCGCACCGCGTCCCATAACCTCAACAACATTGCATCTCGCGTGAGACTCGCAGGTGTCGCGCAGCTTGTCGACAAGGTCTATAACCGTGTTCATCGCGGTGTCGTAGCCGATGGTGTTATCGGTAGAGGCGATGTCGTTATCTATTGTGCCGGGAATGCCTATGCATGGCACACCGTTTGCGGTAAGCTCGGTCGCGCCACGGAATGTACCGTCACCACCGATGGCAACGATGCCGTCGATGCCGAATTCACGGCAGGTCTCAACAGCCTTCGCCATTCCCTCCGGCGTCTGAAATTCGGGGCACCTGTCGGAATAGAGCATAGTGCCGCCCTTGTTTATGATATTGGAAACATCGCGAATCTCAAGAGGACGAATATCGCGCTCAATAAGACCCGAGTATCCTCTAAAAATACCCATAATTTCTACATCCTGAGCGATGCACATACGCGCAACCGCACGAATAGCAGCGTTCATTCCGGGGGCGTCGCCGCCCGATGTCAAAACGCCAATTCTCTTAAATTCTTTCATAATCGTTATACCTCCACGGCGGGGTCACAAAATATCGATTATTGAGTAGGATTTCAGGGTGCAGGATGAAAAGCCATTAGTCTTTTACCATCTTTGCCTGCCTAGTATTGCCTGTATCTCAAAACTTTGCTCGATTCACAAATTATTATACATTGTTTTATACAGATTTTCAATGGTAAATTAGCAAAAAATCCTCAAAAAATATAGCATTTTTCAAAAAAAATTCCAAATTTATTTAAGCCGGTTTAGTTGACGGTTAAAAATCCTTTTATCACGCCCTTCTGTGTGCAAAATATTTACTGCATATCCGCAAAATTTATTCAAATATTCGATTGACAAAACACGTGCAGTATGTTATACTATTCTAAAATAATTTTTTGCCACCTTTGGCATTAAAAAGAGGGAGGTTTCAGCGAAATGCATATAGCACTTATTGCAGATGACAATAAAAAAGAATTGATGGCGCAGTTTTGTATTGCGTATTGTGGTATTCTTTCTAAACATCACTTATATGCAACCCAGACTACCGGCATTTACATTTCAGATGCCTCCGGACTTGAGATAGAGACCTTCCTGTCGGGTGAGTTTGGCGGTACAGACCAGATTTCCGCTAAGGTTTCTTACGACGAGATTGACCTCGTATTCTACTTTAGGAGCACAGACAGCTCGCGTGAGGAGTTTGAGTCTGATACTAATCTTCTTCGCCTTTGCGATGTTTATAATGTTCCGCTCGCGACTAATATCGCTACTGCCGAGGTGCTTATTATGGCGTTGGAGGCGGGCAGCCTTAATTGGCGCGACTTCCTTAACCCCCTGAGCGATTATAATATTAGAAAACGCAGAGGTTAATAATCAAAAATCTACGGTTGTCGACATTGACAGCCGTTTTTGTTCATTATGGAGAGGAGGGCTTATGCCGTTTATTTACGACTGTAACTTTACCGTTCACTCGGTTATAGATAATCTCGATGATGTCGGTATGCCCGACGGAGAGCCTGAGATTAGCATCACGACGCAAGTGGGTTTCTTAAAGGTGGAGGATATGGGCGGGACAGACCGTCTATACATTTCCTATAACGAGAACACAGATGGCGAGAGGGCGCATACCGAACTCGTCGTAGATGGTGGGCGTGTCAAGTTATCGCGCCGTGGCTCGTCAAATTATGACCTCGATTTTGCCGAGGGCGAGGAGTGCTCTACCATATATTCCGTACCGCCTTACAGCTTCGATATGACGGTGTTTTGTAAAAAAATACGCAACAATCTCTCGCGCGATGGTGGCTATATACAGATTTTCTATTCTATGAGCGTTGGCGGTGCGGACAAGGCCTGCCGTATGAAGATTACGGCGAAGAGAAGGTGAGTTATGAACGATAAGGAGCTAAGAGAGAGAATAAAGGCGCGAAATCTTGCGGGGTGTTATATCTTCGCGGGTGAGGAGGATTATCTCAAGCGATATTACCTAGCATCTTTACGAACGGCGGCAGTGTCTGATGAGACCTTTGCGACCTTTAATCACCTTGTTCTTGATGGCAAGGAGGGGAGCTTTGATGCTGTGATAGAGGCTATCAAGGCACCGCCTATGATGGAGGACTTCAAGTTTATCGAGTGGCGTTACCCGACATTTTCGTCGATGAGAGAGGCTGAACTTACGGCTTTCGAGGAGGTTATAGAACTGCTCTCGGAATATGATTATGCGGTGCTTGCTTTTCTTGCGTCAGAGGGTGATATCGACCTCGGGACAGAGAAAAAACCGGGAAAGTTTGTTCGCAGATTTGGAAAGAGTGTTAATATACTAAACTTTCCAAAATCAACGGATACACAGCTGATATCCTGGTTGAAGAAACACTTTGAGGCTGAGGGCATTATTTCCTCGCGCGATACGCTGGAGGGCCTAATTTTTCGCTCCGGCAGGGCTATGGATGTGCTGGCTAACGAGGTAGCGAAGCTCTCAGCATATCTTAAGGCGACGGGTAGAGACACGCTAACCCCGACAGATGTGAGCGAGGTTGCGTCCTCTACTATTGAGTGCGACACGTACGCCCTAAATAATGCTATTCTTGAGAGAAATAAACCCGCCGCCTTTCTCGCTCTTGACGAGATGAAGCGCGAGAGGCAGGACCCGACGATGATTTTGGGAATGATGGCGCGCACATACTCCGAGCTACTTGCTGTTACCTCTATGCTTGAGGGAGGCATTCCACAGGCAGAGGTGGAGAGCGCGACAGGTATGCACCCATACAAGGTCAAGAATTATATCAGGGCGTCGAAGCTCTTTAAGCCGGGTGCATCCGCAGCAATACTGAACGAACTATCTCGCGTCGATGTAGATGCTAAGTATGGGGGCGTGTCAGGTTATACGGCTATTGAGATATTTATTTCTAAGTGTCTATAAACAAAAAATATAAACAATTATTTGCGAGGTATGTATGGGAAGGAAAAAGAAAAACAGTAATTATCATATAACATTTGAGACCCCGACAGAAAGACCCACAAATGGCGGTGCCGTAGCCAAGAAGGCTCTTATGGTATCCGCGGCAGTGCTTGTTTGCGCTATCATAATTGGTGTTATCCTTGCGGTTATAACTCTATCCTACGATGGAACAGCCTACTACAAAGACAGAAACCTTGAGGGTAGAGACATAACCTATGTTGAGATGAGCGTTAAGGGATACGGTAAGATAAAACTTCTTCTCGATGCTACAACAGCGCCTAAGACGGTCAAAAATTTTGTTGACCTTGTAAACGAGGGCTTCTATGATGGATTGACTTTCCATAGAGTTATGACCGACTTTATGATACAGGGCGGTGACCCCGAGGGTACAGGCGGTGGCGGTCTTGACGAGAAGATATACGGCGAGTTTGAGGCTAATGGATATGATGATAACGATATCCTCCATAAGCGCGGTGTTATTTCAATGGCGCGCTCCGGTAGACATTATGACGAATTTGGCAACATTGACGAGGGCTACAACTCCGCGTCCTGTCAGTTCTTCATTTGTAATGCCGATGCTGAGTGGCTCGACGGTCAGTATGCCTCGTTTGGCTACGTTGTCGAGGGTATGTCGGTTGTCGACAGAATAACCTCAGCTACGGTTAAGTTTGTCGATGCCGGAAGTGGAACGATTTCAGACAAGACAAAGCAGGCGGTAATCGAGTATATTAAGGTTATCGAAGAATAAACTCATCATTTGGGAGGCACTCCGTGTTCGGTGTGCCTTCTTTTACTGCTTAAAGTAAAAAATACCATTGACAAGCGCGCGGGTATGTGTTACAATATAAAAAATATTATTAAATTATTAAAGTGAGGGACTAATTATGGCAACCTATCTTACCGAACCATCGCATACCTTTAGCGAGTACCTTCTTATACCCGGTTATACTGACGAGAGATGCGTACCGCAGAATGTATCGCTACGCACACCACTTGTCAAGTATAGACCTGACACAGAGGAATGCCCCATTATGATGAACATTCCTATGACTAGTGCTATCATGCAGTCTGTCTCGAATGACACTCTTGCTATCGCGCTTGCTAAGGAGGGCGGAGTATCGTTCATCTACGGCTCGCAGTCGATAGAGGCGCAGGCGGCTATGGTCGCTCGTGTTAAGGGATATAAGGCTGGATTTGTTGTCAGTGACTCGAACCTCACTCCCTCATCCACCCTTGCTGATGTTCTCGACCTCGTAGAGGAGAATGGTCATTCGACAATGGCGGTTACCGATGACGGTACAGCAACAGGTAAGCTTCTTGGTATCGTGACAGGCCGTGACTATCGAGTTAGCCGTATGTCTACCGATGCCGTTGTTTCCACCTTTATGACACCTATCGAGAAGCTTATCACCGCTCCCGAGGGCACAACCCTAAAGGAGGCTAATGACATCATCTGGGAGCACAAGCTAAACTCCCTGCCCATCATAGACAAGGATGGTCACCTTAAGTATTTCGTATTCCGTAAGGACTATTCCCAGCATAAGGAGAACCCCCAGGAGCTTCTTGACGCTAACAAGAGCTACATAGTTGGCGCAGGTATAAACACACGCGACTATGAAGAGCGCGTGCCCGCGCTTATCGCGGCAGGTGCAGATGTACTCTGTATCGACTCCTCCGAGGGCTATACCATCTGGCAGAAGAAGACGCTCGAGTATATCCGAAAGAACTATGGCGACACCGTTAAGGTTGGCGCGGGTAATGTCGTTGACAGAGAGGGCTTTATGTTCCTCGCCGAGTGCGGTGCCGACTTCATCAAGATTGGTATTGGCGGCGGCTCTATCTGTATCACCCGTGAGACCAAGGGTATCGGTCGCGGTCAGGCGAGTGCGGTTATCGAGGTTGCGGCTGCTCGTGATGAATACTACAAGAAGACAGGTGTATATATTCCTATCTGCTCGGACGGTGGTATAGTTCACGATTATCATATGACCCTAGCCCTTGCTATGGGTGCCGACTTTATGATGCTCGGTAGATATTTCGCTCGCTTTGACGAGTCTCCCACACCTAAGATTATGGTGAACGGTCAGTATGTTAAGGAGTATTGGGGCGAGGGCTCTAATCGCGCCAAGAACTGGCAGCGCTATGACCTCGGCGGTAAGTCTAAGCTGTCCTTTGAAGAGGGCGTTGACTCCTATGTAACCTACGCCGGCTCTCTCCACGATAATGTAGAAAAATCCCTCTATAAAGTAAAATCTACAATGTGCAACTGCGGTGCCATTACCATCCCCGAGCTCCAAGAGAAAGCAAAGCTTACGCTTGTTTCTGCGACGAGTATAGTGGAGGGTGGGTATCACGACGTAATGCTTCGCACGACTACAAGTGTAAATTAACGGCGTCATACTTCAGATATCCGTCGACTCAATCGCCTCGACATAGGCAACTGTGCCATCGGCTTTATCGCAAAGCTCTGTATCGCGCTTTGATACCTTGGGATTGAACCTGATTTTGATTATACCAAAATAAATTACGATCGCGAGATAAAAAATGAAAAAATTAGTATCCGTAATTATGATTGTTGCGCTTCTTGTGCTTGCGCTTGTTAGCTGCGACCTTATGCCCTCGGAGCATACTCTTGTAGTTGGTAGAGTTGTTACCGAGAAGGATGGCGAGACCACTCTCTCGGTTTGCGCTCTTGTGCTTGACGGTGAGGGTAGAATTGCTCTTGCAAGAATAGACGAGATTAGCTATCCCGAGATTGGCAATAGCACCTCAGAGCCAATCTCTAAGAAAGCTCTCGGCGATGACTACAATATGGCGACCTATAACCCTGCCGCTATTGGCGAGTGGTATGAGCAGGTTGCGTACCTTGAGCGTGCGCTTGTCGGCAAGACACGCGATGAGGCTCTTGCTATCGAAACTAAGGGGGCTGAAATCGTTGCAGGATGCACCATTGCGGTAGAGCCTTATATTGCTGCTGTTGAGGCGGCATTCAAGAGCGAGGATGGCAAGGCGTTTGATATGAGCGGCGATCCTCATCTTGCGCTTGTGCTATCAGGCAAAATTGATGGTAGCGAGTATATATCGGTCATTACCGCTACTGCACTATTCCGTATGCAGGCCGTCGCCAGCTCTGCCTATATTGACAGAGTGGCGGTTAAGCCCGCGCCCGTGGACGGACAGTAATTGAATTTCCTATAGCGAGCTTTATGCGCGCGCCTTGGTGCGCGCGCTTCTGCTATGCGCGCGTAGGACTGCGGCTTTCACACCCTAGTGCGTGCGCACCTGCCTCGCTTGCGTTTATACCCCTGTTTTGGGAGATTATAAGGAGAGGCTTAGGCTATGAAAAGAATATTGGCTTTTATGCTGGTGATTGTGCTTGTCCTTGCTCTCCTTTCCTCTTGCGCTACGGGGAGGCTCTCGCACAAAAAGGTTCTCTATGAGTATTTCAACACTCGCTCACAGGTGAATTCCTATGCGCTTGAGAGTAAAAGTGCGTTTGATAAGAATGCCGACCTTGTTGAGAGTATGCTTGCGAGGTATCATAAGCTTTATGACAAATACTATGAATATTCCGGGCTAAACAATATCAAGACGATTAACGATAATGCCGGTGTCAACCCCGTAGAGGTTGATGATGAGATAATCGACCTTATCGACTATTCTAAAGAGATGTATAACCTCACACGGGGCAAGGTGAATATTGCCATGGGTGCCGTGCTTGAGCTATGGCATAAAGCGCGAGAGACAGCCAACGGGGGAGAGGGAGCTCTACCACAGAGAGAGGCTCTGCTTGCGGCGAGTAAGCACACCAATATTGATGATGTTGAAGTCGACAGGGCGGCGAGGACGGTCTATCTACGCGACCCCGAGATGTCCCTCGATGTTGGCGCGATAGCCAAGGGCTATGCTACCGAGAGGATTGCCGAGGCACTTATAGAGCGCGGTGTTTCGGGCTACGCTCTTGACATCGGCAGAAATATCAGGCTCGTTGGCGCAAGGTCGGGCGGTGATGCTACCTGGACGGTAGGTATCACTCACCCAAATTCGAGCGGTGATATAATTAAAACTGTCGCTATATCCGACACATCTCTTGTGACCTCCGGTGACTATGAGAGATATTTTATATCGGGTGGCGAGAGGTATCATCATATAATAGATAAGGATACCCTGTACCCCGCGACCTATTTTACATCCGTCAGCGTTATCACGCCTGACAGCGCACTTGCCGACGCCCTCACGACAGCCCTGTTTTGTATGCCACTTGAGGACGGTTTAGACCTTATATCCAGCCTCGATAATGTTGAGGCAATGTGGGTAACGGCAGATTACACAGTATATGAGAGCCGTGGCTTTGCTTCGCTCTATAAATAAATCAAAAGCATAACTCAGTGCATTATAGTGCAAGAAAGGAAACAAAATGTTTGGGTTCAAGTTTCTGGGAAACACTCATATTCCTCACCGTAAAAATACGGCGTCGATGCCTGCGGTGAGAATGACACCCCCAAAAGAGGTGCTTCTTCCTATGGCTCAGCACATAGGTGCGCCCGCAACACCTATTGTCAAGGTTGGCGATCTTGTAAAGGTGGGACAGAAGATTGCCGAGGCGTCGGGATATGTATCCTCGCCCGTGTATGCTTCTGTGTCGGGTAAGGTTGCTAAGATAGAAAGCTATCTTCGCCCCGACGGCAGAATAGTGCCTGCAATTCGTATCACCTCGGACGGCGAGATGACACCTATGGAGGGAATAGTACCCCCTACTGTGACCGATTTTGATAGCTTTGTCGGCGCTGTGCGCGAGTCGGGACTTGTCGGTCTTGGCGGTGCGGGCTTCCCCACCTCGGTCAAGCTCGACGCGGTGAAAAAGGGGCTTATCAACACCGTTGTTATCAATGGCGCGGAGTGTGAGCCGTATATCACAAGCGATACACGCACCATGCTAGATGACACCGACATGGTTGTGCGCGGTATCAGACTTCTTGAGGAGCATATCCCCGCGGTAACATCCTTTATATTCGGTATCGAGAAGAATAAGCCTGAGTGCATACAGAAGATCGGTGAGGTGTTCTCAGATGACGACAAGGTTAAGGTGCAGCCTCTACCCTCACTCTATCCTCAGGGCGGTGAAAAGGTGCTTATCTATAACACCACTCGGCGCGTTGTTCCCGAGGGTAAGCTCCCTGCGGATGTCGGCGTTATTGTTATAAATGTAACCTCTCTTGCGATATTGGCTAAATATATCGACACGGGTATGCCCCTAGTAGAGAGGAGCGTCACCGTTGACGGCTCGGCAGTCAAGGAGCCAAAGAATGTTATAGCACCCATAGGTGCCTCGATTGGCGATATTCTTGAGTTTGCAGGCGGTCTTAAGGAAAAACCCGGCAAGGTGCTTTTCGGCGGCCCTATGATGGGTAGTCCCGCGGCATCCTTTAATGAGCCTATCACCAAGACGACGGGTGCTATCACAATCCTTAATGTTAAGGAGTCCACAGAGCCTCCTATGACACAGTGCATCCACTGCGGTAGGTGTGTTGCTGCCTGTCCCTTGAATCTCAATCCCACTGCATTTGCCGGTGCGCTTAAGCTTGAGGGCAAGGCGGATAGAGTTACTATGCTCGAGGATTATAAGATAAACCTTTGTATGGAGTGTGGATGTTGCTCGTATGTATGTCCTGCTAACCGCCCTCTTGTGCAGAATAACCGCATCGGTAAGGCAGAGGTGAGAGAGTATAAGGCTCACCTCGCCACCCTAGCTAAGGAATAAGGAGGAACAATGGAAAAGTTAATTGTAACCACCTCTCCACATTTTAAGCACCCAACAACCACAACACACATTATGCGAGATGTGCTAATTGCGCTCTCGCCTGCGGCTGTGATGGCGGTTGTGTGGCACGGTTGGTATGCGCTCGCCATGATTGCTATTTGCGTTGGCTGCGCGGTGCTATCCGAGTTTCTTTTCAACATCATAACTAAGCGCGCGCAGTCGATAGGTGACCTTAGTGCCACCGTTACCGGTCTGCTCCTAGCGCTCAGTCTTCCCTCAACCGTAACCCCCTGGCAGTGTATTGTCGGTGCTGTGTTTGCGATAGTTGTTGTTAAGTGCCTTTTCGGTGGCATCGGTTGCAACTTCGCTAACCCTGCTATCACCGCGCGCGTTTTAATGATCGTAGCATTCACCGATACCGTTGCGGGTGGCGCGCTCTTCGGCACGACGGAGAATCTTGTCGGCGGTGCTACACCTCTTGAGGCTCTTGGTAAGGGCGCGTTTGTCAGCGAGCTTCCCACTCTCTTCGAGATGCTCATCGGTATGCGCGGCGGTGCTATTGGTGAGGGCTGTGCTCTTGCTCTTATCGTCGGTGGCATATATCTTGTGGCTAAGCGCGTTATTAACTGGCGCGTGCCGGTTATATTAGTTGGCACGGTATTCGTGCTTGCTATCCTTTTGACCGGCGGCAGCGTTGTTGAGGCTACATATCACGTTCTCGGTGGTGGTCTTCTTATCGTTGCTATCTTTATGGCAACAGACTATTCGACCACTCCCATCAATCTTCGCGGTAAGATGGTATTCGCCCTTGGCGCAGGTCTTATCACGGTTTTGATACGCTTCTATGGCTCTTATCCCGAGGGCGTGTCCTTTGCAATACTTCTTATGAACATCCTTTCTCCATACATCGAGAGATGGACGGCAAAGAAGCCCTTCGGAGGTGTGAAAAATGAAAAGTAAGCTAATGCCCTCTGTTGTTTTAGGCTCTATTTGCCTTGTTGTCGCACTGCTTTTGTCTGTTGTGAATATGTTTACTGCCGATATTATATACCAGGCAGAGCAGGCTAAAATTCAGGCGGCACTAGAGGTTGTGCTTCCCGACTGCGGTGAGGTCGAGAAGGTGCTCGATAAGTATGAGGATGGCGTGTTCGCTAAGGAAATCGACGAGATTTTCAAGGCTGAGAATGGCTATGTATTCCAGATGACCGTTAAGGGCTATAACACGGGTATGGTTGTACTCGTTGGTATCGGTCAGGATGGTAAAATTACCGGCACTAAGTGCACTACCGACTCCGAGACCCCCTCGAAGAAGGACCCTGTTTTCGCTATCGTTGATGGTGATGGCAGTAAGTATGTCGGTATGAGCGGCTCAAATTATAGTCCTATTCTTGAGGTTTCAGGCTCGACAATGACCGGTACAGGTTATGCTAACGCGGTTAAGATTGCGCTTGATGCCTATGCTACAATCACGGGGGGAGAATAAGATGAATAAAAAACTTTTGATTTTCCTCAAGGGACTTATTATGGAGAACCCTGTTCTTATACTCGTTCTCGGTACCTGTCCCACCCTTGCTACTACGACCAGTATTATATCCGCATTCTCGATGGGGCTTGCGGCGACGGTCGTGCTTGTATGCTCGAACATCGTTATCTCGGCACTCCGCAAGGTTATACCCGAGGTTGTTCGTATCCCTTGCTATATAGTAATTATTGCGGGCTTTGTTACCGCGGTGCAGATGCTGCTTCAGGCATTTCTGCCCTCGATTTACGAGATGCTCGGCGTATATCTCGCCCTGATAGTTGTTAACTGTATCATTCTTGGCAGAGCAGAGATGTTCGCGAGAAAGAATGGCGTTGTTGACTCAGCTATTGACGGTCTTGGAATGGGACTTGGCTTCCTCTTAGCACTTCTCGTTATGGCATTCATTCGTGAGGTGCTTGGCGCTGGCACATTCTGCGGTATTGCTATACCCTTTATGTCTATGTTTAAGATTCCGATTCTTGTTCAGTCGCCCGGTGGCTTCCTCGTGTTCGGTATCGTAATCGCTATAATGAATAAAATCACCGAGCGTCGTGGCGGAGTAAAGCGCAAGAGCTTCTCCTGCGAGAGCTGTCCCTCTGCACACCTGTGTAACAAGACATCCTGCTCCGACCTAACCGAGCTTGCTGTGGCTCACCCGGATGATGCTCCCGAAACCGTAAAGGAGGTGGCAGACAATGCTTGAATTTAAGGCTCTTGTTCTTATCCTTATGGCTGGCGTGCTTGCCAACAACTATGTTCTTCAGCAGTTTCTCGGTATATGCCCCTTCCTCGGTGTATCTAAGAAGACTGACCAGGCGGTTGGTATGGGCGCCGCGGTAACATTCGTTATGCTTTGTGCAACCGCTGCAACCTGGCCGATATACACCTTTGTCCTTGAGCCACTCGGTCTTGCATACTTACAGACCATTGTATTCATCCTCGTTATCGCTGCCCTTGTTCAGTTTGTTGAGATTGTTCTAAAGAGGTTTATACCCGCGCTTCACGCGTCCCTCGGCGTATATCTTCCCCTTATCACTACCAACTGCGCAGTTCTTGGCGTAACCCTTAACAACATCACCGATGGATACGGCTTCCTTGAGTCGATGATATCCTCTCTCGGTGTTGGACTTGGCTTCCTACTTGCTATGGTGCTATTCGCCGGTGTTCGCTCGAGAATTTCCGAGCAGGCTGCTCCTAAGAGCTTCCGTGGTGTTCCCATTACTCTCGTTGCTGCCTCTATCGTTGCGCTCGCGTTCTTCGGCTTTGCCGGCGTGGTAGAGAACCTGCTCGCTTAAGGAGGTAGACGAAATGATAGAAATTATTATTCCTGTCGGTATTCTTCTTGCTATTGCTATTGTCTGTGCGGTGCTTCTCACTCTGGCACAGCGCTACTTCGGTGTCGAGGTGGACGAGAGGGAGGCGGCTATTCGCGACTGCTTGCCCGGTGCTAACTGTGGTGCGTGTGGTTATAGCGGCTGCGATGGCTATGCCGCTGCCCTTGCCTCGGGCAAGTGCGATAAAACTAACCTCTGTGTTCCCGGTGGAGATGGCGCTGCGCGTGATATTGCCGATATTCTCGGTGTTGAGGCAGAGGATGTTGTTGAGCGCGTTGCCTATGTCGCTTGTAACGGCACCTGTGATGTTGTTGCTAAGAGATACGATTATCAGGGTGTCGAGAGCTGTCGCACCGCCAATATGAGTTATTCGGGTGACCGTATGTGCACCTTTGCCTGCCTTGGCTACGGTGACTGCGTTAAGGTTTGCCCAGAGGGTGCTATCTCTATCGAGAACGGCGTCGCTCGCATCAATCCCCGTAAGTGCATAGGCTGTGGAATCTGTACCAGAACCTGTCCGAATGACATTATCCATCTCATCACCGACACCTCGCGTGTTGTTGTTGAGTGCTCCAATCACAATAAGGGTGCCGAGACCAGAAAGGCATGCACCAACGGCTGTATAGCCTGCGGTAAGTGCGAGAAGTCCTGCCCCAACGATGCTATCCACGTAGTGGATAACCTAGCCGTGATCGACTACTCCAAGTGTACCGGATGCGGTATATGTGCCGGTGTATGCCCTGTAAAGTGCATACATGAGGGAAACTTCATCTGTGGTGCCCACTTTTAGCGATTATTTCGGCTAATCTTGCCCGAGAGTGCGCCAAGCTCGCCGTAGTTTTCTACGGCTTCGGACTTCTCTCTGACAACCTTAGCTTGAACTAATCTGCTAAAAGCAAGCTTTTAACGGTTATTTTCGGTTAATCCTGCACGAGACTTACCAGACTCACCGTAGATTTCTACGGCTTCGGGCTTCTCTCTGACAACCTTAGCTTGAACTAATCTGCTAAAAGCAAGCTTTTAACGGTTATTTTCGGTTAATCTTGCCCGAGAGTGCGCCAAGCTCGCCGTAGTTTTCTACGGCTGGCGATGAAGAGCCACAAATTTTGAAGAAAAAATTTCTCATTAAAAGATTTGCTAGTGTTTTCTGTAAATTATAGAAAACAATAATATGCAAATGACATACTATTTAGGTAGATTTTTTGACCCAAGGTTGCGCAAAATACTACCTAAAGGAAAATAAACGACAGCAAGGCTCCCGTGGGAGCCTTGTTTAATCAAAATGAAAGTGCAATCCATACGAAAGGAGCGTCTATTTTATTATGGCTGGTGGTAGTGAAGAAAAAAAGAGCACAAGGCTCGATATAATTGTGGTTGCCACGCTGCTTTTGGTGGCGCTGCTTTGGTTGGTGCTCTCGCTTCTGTTCAGACAACAGGGGGCGCAGATTGTGGTTGAGATAGATGGCGAGGTAGTGGCTGAGTATTCGCTTGCCGAGAATGGCGAGTATTCGCTTCTTGATGGGGCTAACCTGCTTGTAATAGAGGACGGTGCTGCTTATATGAAAAGCGCGAATTGCCCCGACAAGACCTGCGTTGGCGTGGGGCGTGTCAAGTATTCGGGGCAAAGCATCATCTGCCTGCCACATCGCGTTAGCGTCACGGTTGTGGGCGATGACCTAGGCGAGGGTGACCTCGACCTTGTGTCATAGGGGGTGCGTATGAAAGAGAGAAGAATATCTCCTGCTAGGCATATCACGACCCTTGCAGTCTGTGTCGCGGTGGCACTTATGCTATCCTTTGTTGAGTCGAGAATACCACCCCTTGTGCCTATTCCGGGTATAAAACTTGGACTTGCTAACATTGCGATAATATTCGTCCTATATAGGCTTGGCGCGCGTGACGCCATCTGCGTGTCGCTCCTTCGCGTTTGTCTGTCTTCGCTACTCTTTGGTAGCGTGACGAGCTTTATTTATGGTATGTCGGGGGCTGTGCTCTCGCTCCTCATTATGATACTGCTTCGCAGGACGCCTCTCGGCACCGTAGGTGTCAGTAGCCTTGGGGGCGTGTCACATAATCTCGCGCAAATCGCGATGGCATCTCTGATAATGCAAACAAATATTGTCCTATATTATCTACCATATCTGGTATTGTCCGGCACTATTGCCGGCATCGTTATAGGTATCTCGGGTGCTGTGCTTGTGAAAAAGCTACCAGAGATAAAATAGGTTCTTACTATTTACTATTTGTCGGTGGATATCGGCTTGTATTAAAGAAAAAAGACTCACGACGTCGTTAGTCTTTTTTGTTGCTTTGCTTTTCTGCTGTTAGCCTTTTGTTTTCTAGCGGTTGTTCTACTTGCCGTAGGCGTCATATACTTCCTTTAGTCTGTGGGGGTAGTCGGTCATAATACCGTCGGCGCCTATATTGATTAGGTATTCCATATCCTCTTTATCGTTTATTGTCCAGAAGTGGGTTGCTATGCCGTGTCTGTGCGCGGCATCGACAAGTTGAGCTGTCGCAAGCTTGAAGCCGTATTCCTCCATAGGTATTTGCAGAGCGCACACGGGGTCGGTGTAAAACACATCGAGGCCTGTTAGGTGTAATACATAGAATTTTATAACGCCATTTATATCCGGTGAGAACATAAAGCCCTCGGGTACCTCACCTCTACTGTATAGGCGCAGAAACTCTGCGGTTATCTCGTTGTGGAAGCTTGCTAAAACCACGCGGTCAAAAGCTTCGTGTTCGCGAAGAAGGTCGAGCACAGCGTAAAGACACCTCTTGCCCATCTCGCCTGACTGCTTTATCTCGACATTTATTCTGTTATTCGGGAAGCAGATTAATAGGTCCCTGAGCGATGTGACTAGAAACCTATCATTATCTCTGGGAGATACCCCTGAGGGATAGTTGACATCGAGGGGCGTCACCCTTGTTCCATCATCTCTTGTGAAAGGGATAAGTTCTGATCTGTTGCCATTCTCATCGCGTTTGTTGGTGTAGCCGAAGTCCACCTTGTTGTCGAGCAGGTCTGTATAGTTATGCTCGGATATCTCGCCCGTGACATTAGTCTTGCGGTCGAGGGTTGTATCGTGGGATAGGATAACGACGCCATCCTTGGTTATACTGACATCGGTCTCCATCATTACATTGTTGTCCACGCTGTAAGCGTTATAGAACGCCTCAAGAGTATTGTCCGGAAACTCTCTATTGCCACCGCCGTGTGCGATAAGTATGGGTAATTCGCCATTCTTTAGCATTTTGTTTTCGCCCGTATAGCACAGCGCGCGAGGCCATACTGCGAGGACGGTATATATAAGCATTAGCACAAGTACCACCAGCGCGGCTATACGTAGTCCCTGCCCTTTAACCTTTTTCAATATCCAGTCTCCTTTCTTTGGATATGCCTTTTTTGCTCTTGTGTACTAATTTTACCACAAATCGGGGAGAAATGCAAGTGCTGCGCCCACTTTTGGTGTGCTCTGTCCTATTTTCGACACTAGTCCCGATAAATCTCTGTTTTGTGCTATTTTTGTATGCGTATTTTCTATTGACATTATGTCACAAAGTGTTATAATTGTGTATGTTATTTTTTTGAGATTTGGGCTAGGTTGCCACTATTCTTGAGTGGCGCTATGCCGCTTGATTGGGTGCACTTTTTGTTTGTACCCTCGGCAATGATTGCATAGGAGACATTGATGAAAACAGTTTTATTGGCACTTGCTACCGATAATGACAACAGTCTACCGCGTTCGCACGGCGAGTGGGAGTTGTGTATATACAAGAGCCCTGATATGATAGGTTCTGCGCTGGTCTATCTGTGTCCGCCCGACATAAGATGCACGCCTACGGCAGAGTATCGGGGTGCGAAGAAGATTCTCATACACTTTGATGACGGTGGCGCGATTGCAGCGGATTGCCCGATTATCTACGAGGATAAGATGGGTATCGTGCTCACGCTGGGTGAACTTATTGTAAAGGTCTACACTCTCGGTGGTGTATCTGAAAGCAAGGTTTTGGCATGTATGATGGAGGCTATATGCTCGTTGGCTCTCGGTGATGATGCCGGCGCATCTGTAAGCGATGGTGTTTCTATGCTGCGAGAGATGATAGATCGCTCGTTCGCCGATCCGGAGTTTAGAGTTGCCGAGGTTATCGATAATCTTGGCTACAACAAGGACTATATGCGTCGTCTGTTTAAGTCCGAGGTGGGTAAGACACCGACCGACTACCTTATCGACAGACGAATTGCAAATGCGCGTCGTCTGCTCGCCGGCGCCGAAACACGCGACTTATCTATAACCAAGGTAGCGTTTATGTGTGGCTTCTATGATGCTAACTACTTCACCCGAGTTTTCAAAAAGGAGACAGCGATGCTGCCTAGCGAGTATAGGCGTGCAAGCAGAAGAAAATAAAAGTTAGGCTGTGGTATTTAGGCATAACCGAATAAAAGCACCCGGATTTTGTGAAAGCAATACATCGGTTGCATTTTCATAAAAAATCGTCTTGGAGGGCATTACAACCAAGACGATTTTTATATAAACATATTGCATAACAGCCCTGCGGTTTCTGCGGGGGGCGCTTCCTTTGTGAGCAGGAAGAAGATGACTGTGCCAAGTCCAATAAGGGCGAGAATTAGGGCTATCCAGAAGAATGTTGCCAGCTTCTTCTTGAGGGCATATTTCTTGGCTTTCTTTAGATATTGTGAGATGGGGTCGCGCTTTCTCATAATCTCGCGCTTAAAGCGGACAATCCAAGCGATATCCTTACTTGTCAGCTCCTTATCCTTACGGATAGCGCCGGGTTCATAGTAGAAGCGCTTGTGTATATTCCGATACCTAACGAGCCTCGGTAATACCTCATCTCTGTCGGGGGCGAAGCGCGCATTGTTGAGCCGGTTGATATACTCGCCGACACCGCCGGTCGTTACACCAAACTTGGTACAACAGAGCTTATCAAGCTCCATATAGTGGTTAAGAAAGGCTTCGTTTATTCTCTTACTCACTCTGGCACTCCTCCTTTTTAGGTTTAGGTAGGCGTGACGCTAACATAACGCCACCCCTGACTATATTTTACACCATTTTACCACCCTTTGCAATACCCAAATACTGAAAATTTATTAAAAGTTGCAAAAAGCCTTTATTTTTTATATAATTTGTGCTAAAATAACCTTGTAGTTTGTTTTACAAAGTAAATATCACTTTAATGAAGGAAGAGGAAACAAAAATGACTACTGAAAAGGATAATCTTACCGAAACTGCGACCTGTGAGGAAGTACACATGAGAGTCGCAGAGCTTATGGACTCCTATTATCCCAATATAGACGGTCCTACTAATGTTGTTACATACTATGCTAAGAATATTGATGATACCGAGGGCTATACCTGTAAGGTTATAGTGCCGAAGCCACCGAAGAAGTCGGGCTATGTTGACTGCCAGCCCTTCGAGGTTATTAGGTGCAACTCTATGCAGGTGACAGATTATGGCTATTGTATGGGCTTCCCCGGCACAGATGGCGCATTCAAGAAGCGCATGAAGGATGTAGAGCTTGACATTGTGCACGCTCATTCGCCTTTCGTTATGGGTAGATATGCTCTTAAGCTAGGTAGACAGCGTAACATCCCCGTTGTTGCTACTATGCACACCAAGTTCCGCGAGGACTTCGAGCGTCTCTTTAAGAAGTGGGGCATATTTGGCAAGCCTATCGTATGGTTTATGATGAAGTATATTATGAAGGTGTTCCACAAGGCGGACAGCGTATGGACTGTTAACAATGCGTCCTGTCAGCTTCTTCGTGACTACGGCTACAATGGTGACATCGTAGTTGTTAGAAATGGTACAGACCTTAAGTACCCTGCAAACCCCGATGAGCTTATCGCAAGAGTAAACGAGATACACAACCTCGATGGGCAGAAGAATGTATTCATCTTCGTTGGTCGTATTGCCATATATAAGAACCTTGATCTGCTTATTCGCGCACTCGCGGTGCTAAAAGAAACTAATCCCGACTTCAAGATGCTCTTCGTGGGCGATGGCTTCGATATCGACGAGCTTAAGAAGCTCACCACAGAGCTTGGTCTTGATGAGCAGGTTATCTGGGTAGGTAGAGTGTCGGATAGAGAGCTTCTTCAGGGTTATTATCTGCGCTCAGACCTGTTCTTATTCCCCTCGACCTACGATACAAGCTCGCTCGTTCCCATTGAGGCTGCGGCTCACAAGCTCCCTGTTCTTCTTATCAAGGACTCTTGGACGGCAGAGGCTGTTACCGATGACGTGAACGGATACCTCGCTCTTGAAAATCCCGAGGCATTCTCAGCTCGTATTGCCGAGATTATCTCCGACCCCGACAAGATGAAAGAGATTGGCGAGGAGGCTCATCGCTCGGTATATCGTACCTGGGAGATGGTTAGCGAAGAGGTTATGGAGAAGTACCGGGAAATTATTGCGGACTATGAGGCAAAGCACGGTTCCAAGAAAAAGTAATGGCTGTGTGAATTTTGGTATAAAAGAATAAAAAAGCGAGCTTTGGCTCGCTTTTTTAGTATGAAATTAGTTAGCATCAAAAATATCCACCGGTTGCTACGAAACAATAATTATTATTTCCTCGCCATTTTGCACGCCATATCGAACCCAGCACCCCCTGCAACCGTAGCAAGATCGACTAACTTTTATAATAAGTAATTTACGGATAACTCCACCGAGTTTGCAATCTAATAACCGCAACAATTGCCTCTAAAGAGGAAAAACTGCACTCACCCATTTGGTAAGTGCAGTTTTTGTAATACAGTTAGTTCCCCTTATGCTCCGTTGTCATAGAACGGTGCACCGAATTATACTTCAGGCTTCATTGTGGGGAAGAGAAGTACATCTCTTATCGAAGCCGAGTCGGTGAGTAGCATAACGAGTCTATCTACGCCGAAGCCGAGGCCGCCTGTGGGGGGCAGACCGTACTCGAGGGCGGTGATGTAATCGTAGTCGACCTCTGCTTTGGTGTTCGGTTCCTCGGCTCTCTTAGCCGCAACCTGACTCTCAAATCTCTCGCGCTGGTCGATGGGGTCGTTAAGCTCGGAGAATGCGTTTCCGTACTCGGTAGCGTTGATGAAATACTCAAAGCGCTCGGTGAAGGCGGGGTCGCTCGGCTTTCTCTTGGCGAGCGGGCTATTCTCAACGGGGTAGTCGTAGATGAATGTGGGCTGAATGAGCTTTTCCTCGACGAATGCATCAAAGAACTCGATGAGTACAGTACCACGTGTTGCGCCCTCGGGAACCTCTACGTGGTGCGCCTTAGCGCACTCGCGTGCCGCCTCGTCGCTCTCCCAGGTGTAGTAGTCAACGCCGGCATACTTCTTAACCGCATCAACCATAGAAAGCCTCTCCCAGTTGCCTAGGTCAATCTCGGTGCCCTGGTAGGTTATCTTGGTGTCGCCGCAAACCTCGCGCGCGAGCATCTTGTAAAGCTCCTCAACAAGGTCCATCATGCCGTAGTAGTCGGTGAACGCCTGGTAAAGCTCGATGGTGGTGAACTCGGGGTTATGCTTCGGGTCCATACCCTCGTTACGGAATATTCTACCCACCTCATATACCTTGTGCATACCACCGACGATAAGACGCTTCAGGTACAGCTCGGTTTCAATGCGGAGATACATATCCATATCCAGCGTGTTGTGGTGTGTTACAAAGGGGCGCGCCGACGCACCAATCTCAAGAGGAACAAGGATGGGGGTATCAACCTCAAGGAAGCCCTTGTCATCAAGGTAGCGTCTTATAAGGGCGAGTATCTTAGAGCGCTTGTAGAATGTGTCCTTAACCTCGGGGTTAACGATGAGGTCGACATATCTCTGTCTGTATCTCTGCTCAAGGTTGGTGAGGCCGTGGAACTTCTCGGGGAGGGGAAGAAGCGACTTAGCGAGCAGGGTTATGCCTGTCGCGTGAACGGAAATCTCGCCCGTTCTCGTACGGAAGAGTGTACCCTCGACACCGATAATGTCACCGACATCCCACTTCTTGAAGCCTGCGTACACATCCTCTCCTACCGAATCTCTTGCGACATAGAGCTGAATTCTGCCGTCGCCGTCCTGTAAGTGCGCGAATGATGCCTTACCCATAACTCGCTTCGAAACCATACGGCCCGCAACCTTAACGGCTACGGTCTCGCCCTCGGCAAGTGTTGCCTCAACGCTCTCATAGAGAGCGATAGCCTCGGGGGCGGTGTGAGTGTAGTCAAACTTAGTTATCTCAAAGGGGTTGTTGCCCGCCTCAACCAGACCTGCTAGCTTTTCACGGCGGACTACAAGTTCGTTTGTATTCTGCTGATTGTTGTCCATTTTTATTTCCTTTCGGGGGGGTTATTACGGACGAGCGATGCTCGCCCCTACACTATCATAGACTTTAGGCTACATCATATTACCAGAGGCAATATATCATACGCGCAGCGTATATGATTTCGCCCTAAGGCGATATATCATTAGCACGCCATAGCGCGCTAGCCTTACGCCTCGCTGGCTCTTGTAACCTTTCTTATCTCGAGGTGCTGAACTCTAGCACCCTCAACAGTGACAACATCGCCCTCCTTAGCACCGAGAAGTGCAAGGCCGATGGGCGAAGAGTCCGAAATCTTGCCGTTTGCGGGGTCGGTCTCGTAAGAGCCTACTATGTGATATGTGAACTCTCGCGCTCTCTCCCTGTTGTAGAGAACAACGATAGAGCCAACACTGACTCTCGAGTGGTCGATCTGCGACTCGTCGATAACCTTTGCGTGCTTTATAAGCTCCTCAAGCTCTGCGCGTCTTGCAGCGAGAAGACCCTGCTCCTGCTTTGCTGCGTCGTATTCGCTGTTCTCGGAGAGGTCACCGTAAGCGCGTGCGGTGGATATGTCTCGCTTGTTCTCCTCCATCTTAACATTGATGATCTCGTTAAGCTCATCCTGGAGTGCGCGGAAGCCTTCCGGGGTGTAAAATCTCTGTTCCATTTTCTGTATCTCCTAATAAATTATTAATAAGGTAATTAAGCTGCGATGCCGCCCTCAGCCTTTATCAGCTTGGCGATCTCCTCGTATGCTTTTTCGAGCTGACGCTCTGTGTCTGCCTCCTCAATTAGAGGCACAATTCCGTGCTCGCCCTCCTCGGTCATCGTCCTGTCATAGTTTTTTCCGTAGGGTGGGTTGTAGTAGGATATCGTCAGTGTTATCGACGAGCCATTCATTATGTTGGCAAATGTCCTCTGCATAACGCCCTTGCCATAGGTTCTTACGCCTACGCTGGTCACATCAATAATGCCCCTCTCGCCCCAATCGCGAAGTGTAGAGCAGAATAGCTCGCCTGCCGATGCCGTGTTCTCATTACAAATGAATGCAAGAGGAATATCAATCGCGTTCTCTGCGTCTGCGTAACGTATAGTCGGCTCTTTCATCTGCCTATCCTGGTAGGACACAATCGGTGTGCCTTTGGGTGCCAGCGCCGAGAGCATATTCACAACCGTTTCGAGCGCACCGCCGGGGTTATCTCTTAGGTCGAACACTATTCCCTTAGCACCGTTCGCAATCAGCTTATTGAGCGCCTCAATGAACAACTCATCCGTGTCCAATACAAACTCGGTTATTTTGATGTAGCCTATCATATTTTCATTGATTGAGCAGGATATCGACGGGTTGCTTATAAGCTTTCTCACGCAAGTAAAGGTCAGGGTTTCTGTGCCGCGGAGCACGGTGATATTCACCGTCGTGCCCTCCTCACCGCGTATAGCGCGTATTGAGCCATCATAGCCAAGCTCCAGAATATTAATGCCATCAACCGCGACAATGTAGTCACCAGGTCGGATGCCCGCATCCTTTGCGCCACCACCATCTATAACAGCGGTGACCACCATACCCACAAGCTCCTCAGTTTCCTCGTCAAAAATATTCTGCACCTGCACACCGATGCCGACGAATGCACCACTCATATCCTCGTAGTACAGCTCCATCTCCTCGGCGTTTCTATACTTCGCGTAATCATCACCCGATGCCTCGACATAGCATCTAATCAAGGCGTCTGTAATATCCGTCTCGCTCGCGAGGTCTATATTCTCGTAAAAATGTTCGAGGAACATTCTTGCCGCCGCGTGCGCGTGCACCCACTTGTCGGGAAGTGTGCCGATATACCTTACGGCAAAGGTGCTCTCTATCATCTCAAGGCCTGAGGTGTTAAAACCACCGATGCCATAATCAATAAAGTAGCGCCATACACGCTCGTGCCCGAGGTCCTGCCCCTCAAGCTCGGTGAGCTTCGCCTCTATTGCCTGTGCGTCGCTCATCTCGCCCGAGCTCTGCCCGAATATGAGCACAAGGGCGGCGGTAGTTAACAGCACAATCAAGACGAGCGACACCGCAATGACAATCAAGTGTGTGCGCTTGCTCGTGCCCCTATAAACAGTATTCATATTACTCCAAATCCCTCGCCCTCAGGGGGAGAAAACAATAGCTTACCCTGCAACGTGTGCAGGGCAAGCGTTATTATTAAAACTTGGTTGGCTTGCTGGTTAGATACTTCTTGACCATAAGTGCAACCTTAAAGGTAACTGCGTGGTCAAACTCGCGAAGGTCAAGACCTGTTAGCTTTCTAATCTTCTCAAGACGATAAACAAGGGTGTTTCTGTGTACGAAAAGCTTTCTTGATGTTTCGGAGACATTGAGGTTATTCTCAAAGAAGCTTTGCACCGTCATAAGTGTCTCGCGGTCGAGAGACTCGAGCGAGCCTTTCTTGAATACCTCAGAGAGGAAGATATCGCAGAGAGTCGAGGGGAGCTGATAGATAAGTCTGCCGATACCGAGATTTTCATACAGCATAACAGGGCGCTCGATATCGAACACCTTGCCTACCTCGAGAGCAATTCTTGCTTCTTTATAAGCGCGTGCAAGGTCTTTCAGCTTCTCGACAATACTGGATACACCAACGAGCACCTTAACCAAATATTTTTCGTGTGCTGTCGCGAGTAGCTTGGCTGCGTATGCCTCAAGTTCCTCTATGGTATCGGAGTGAGAAACCTCCTTAACTATTACTATGTCCTGCTCGCTTATATTAATGACATAATTATGTGTCTTGTCTTCCACAATACTCTCTACAATCTCGTATGGCGGAACATCTGTCTGCCCCTGGAACTTAACAACGATTACAGCCCTTGGCTCCTCGTTATTGAAGTGCAGCTCGTTAGACTTGATGTAAATGTCGTTGGGGAGAATGTTGTCGAGAATGATATTCTTGATGAACGAGCCTTTGTCGTACTTCTCGTCGTACAGGCTCTTAATGTTGCCAAGAGCGATAGCAAGAATATTGAGCGACTTCCTCGCCTCGCCGTCATCGCCCTCGATGAACACGATAGCATCCGACTTATTAGTGGCATTGATGAATCTGTATGTATAACCCTCGAAAACGATCATATCGAGAGAATATGCTAGCTCCTCTCTGATTCTCTGACGAGACTCGCCAATTTTCGTGGTGTCCGAACAGGAAATAACGATACCGTTCTCGTCAATAACGCCAATTGTCCTGCCTATAACATCCTTCATCTGATGTATAATTGTCTGGTATAAACGATTAGACATATCTATTACCAATCCTTCATTTGTCAATACTGTACTATATTTTAACTTATTTTTATATAAATTTCAATACTTTTTTCAAAAAATATTACCAAATACACAAAAAAGACACAAATTATTTGTACGGATTTGATATTTCTTGGAAAAAGAAACGCATAAAGGAGTGTTTTAGAAAATTAAATGCAAAATAGCACAATTATTTTCAGAAAACTATTGACAAATCACAAGTCTTTTGGTATAATAATCTGCGTCATGGGGAAATATCCTCTGACGATGCTGCTATGGCTCAGTTGGTAGAGCACATCCTTGGTAAGGATGAGGTCCCCAGTTCGAATCTGGGTAGCAGCTCCAACAACAACGCTCCCAATCTGGGAGCGTTTTTTGGTTGTCATTGGAGTTGCTGTCTCGCTGCGGCTCGGTCGCTCTCGTCACCCGCCATAAAGATAACTGATGCTACGGAAGCCGCAAAGCCGTCACAGTAAGCGACTACATTTGCCTTATGTCGCTTGAGTGCGTTGTAAATC
>JAZOPN010000053.1:0-6410 GCA_045655565.1 Eubacteriales bacterium | reverse complement strand
AGCGACTGTCGCCAAGCTCGCAATAGGTAACTATTGCTTCGGGACTCCATTCACTCACTATTCATCAAAATTTTATGTCCAATTACCAAGAGTGTAATTGGTAACATATTTAGTCTTTTATGCCCGACGGTGAAACATCCGTCGGGTGTTTTTCATAAAAAATTCGTCGCAGAGTTGTGCTTAGTATTTTGCGACTGGCGAGCGACTGTCGCCAAGCTCGCAATAGGTAACTATTGCTTCGGGACTCCATTCACTCACTATTCATCAAAATTTTATGTCCAATTACCAAGAGTGTAATTGGTAACATATTTAGTCTTTTACGCCCGACGGTGAAACATCCGTCGGGTGTTTTCGTTATACAAAAAGCCGCCTTGTGCATCAGCGCACAAGGCGGTAGGTTTATATGTGTTTTGTTGTGGGCTTCGGGGGCTATTGCTTAAACGCCTTTGCGTTTGCGCGGGCGCGGATGTGGGCGAGGAAGCCGTCGAGGTCGGCGGGGGAGATGGCGTCCTTGGCGATAATGTGCGCTTGATTTGCCGATATGTAGAGGTAGATGTCCTCGCGGCTCTCGCGCACTTTGGTGATAACCGAGTAGGAGAGCTCGGTGCGCTCGTTAATCTTATCGGTTTTCGCTATGGTGACTAGGATGTCCGAATAGAATTCCTGGCGCACCACAGCATTCAGCGAGGGTGATTTCTTATAGGCTATCCTCGGTACAAGGAATGTGAAGATAATGTATATCGCATCAATAGCAAGGATAAGCCCTGTATGTAGCCATAGCTCGCTCTTGATGCCAAAAAGGGCGATATCCAAAATGAGCGTAAGCAGGACAAAGCCTGTGCATACGCCGAGGATAATCCATATCCACTTCTTTGATAGGGCGGTGAAGTTGTTGTATCGGCATAGCCTATCCATAGTATAGACGGTATCGGCAGTGTAGCGCGGTGGCAGTGCGTCCTCTATTGTCGTAGCCTCTGTTTCGGTTGGGGTTTCGATCACCGTTTCGGTTTCCACAGGGGTGGCTCTTGCCTCTATAACCTCGGGGTTAGCCTCGCGAGGGGTATCGGTAGTTGCGTCTGAAATACCGCTTAAATTATTAGTATCCATATCGTGCCATCCTTTACTTCGCAGTCGCTGCAAATTGCTCTTACAGTTATATGGTACTCTCACTCCCTCGAAATGTCAAGCGAAAGTGTAAAACTCATCCTAAAACTCATCCTAAAATACTAAAAAGATGTACTCTGGCTATTTACAAATCGGGCAAAATATGTTACAATAATACGGAATAAAGAATGGAGCATATTTGAGGTGAGAGAATTAGCACCCCGTGCCGTGATAGGAGGATAATTTATGAGAATAGATAAATTCCTGTCCGAGATGGGCATAGCCTCGCGCACCGAGGCGCGCTCTGTTGCGAAGCGTGGCGGAATACTTGTAGACGGCATAGCCGTCAAGGACACCTCGCGACATATCGACCCTGAGAAATCCCGTGTAGTCTACCTTGGGCGCGAGATTGTATATCGTAGATATACATATATTATGCTCAATAAGCCCGAGGGCTATGTCAGTGCGACAGAGGATGCGCATCTGCCTGTTGTCACAGAGCTTCTTCCCGAGGAGCTAAGACGCCTCGACCTATTCCCGGTAGGTCGGCTTGACCGCGACACAACGGGGCTTATGCTCCTATCAAATGACGGTAAGCTCGCGCACACGCTACTGTCACCGCGCCACCATGTGACGAAGAAATATTTCTTCACCGCCGCCGAGCCGCTTGCCGAGGGCTGTGAGGACTACTTCGGGCGTGGCGTCACCCTGCGTGACGGTTATGAGTGCAAGAGTGCTGTAATCGAGCCATCTGCCGATAGATGTAGTGGTGTAATCACCCTCACCGAGGGCAAATATCACCAAATCAAGCGTATGCTCGGTGCTATCGGCAACCGTGTGGTGACGCTGAAGCGAATAAGCTTCGCTGATATACCGCTTGACGAGGGGCTATCGCCCGGGGAGTGGCGTATGCTCACCGACGATGAAGTGGCTATGCTCGTTCGGGCATCTAACACAGTTTCAAAACCATAAGGAGAACATAAATGGATATTGTAAAGACACTAGCCAAGGAATTTGGCATCAAGGAAGAACAGGTAGAGGCAACTATTGGCCTTATTGACGAGGGCAATACTATCCCCTTTATCTCAAGATATCGTAAGGAGGTTACGGGCAGTCTTGATGACACCACGCTTCGCGACCTTAACGACAGGCTCCAGTACCTAAGAAACCTCGAGGAGCGCAGAGTGCAGATTTCGAGCATAGTTGAGGAACAGGGCAAGCTCACGCCCGAGCTGACATTTGCGCTTAGCAATGCGGCAACCCTCGTGGAGCTTGAGGACCTCTATCGCCCATATAAGCCAAAGAGAACGACCCGAGGCTCTATCGCAAGAGCAAAGGGCCTAGAGCCTCTCGCAGAGTACATCAGAGAGCAGAGAGATGTCTACGAGCCCACTATCGAGGAGTTCGCAGAGCAGTTCATCTCGACCGAGGAGGGCAAGGAGGTTCCGGATGCTGCCGCTGCACTTCAGGGTGCGTCCGACATCATTGCCGAGGATGTATCTAACGATGCCGAGATTAGAAAGATGCTGCGCGAGTTCACTATGGCTAACGGTGCTATCACTACCAAGGCGGCTAAGGATGAGCCGAGCGTATATGAGAACTACTATGAGTTCTCCGAGCCTATCAAGAAGCTAAAGGGACACCGTGTCCTCGCTATCAACCGTGGCGAGAAAGAGGAGTTCCTAAAGGTTGCGGTCACTCTCTCCGAGGAGGAGGGCATAGCACAGCTCGTTTCCCGAGTTATCACTAATAAGAATTCGCCGGCACTTCCTCGCCTTATGGCAACACTTACCGACGCTTATGAGCGCCTTCTTTTCCCCGCGATAGAGCGCGAGGTGCGTACCGCACTCTTTGATGATGCCAGTGAGGGCGCGCTGAAGGTGTTTGCCGAGAACCTGCGCAACCTGCTTTTAGTATCGCCCCTTAAGGGTAAGACGGTGCTTGGCTACGACCCAGGCTACGGTCACGGCTGTAAGCTCGCTGTTGTAGATAAGACAGGTAAGGTGCTTGACACCGCAGTTATATATCCGTTCCGTACAAAGGGCAGAGATAACGACATCGACCTCGATAAGTCGAAGCTCGTTGTGCTTCGCCTCATAGCAAGACACAAGGTAGATGTTATCTCTATCGGTAACGGTACCGCCTCTCGCGAGTCCGAGAAGTTCATCGCAGAGCGCGTGCTCCGCGACCCACAGTGCCCCCGTGGCGTAAAGTACACCATCGTATCCGAGGCTGGTGCGTCGGTTTACTCGGCATCGAAGCTTGCGGCAGAGGAGTTCCCCGAGTTCGATGTAATGCAGAGAAGTGCGGTTTCCATAGCGCGCCGTCTTCAGGACCCGCTTGCAGAGCTTGTTAAGATAGAGCCTAAGGCTATCGGTGTAGGTCAGTATCAGCATGATATGAAGCAGGCTAGACTTACCGAGGCTCTCGGAGGCGTTGTCGAGGATTGCGTTAACGCGGTAGGTGTCGACCTCAACACGGCGTCCTACTCGCTCCTTGCCTATGTATCGGGTATCAATGCCGGAGTTGCTAAGAAGATTGTTGAGTACAGAGAGGCACACGGTGAGTTTAGAACGCGCCGTCAGCTGCTCGATGTGCCGAAGCTCGGTGAGAAGGCGTTCACACAGTGCGCGGGCTTCCTGCGTATCCCCGGCGGCGTCGAGGTCTTTGATAACACGGGTGTTCACCCCGAGTCCTATGATATCGCCCTCGCCCTCTTGAAAAAGTTCGGCTTCACGACAGAGGATGTTGCCTCGGGCAATCTCGCGCTCCTCAGATTTAAGGCTGATAAGTTCGGTATCGAGAAGCTTGCTCGCGAGCTTTGCTGCGGTGAGCCTACCCTTGTTGATATAATATCCGAGCTTGAGAAGCCCGGCCGTGATATTCGTGACGATGCACCCGCACCCGTCCTCTCGACCGATGTCCTTGACATCACCGACCTGAAACCGGGTATGCAGCTTCGCGGTACGGTAAGAAATGTTATTGACTTCGGTTGCTTTGTCGACATAGGCGTGCATCACGACGGCCTGCTCCACATCTCCGAGATGTCCGACAGATTTATCAAGCATCCGTCCGACCTCTTCAAGACAGGCGATGTCATAGAGGTTATTATTAAGGATGTAAATGTCGAGAAGCATAGAATTTCCCTCACCAGAAAGGGTATGGGAAAGTAAAACCAGCCTCCGCCCGCCACCTAAAACAAGAGCGAGTGCTTAGCGTGATGTCCTTAACGGACAAATCACGCTAAACGATATTTGCCCTTACGGGCAAGTGATGACGGATTCGCCTTGTGATGTTCACTGCGTGAATGATGTTGTGCCTCCGGCACAGTGGGCAAACATCACATCGCTTCGAGCTTTTGCCGGCAACATCATTATGCGGAGCATAACATCACTTTTGCGACAGCAAAAACATCACTAACAGAAAAAGAGAGAACATTTCGGGATTTAAGCCGATTTGTTCTCTCTTTCTGCGTGTAATAGGAGTTTGGGCTTAGTCAATGCATATCAATGCATATAAAAAAGAAATGTCTTGAATAATTTTCACTTTTGTGGTATAATAAAACAAATATTCAAGCAAAGCAAGGAGAGGAGGACTTGTATATGAATCTACTGCATATGAAATACGCGCTCGAAGTTGCAAGGCTCGGCTCGCTGAATAAAGCGGCGGAAACGCTGATGATAGCACAACCGAATATCAGCCGTTCTATAAAGGAGCTTGAGGCAGATCTTGGAATTACCATATTCCAACGAAGTGCGAAAGGAATGGTTTTGACTCCCGATGGTGAGGAGTTTATGGATTATGCGCGTGATATTCTTCACCGAATTGATAAGATCGAGCTGTCCTACCGTGACGGCTCGCATAAAAAGCGTAAATTTTCAATCTGTGTTCCACGCGCGTGCTATATTCCTGCCGCGATGGCAGAATTTTCAAAAAACATCGGAGATCCTCCCGTAGAAATATACTACAAGGAACCCAACTCCAAAAAAACCATAAAAAAGCTTATCGAAAACGAATACAAGCTCGGTATCATTCGTTACTCTGATAACTATGATAAATACTACAAGGATATGCTTGAGGGAAAAGGACTTTCTTATGAGCTTGTGGCAGAGTTCTCCTACGTTCTTCTGATGAGTAGGGACAATCCTCTTGCAGAGAAGGAAACGATCACTTACGATGATCTTTCCGATTATATTGAAATTGCACACGCAGATCCTTACGTTCCTACGCTTTCTATGTCTAAGGTGTTCCGTGAGGAGCTTCCCGACAAGGTAAATCAGAGAATATTTGTCTTTGAACGAGCAAGTCAGTTCGATCTGCTCTCTGAGAATCCTAAAACTTTTATGTGGGTATCGCCTGCATCGCAGCAGATTCTTGATAGGTATAATCTTGTTCAGCGCGTGTGCGAGGGCAATAAAAGGGTATATAGAGATGTCCTTATATATCATAAAGGATATAAGCTCACAAAGCTTGATAAGGATTTTATTACCGCGCTCTGTGAGGCGAGAAGAAAATTTATTAAGTGAATATGATAGAGTTAAGCAGTTTCGTCAAATTGATAAAACTGCTTATTTCTATTGATAATACATTTATCGATTATGGCTATATCGATATGTATAATACCGATATAACAATTTGATAATTCCCAAGGAAACGGTCTTGTGTTAAAATATTAACAGTCTAATAAGGAGGTGGCAAATGAACGGATATTCTATCCCAAAGGCAACGCTCGGACGGCTTCCGCAGTATCTTGAATATTTGAGAAGCTTACCCGAAATACGCTGTACAATATCGGCAACCGCAATTGCCAAGGCGTTATCGCTCGGTGACGTTCAAGTTCGTAAAGATCTTGCGGCAGTCAGCGGTGCAGGCAAACCCAAGATTGGTTATGAAACCGATAAATTGATTACCGACATTGAAAGCCATCTAGGGTATGAGAGGCTTACAAATGCAGTTCTCGTAGGAGCGGGAAAACTAGGCAGAGCACTTCTTGATTACGACAGCTTCGAGGATTTCGGCGTTAAGATTATTGCAGGCTTTGACTGTAACGAAACGGCACTAAAGAAAGGCACAAAGGATATATTGCCCATTAGAGATATCGGAGCTTACTGCCGGGAGCACAATGTAAGGCTCGGTATTATCACGGTTGGTCAAGGCTCGGCGCAGGATGTTTGCGACAAGCTTGTGGAAAGCGGAATTGAGGCAATATGGAATTTCGCCCCCGTTACCTTAAAAGTGCCAAATGGAATACTTCTCAAACAAAAGTCGGATCGTAGCCATGTCGTTCTGTGAGCCAAGGAGTTGCC
>JAZOPN010000052.1:0-10767 GCA_045655565.1 Eubacteriales bacterium | reverse complement strand
GCGACCCCGGCGAGGATATTGTAAAACTTTGTGCCGAGGCTGGGGTTATGGTAAGGATTGTACCGGGGGCGTGTGCGGCGGTAAGCGCGCTCGCTCTGTCGGGGCTTAACACAGCGAGATTTGCATTTGAGGGCTTCCTATCAGCTAAGGCGAGCGAGAGGCGCGCGAGGCTAGAGGAAATCAGGCACGAGGCACGCACTCTGATATTCTACGAGGCACCGCACAAGCTAAGGGCAACTCTTCTCGATATGAGGGAGATACTCGGTGAGGATAGAAAAATATCACTCTGTCGCGAGCTGACAAAACTCAATGAAGAAGTGCTACGCACAACGCTCGGAGCAGCCGTAGCATACTACGAAACCACCGAGCCGAGAGGCGAATATGTACTTATAGTTGAGGCGGGTGACGGCAAACGCGAGGAGATAGACGATACATCGCACCTATCACCTACTGAGCTGGTTGCCTACTATGAGGCGAGGGGACTTGAGCGTATGGCGGCAATCAAGACGGCGGCAAAGACACGAGGTATGTCAAAGTCGGATTTCTATAAACTCCTGATATAAACAGAAACAGACAGAGCCAAATGGGTGTTATCCATAAAGGAAAGCACGCATTCGCCCTGTCTGTTTCATTTTAGTATTTCCGTTTAGGGGTTGGGACTTACTTTAACTTATCAAGCTGTTCCTTGATGAGTTCAACAAGCCGTTCCCTCTCACTCGTACCCGGATAATCAACCGATACTCTGCCCACAAGATAATCTATCGACACGCCAAAAAGGTTGCGAGCCTAATTAACGCTTAAATTACTTAACAATGAACCTATCTATTTTGGCAAAGAATGCTGTCGCATCATCGGTATGAGCCACAACCTCAATAGCGGAGAGTGTGTCGAGCGCGAAGATACCCATAATAGACTTAGCGTCAACTATGTATCTGCCTTGAATGAGGTCTACCTCATAATCAAGCATAATAACCTGCTGTACGAAGTCCCTAACAGCCTGCACGCTGGGAAGAGTAATATTTGTCTTCTGCATTTTATGTTACCTCCAAAAAATTGGTTTTTTATTGGTTTGATTATAGCAAATAAAAGCATATTTGTCAAGAACAAGGAAAAATATTTTTGCATGTGGTCGCGTGGGCGTATATAATAGGTGTATTTAGACTTTTCTCATATAAAAGTGTTGACAATTTTGGACTATTGTGCTAAAATATGTGCAGTGGAACAAGTCTTACGACCAACATCCCCACCAGAGATTTGCATCATAGGCTGGAAGTGCAATTGGGATGCCCGATAAGGTACCACCCACGATAGGTGTCACACATCTATACAACAGAATACTTAATGAGTTAATCGCTCGGGTGGAACCGTGCGGGACCTTTGTCCTCACCCCGATGGCCTCTATGGTCGTGGGTTGGGGATTTTTTTATTTCAGTTATTAAACAATGTCAATATAAAAGGAGAAAAGACAATGGCAATTATCAGATTTGCCTCCGGCGAGATCTATAACGCCGAGGGTGCTGTATCGGTTTACGAGGCGGCGCGCGCACTTGAGATAATATCGAGAGATGTTATCGTAGCAAAGGTAAATGGTGTAGTTACAGAACTATCACACACAGTAGAGGGTGAGGCAGATGTCGCGCTCTTGACCTATCGTGACGAGGAGGGTAAAAGAGTATTCCGTCACACAGCAGCGCACATTATGGCGCAGGCGGTAAAGAGACTTTATCCCTCTACCAAGCAGACAATAGGCCCTGCAACCGACACAGGATATTTCCAGGACTTTGACAGCGATATTTCTTTCACACCCGAGATACTTAAGGCTATCGAGGCGGAGATGAAGAAGATTGTCAAGGAGAACCTTATAATCGAGAGATTTGAGCTTCCTCGCGACGAGGCTATAAGGCTTATGCGTGAGCTGGATGAGCCATACAAGGTTGAGAGAATTGAGGAGCTGGAGGAGGGGGCAATCATCTCCTTCTATCGTCAGGGCGAGTATGTAGACCTCTGTGCAGGCCCACACCTACACTCCACCGGTATTGTTAAGGCGTTCAAGCTCACTCAGTGCACCGGCGCATACTACAAGGGTGACCAGAATAACAAGATGCTTCAGAGGGTGTACGGCATCGCATTCCCCACCAAGGATGAGATGAACGCATATATCACCCAGCAGGAGGAGGCTCTTAAGCGTGACCACAACAAGATTGGTCGCGAGCTTGAGTACTTCACCACAGTTGATACTGTTGGACAGGGTCTTCCCATTCTTCTTCCCAAGGGCGCGAGAACTATTCAGCGTCTTCAGAGATGGGTTGAGGATGTTGAGGAGTCGCGCGGTTATCTTCTCACTAAGACACCTCTTATGGCTAAGAGAGAGCTTTACAAGATTTCCGGTCACTGGGATCACTACCTCGACGGTATGTTCGTTATCGGTGACCCCGATGATTACACCAAGGAGTGCTTCGCGCTCCGTCCTATGACCTGCCCATTCCAGTATCAGGTCTACCTTAACAAGAAGCGCTCGTATAGAGAGCTTCCTATGCGTCTTGGCGAAACTTCGACGCTCTTTAGAAACGAGGATTCGGGTGAGATGCACGGTCTTATAAGAGTTCGTCAGTTCACTATATCCGAGGGACATCTTGTGCTCCGTCCCGACCAGCTGGCAGAGGAGTTCAAGGGCTGTCTTGATCTTGCTAAATACTGCCTCGACACGCTGGGTCTTTGGGAGGACTGCTCATTCCGCTTCTCACAGTGGGACCCTGCGCGTACAGATAAGTATGAGGGTACACCCGAGCAGTGGCAAGAGGCGCAGACTATTATGGGCGAGCTTCTTGACAAGTATCTCGGTCGCGAGAACTATGTTGTCGGCATTGACGAGGCGGCATTCTATGGCCCTAAGCTTGACATTCAGTGTAAGAATGTATTCGGCAAAGAGGACACTATTGTTACAATTCAGATTGATATGCTTCTAGCTAAGAAGTATGGTATGGAGTATGTAGACCGCGACAACACAATGAAGACGCCCTACATCATCCACAGAACATCTCTTGGATGCTATGAGAGAACTCTTGCACTTATCCTCGAGAAGTACGCAGGCGCGCTTCCCCTTTGGCTCGCTCCGACACAGGTTACCGTTATTCCCGTTGTTGCCGACTTCGCTGACTATGCAAGAGAGGTTAGTGACGAACTCGCTCGTCACGGTGTGCGCGTAAGACTCGATGACAGAAATGAGAAGCTTGGATATCGTATCCGCGAGGCGCAGCTCGAAAAAGTTCCATATATGGTAGTTGTCGGCGAGGATGAGAAGAACTCCGGCTCTGTTACTGTTAGAGCGCGTGTTGAGGGCGAGGGTGGTAAGTTCTCGCTTAGTGATTTCGTAGATAAGGTTATTAGAGAAATTAGCACTAAAAAGCGCTAATTTTCGAAGTGTATTACGCAATATATAATTTCAAGCGGAAATACCGCCGTCACCGCCAACTCTTTTCGTGCTGAGTTGATTTCGCTTGTATGTTATGCCAATGAGTATATGTGGCGTGGAGTGGTAATCTACCCTATCTTGCGATATGGTATTGGACTAAGAGCGAAGCGAGATATCTCTGCATCGATCCTTAGAGTGGTATCAATGAATAAAATAACTTAACACGAGTGGCGTTTTTCTGCTCTCGTGTGCGGAGGTTTAATAACTTGAAAAGGCTTGCTAAGTACCTGCGTGGGTACATAAAAGAGAGCATACTCGGCCCGCTCCTCAAACTATGCGAGGCAACGCTTGAGTTGATTGTTCCCTTAATCATAGCCCTTATTGTCGATGGTGGCATAGAGGGCGAGGGTGGTATAAGCTACACTATATGGATGTGTGTGCTTCTCGTGGCTTTTGGTGCGGTAGGGCTGCTCTTCTCTGTCTTTGCGCAATATTTCTGTGCTAAGGCTTCTGTCGGCTTTGTTACCGGTGTGCGTGGTGCGCTATTCCGTAAGATGCAGACTTTTTCCTATACAGACATAGACACCCTTGGTACATCTACAATGATTACAAGAATGACGGCTGATGCCGTCAAGGTGCAGAACGGTCTAAACCTTGCCCTCAGACTTCTTCTTCGCTCACCATTCGTTGTATTTGGCGCGATGATTATGGCGTTTGTGGTTAATCCTACATCTGCGATATCATTTGCAGTAGTTATCCCCGCCCTATCCGTGGTTGTATTCGGCATTATGTTCATCACTATGCCACAGTACAAGAGCGTCGGGAAGCATACCGACACAGTGCTCGGCAAGACGCGAGAAAACCTCTCGGGTGTCCGCGTTATTAGGGCGTTTCGCAAGGAAAATGACGAGGTAGAGAGCTTCGGTGTAGCCAATGATAGGCTCACAGGGATGCAGAAGCGCGTTGGTATGGTTTCTTCGCTTCTTAATCCGCTTACCTATGTTATCATTAACCTAGCTATACTATGGCTTATGGAGCTTGGAGCAATTCAGGTCGAGAGCGGTACTCTTACCGCAGGTCAGGTGCTCGCTCTATACAACTATATGTCTCAGATTTTGGTTGAGCTTATAAAGCTTGCTAATCTTATAATTTCTATATCTCGCGCGCTTGTTTCGGCATCGAGAATTGCCGATGTGCTAGAGCTCAAGACCACCGAGGTAAGCGGTGTGGCTAAGGCCGGCGCGGGTAGCGAATATGCTGTTGAGTTCCGTGGTGCGAGCCTCAAGTATTTTGGCTCGGGCGAGGAGTCTGTTACCGATATTAGCTTCTCTGCCCGTTCGGGTGATACGATTGGAATTATCGGCGGTACAGGCTCCGGCAAGACCTCTCTTATCAATATGATACCGGGCTTCTACCCTGCTACGGCAGGCTCGGTTGTTATAGATGGTACAAATGTTACGGAATATGATACCGAGGCTCTGCGAGAGATGATTGGTATTGTACCGCAAAAGGCAGTACTCTTTCGCGGTACGGTCAGAGATAATATGAGATACAGATGTAGGAACGCTACCGACGAGGAAATTTGGCGTGCGCTAGAGATAGCGCAGGCGCGAGAGGTCGTCGAGGAAAAGGGCGGTCTTGATGCACTTATCGAGGAGGGGGGCACTAACCTTTCCGGCGGTCAGAGGCAGAGACTCACCATAGCGAGGGCGCTTGTCGGCTCACCGAAGATACTTATTCTCGATGACTCGGCATCGGCACTCGATTTTGCAACAGACGCAAGACTGCGCGCTGCCATTCGCGAGATGGGTGGCGGTACAACGGTATTTATCGTATCGCAGAGAACCTCGTCTATTATGCACGCTGACAAAATCATCCTACTTGAGGACGGCGAGATGGTAGGACAAGGCACACACGATGAACTGCTCTCCACCTCGGATATATATCGCGAGATATATGAGTCGCAGTTTGGCAAGGATGATACGCCTAGTATAGACGCACATTCTTTTAAGGAGGTCGGTGCTAATGGCTAAGATTAAAGAAAAAGCAAAGCCCGGCACACTCGCTAAGGTGCTACGATATATCGGCAGGTACAAACTACTACTGCCCATATCAATATTTCTTGCACTTATTTCGGTTGCGCTCACGCTATATATACCTATTATAATAGGTGAGATAATCGACATTATCACAAACTTCGGTGCCGATGTGCCAATGGACTGGGTCGGAATAACAGACAGGATGCTGCTTGCCGTAGTAATGATAGGCGGCACAGCTCTTGCAACCTGGCTTATGAGCACGATAAACAACCGCATAGCCTACCAGGTTGTAAGAGATATGCGTAATGATGCCTTTAGAAAGGTTATGCACCTACCTCTATCCTACCTTGACACTCGCTCGCAGGGCGATACCGTTAACAGGGTTATCAACGATGCAGACCAGTTTGTCGAGGGTCTTCTACTCGGCTTTACCCAGCTTTTCACAGGTGTGCTCACTATTCTAGGTACACTCTTCTTTATGTTCTATATTAACTGGATTGTCGCGATAGTCGTGGTAGTCCTAACGCCTATGTCACTGCTTATTGCAAGGTTTATCGCATCTAGGACGCACTCGATGTTTGGCGCACGCTCTAAGACAGAGGCAGAGGCAACCTCGCTCATCGGTGAGATGATAGGCAACCAGAAGATAGTCAAGGCGTTCGCCTATGAGGATGAGGCGGCAGAGCGTTTTGACGAGGTGAATAGAAGGCTAAACACGACCACGCTTAACGCGATATTTTTCTCTTCTCTTGTCAACCCGACAACGAGATTTATCAACAGCGTTGTATATGCGGCGGTAGCACTTGTCGGCGCGTTGCTTGCCATATCCACTAAGGACAGTGCTGTGGTATTCACCATAGGTGAATTATCCTGTCTGCTCTCCTACACAAATCAGTACACAAAGCCGTTCAACGAGATTTCGGGTGTTATAACCGAGTTCCAGAATGCGCTCACCTGCGCTTCACGCGTATTCGAGCTTATCGAGGCAGAGGCGGAGGTGTCCGACGAGGGGGGCGAGGTGCTCACCGAGGTAGATGGCGATATCCTGCTCTCGGATGTTTCATTCTCTTATGTTGAGGATAAACCGCTTCTTCAGAATATAAATCTTACGGTTACACCGGGAGAGAGGGTTGCTATCGTAGGCCCGACAGGATGCGGAAAAACAACGCTTATCAACCTTCTTATGCGCTTCTATGATGTGAAATCGGGCGCGATTATGGTTGAGGGCAAGGACATACGAAATCTAACCAGAAAGTCGCTACGCGAGAACTACGGAATGGTGCTCCAGGACACCTGGCTAAGAGCCGGCACTATAAGAGAAAACATAGTGATGGGCAAGCCCGACGCAACCGACGAGGAGATAATCGCGGCGGCTAAGGCAGCACACTCTCACAGCTTCATCAAGAGGCTGAAGAATGGCTATGACACGCTCATAGGCGAGGGAGGCGAGGGTCTATCGCAGGGGCAGAAGCAGCTGTTATGTATAACAAGAGTGATGCTGGCACTTCCACCGATGCTGATACTTGACGAGGCGACCTCGTCGATAGACACACGCACCGAAATCAGAATACAAAAGGCGTTTGCAGAGATGATGCAGGGGCGCACAAGCTTCATTGTCGCGCACAGGCTCTCTACAATACGCGAGGCGGATGTCATCCTTGTTATGAAGGATGGTAATATAGTTGAGCAGGGGCGTCACGAGGAGCTGATTGCTCGCGGTGGCTTCTACGCGCATCTGTATAACAGCCAATTCGCTCACTAAGAGGTATCAAAATGCTAAATCACAAAAGAGTTTACAAGGCAATAATCGAGACCGTCGAGAGAGGCGAGTACACAAGAGGCGAGCTGATCGGACTGGTTGTATCTTCCTTGCTCGGTGACGATGCAAAGGGTGACGGCGCACTCGGCAAGGTTACCGAGGCAAGGGGTGCTGTCGGCTCTATTATCAACGAAATGATGGATAGCGGAGTTCTCGGGTGTGAGGGGGACAAATACTTCCTCACATCATCTAAGCCTGTGGCACTTCGTGTCGAGAGCTGTGAGAAAGAGATGCTGGCATTGCTTAGGGTAAAGCCGATGGCGAAGCCGGAGCTTAGGTCGGCACTTGTTAGGCATTTCGGCACAGACAAAACCGCCTCGACGCATGATGACAACATTCTATATAGCCTTATCGGGCAGGTGACTAAGCGTCTTATCAACTTTGGTGTAATTGAGCTTGTTGACTCTAAATACCAAATTGCACCCGAGAAAAGGGCTAATATCGAGGATATAAGCGATATGTTATCCCTGAAGAATGATTTTATGACCAGGCTACATAGCAAGGGGGGCGAGTTCTTCGAGCACTTTATCCTGACACTTCTCTCTAAGCACCTGGCGAAGTCGGGTAAAATCATAAATGAGTGCTATGTCACGGGCGGCACGGATGATATGGGCATCGACGGAATTATAAAGACGACCGACAGCCTCGGATTTCGCGAGGTGCTTATGATACAGGCTAAAAATCGCCTTGAGCTGACAAACGAGACGACGGTGCGTGGCTTCTACGGCGCGGTATGTGCGGCACAAGGCTCACGCGGTGTGTTCGCAACGACATCAGACTTTCATCCATCGGCGGCGAGGTTCCTCGAGAATATCGACAACTGCGTGGGTGTCAATGCGGACAGAATATTCGCGATGGCGCGCGAGTGTCTATATGGCATAAAGCGTCGCGACGGAAGATATTATCTAGACACAAAACTATTATAAGGAGGTGCCACTTCTCCGGTGGCGAGATATATGACTTTAATTGATGCAAGAGCAAGGGCTGAGGCAGCTCTTAAAAGTGCCGAGGAGATACTTACTAAATATGGTGTAAAACTCACAGCAGAGCTTGAAGTAGCCGAGAATGATGTCGGAGAGGGCGAGAGCGAGGCGCTTCTTATACTCGGAACGGTTGCTATCACAACCGATGAGCTTACCGAGGATGATGTATATTATATCTCCTTTGAGGCAAAAGTGACAGACAGCGAGGTTGACGAGGGCGAGCTTGAGGGGGCTATATCCGAGTTTCTCAACAAGGTAAATGCTGTCGCAGATAGACTCAACATAAGCACAGATGCAACAACCGTAATCAAGGAGCTTGACCGCGAGGCAGACGAAGAGATTGAGGCAGAATACAGAGAGGCTGTTGATGCAGCACACAGAGCAGTTAAACGCGATATGAAGGTGGTAATATTCGCTATTGTGCTGCTCGCGATAGTCGCGATTGCCAGCGCGGTAATCTCTACCCTCGCACGCTGATACAGAGTAATAATGGTGAATTATGGCACTTGATTTTTCTAAGTATACGCCTAAGGCCATAGCGAACTGCGAGAGCTGTGAATTCTATGTATATGATGAATACATCGATGAGTACACCTGCTCACTTTCGCTCGACGAGGATGAGATGGCTGACTTCGTCTCGGGGCTAACACGGGACTGCAAGTACTACCGCTATTATGATGAATACAAGAGCGTACACAAGCAGATTTAACGCCACATTAGCATTATTTATTGCATTTTCACAAAAGTTTAAGAAATTTTTTTATTTTTCGAAGAATAGGAAATGAGAGAAAACGAGAGAAAACGAGAGCATTTGCGAGCTCTCGTTTTCTAATTTGATTTCTTGCAAAAAAGTTTTCTAAAAGCTATTGACAACATTTGTCTTATATGTTATAATAAACAAGCTTGAAAAAGACTTGTTATTTTTTATGGAGGAAAATCAAATGTCCACTTTTATGGCAAATGAAAAGACCATCGAGCGCAGATGGTTCGTTATCGATGCCGCAGGTCAGCCTCTCGGCAAGGTTGCTGTTAAGGCTGCTACCATTCTTCGCGGTAAGCACAGACCTGAGTTCACACCTCACGCTGACTGTGGTGAGTTCGTGATCATCATCAATGCCGGCAAGGCTACTCTCTCCGGTAAGAAGGCTGAGCAGAAGTACTATCGCCACCACTCCGGCTACATCGGTGGCCTCAAGGAGATACAGTACAAGAGACTTATGGCAACTCGTCCTGAGCTTGCTATGGAGCTTGCAGTTAAGGGTATGCTCCCTCACAACACATTGGGTGCTAAGGCATTCACTCGTCTTCATGTATATGCAGGCGAAAAACACGAGCAGGCAGCACAGAAGCCTATCGTACTTGACTAATAAGGGAGGATAATTGAATTATGTATACCAGTGCAAAGCCCTATTTCTATGGTACAGGTAGAAGAAAGAAGTCTGTTGCCAGAGTTCGTCTCTATCCCGGTACAGGCGTTATCACCATCAACGGCAGAGATATCGATGATTACTTCGGTCTCGATACTCTTAAGCTTATCGTTAACCAGCCCTTCGGCGTAACCGAGACCGAGGGTAAGTTCGACATCGTTGCTAATGTTCGCGGCGGCGGCTTCTCCGGTCAGGCAGGCGCTATCCGTCACGGCGTTGCTCGTGCTCTTCTTCTTGCAGACGAGGCATTCAAGCCCGCACTCAAGAAGGCTGGCTTCCTCACTCGTGACCCGAGAATGAAGGAGAGAAAGAAGTACGGTCTCAAGGCAGCGCGTCGCGCACCTCAGTTCTCGAAGAGATAATTACAGCCTTACGGCGATTATCAAAAAACCCCGATACCACAACGGTTTTCGGGGTTTTCTTTTTGCCAAGTTTGTGGTTTTGGTTCAAATTTGGCGCAAGTATGTACGCAATCAATCAACCATTTACAAATTTACTGGTTTGTGGTATAATTTATTTGGTTGAAGATGTTGAAATCAACACATTAAGCTAATCATGTTGTTCAAATTTCTTTTTGCGTTTGGTATAATAAAGACACAAACCGAAAAGGAGAAATAAAATGAACACAGACAAAATTTACGCAGAATCCATTGCAAAGGAGTATGCTCCCAAGGACAACTCCAAAATCGTTGCACTTCGCAAGCTCGACAGACAGGCAAAAATGCCCGCAACTATTTTCACCTATACCTTTGGTATTATTTTCACGCTTTTGTTTGGCACGGGAATGTCCCTTGCGATGCAGGTTATCGGTAGTGGTATTACAGGTATGATTTTAGGTATTGCTCTTGGCATTATCGGTATAATTGGATGCGGTGTGAATTACCCCATCTATAAGAAAATACTTGAAAACGGCAAGAAAAAATATGCTTATGAGATCGTGGAGCTCGCAAGAGAGATCAGCGAAGGAAAGTAAATTATTAAAGGGGGCGTCTTATGAATAAAAACGAAAGCAAATACTTTAATACGGCAATCAGAATGGACGAAGCCCTCATTACGTTACTTGAGAAGAAGGACTTTGAATATATCA
>JAZOPN010000051.1:0-11247 GCA_045655565.1 Eubacteriales bacterium | reverse complement strand
ATCGGTGATACCGCCGGTAAAGAAGTTATCGAGCACGTAGAACATTCGGTCGTTTGCGATGCTTCCAATTACCAGGTCTTTCCCTGCATCCATTTGGCTGTATTTATCGTAGAAAGTAGTACCCTTGATCTGTTCCATTCTGCCGCGATGATAGGCAACGAGCATTGCCCAATCGAGGTCGGCTTGGATCTCAACAGTATCAAGCTCGCGCGTATCGATCGAAACAATGTAGAACTTTGATTTTTCAAAATCGCAGATGAGAGTCAGCGGTTGTCCGGGTTCAGTTCCCATATAAAAGCCCTTACCGAAGTCACACATCTCGCGGCTCTTGGGAGCGATGTCGCCAACGATACCCGACTTTGAGCCGTGGTAGAGCAGGATTCGTCCTTCTTCAAGTGCGATTCCCTCGGCTGCATTTCTGATCTTATCAAGGATCATCTGATAAACGGGAACGCCCTGCGCCTTGCAGTACTCGTAAAGGGTTGCCTGCGCCAATTTGGTGGGGATTGCACGACCGTTCTCCCAACGGTTAATGGTCGCAAAGGTCACGCCCAGCTTCTCGGCAAAGTCGGCTTGGCTTAACCCCAAATATTCTCTTATACTCTTGATTAGCTTTTGCATTTTATGCCTCCGCTTTGTATACTCCACGCGAGCCGATCTCTGCGATATCGGGCTTTCGCCCATGTTGCGCTTCACTCAACGCTCGCGGAGCAATCTGCCTCGGTTCACTTGCAAGCGAGCTTACAGATGAACCTTACGTTGAATATAACAAGTATTATCATTTCCATTATACCAAATGTTATATCGTCTGTCAATAATTATTATAGTGTTTAATGTAAACTTTTTTGCAAAACAACGGCGGAAGAGAAAGAATATAGTTACTCTCCCTTGAACTCTCGACAGCTTTGTGGTATAATGATGCTAATAACTTAATCCGTTGTGGCAAAGAAGCGCAAAGCGCCACCTTGAATAAGGTGACGCTCGCGGGGAGTATAAGTCTGGGTTTTCAGCCTCTTTTAAGTTCCGTTATCTTCCGTTAATTTCTTCTAAAATCCGACGGTGTATTACGCCTTGAAAACCGTTAGGCTGAGAAGCTCCGGGGGGCGCATATCCCTCGCGTAGGTCGGCAAGATTGCTTGTCGGGAGAGGGGGGGGGTGGACATCTTCGCTTTGGCGAATATACCTAAGTCTTCGCAAAAGGGGCTACCGCATTTTGGCATAGCCGAATAAAAATGGGGCAGGCGATTAACCTCTTATTCGCCTCTTTTTTGTTGGTGAAGTTTTGCGACAACAAAAACTAACTTTCGCCTTGTGACAAAGCGAAGCTTGCGTTATAAATGGAGTTGCTTGCGATGCTCGCAGCGAAGTTGGTGCTTCTCACGAGCAAATTGCACTTAGCCGTAAGGTGAATATCACTTCGCCATGTGCCGGAACTTAACTACTCAACGAATTTCGCCATGTGCCGGAACTTAACTACTCAACAAGCTTCACCACAAGCCGAAACATCACTAACAAAGTGAATATCACATTGCCATAAGCTGAAACATCACTACTCAACAAGCTTCACTGCTTTATGACCTATCGGTCGGAAATCAGTTCTTTGGGGAATACCCTAGCCATACTCGCGTTAGAATAAGGCTTCTCACCTGTTACCTCGCGCACGACGGTGATGAAGTCGGGCAGGGTCAGCGGATAGTCGCGCGAGGGTAGCTCGCACTCAAGAATGCAGGTATCCTCCCACTCGTCATATATATCAATCTCGACGGTTAGTTCACCATAGGAAAAAGTATGGCGCACCTTATGTATCGGGCGTGTACCCTCGAGTATCTCACGAGATAAGGTGATATACTCATCCTCGCTAATCTCGCCCTCGTCCTCTATGACCGACATACGGTCAATGCGCGTCTTGACGGTCTCATAATAGCGCGTGAGGTCTCCCATTCTGCGACGGCGCACACGCCTGGTGGCATTCGGCGCACCCTTTAGGTAAATCTGCTCTATTTCACTTACGGTATAGTTCTTTTCCCTCTTGAGGTCACAAACGCACGGCTTTACTATAACGAATTTTCTCTCTATCTCGACACCGCGCAAAAGTTCTGACATAATACCACCTCCATTGCTATGCGCTCCACACCGCTATTTTAGCATACGATAGTGACTTTGTCAATCCACAACGCATATCTCGCTTTTCTATATTAACTTAGCACCCAAGTATGCACGAAAAGTATTTTTCAAAGAAAAACAGCTTGAAAAACCGGGAATACTATGAGAATTATACCATTGGAAGGGAGTAGAAATAATAGATGGGAAGAGATTAGGGTTGAGCTTGTTGATGTACATAAAAAAACAATTTCGAGTACTTGACTATCGTATTTTTGTCTGTTATAATAGACTTGATAAAAGATTATGTATGCGGAATTTGTAAATTATGTAGGTTATTTTCCGGATAGACAATAACGGTCTTTTAACTTCAAGGAGGATATAATATGCAAACATTAAAATTTGATTTATCAGAGAGTGGCCGCGCTTTTAGACTTTTGAACGCGACAAATGGTGGCCCATGGCACAAGAGGTACACGAACGACCAATTAATGAGCAACTTTGTCGACTACAAGGCGGCACGTATCCCATATTCGAGAAATCACGATTCTGCATTGGATGCTATATACGGTGGCCCATATAGCCACGATATTACTATGATTTTCCCTAACTTCGATGCCGATCCTACCGACCCCGCATCCTATGATTTCGCCTGCACCGATGAGTGTATTTTCACCACACTCGATGCCGGGACTAAGACATTCTTTAGACTGGGGCAGACCATTGAGCACCAGATTAAGAAGCATGGAACGCTTCCGCCTAAGGATTTCAAGAAATGGGCGATTATCTGTGAGCACATCATTCGCCACTACACAGAGGGCTGGGCAGACGGCTTCAAGCTTGATATGGAGTATTGGGAGATATGGAACGAGCCCGACCTCGATGAAGAAGACTCGGATAACAAGCGTACCTGGGGTGGTACGAAGGCGGAGTTCTTCGATATGTATGAGATTGCGGCAAAGCATCTTAAAGCCCGCTTCCCTCACTTAAAGATAGGCGGTCCCGCACTCGCATTTCGCCTTGATTGGGCAGAGGACTTCCTCTCGGAGATGAAGAAGAGGGGCGTAGAGCTTGACTTCTTCTCCTGGCACATTTACGCTAAAGAGCCTATTAGCATTGTGGATAAGGCTGAGAAAATTAGAGCTTTGCTTGATAAGTACGGCTATGAGAAGGCCGAGAGCATACTCAACGAGTGGAATTATGTTAGGGGCTGGAGTGAGGAATTCATATATACTATCAAGTCCATTCACGGAATAAAGGGGGCTGCGTTCGTCTCAGCAGTCATTTCTGCGGCGCAGGACACCTCTATTGATATGCTTATGTATTACGATACAAGGCAGAGCGTCTTCTGTGGCGCGTTTGATTTGTATACTTGCGAGAAGCTGAAGGGCTACTACCCCCTCTATTGGTACGGTCAGTTCTACGATATGGAGAAGGAAATACCGACCAAATCATCCATCGAGAATATCTACTCGCTTCTCGGCGTCGATAAGGCGGGTAAGGTGACGGCGATGATTACATATTACACCGAAAATGATGACGAGACAGAGAAGAAGGACGTGTGCCTCGACATCGCAAGAGGTGGTAATTTCGAGGTATATCTTCTAGATAAGGAGCACGACGGTGAGCTCGTCGGTGTGACCGATAAACTCGAGTTTAGTATGGACCCGTGTAGCGTTATCTTCATAAAAGAAGTATAATTTCTATGGCATAAGCCGGTTAATATGACATAAAATACTAAAACACTTACTATAAAAAAAGACCCGCTAGCATTCGGCAGGCTTTCCGTTTGGAATAACACCGGATGTCCGTGGGTCTTTTTCGCTATACAAAAATCAGCACGGGTAGCCACCTGTGCTGTTTTTACGTACAAAATATTATAAACTATTGTGCTTAATGCATATAATAAAAATAAAAGGTGCTGAAATTCAGCACCTTTTATTTTGGCAAGATTACTTAGCCTCGCTACCCTTAACAGCAACAACCTCTTCACCCTTGTAGAAGCCGCAAGCCTTACATACGCGGTATGCAAGATTGTACTCGCCGCACTGAGGGCACTTAACAAGGTTGGTGGGAGTCTCAAGCTTCCAAACGCTGGAGCGTCTCTTCATCTTTCTCGCGTGAGAAACCTTTCTCTTCGGAACTGCCATCTTTGTTTACCTCCTGTATGAGAATGTGTACACCACATGCTCGGTATATGTTTTTTTATTATTCTGTGGTTTCTTGGGCCTCTTTTTCCTTTAGCTCCTCGAGCAGTCGCCTAAGCGGCTCGAGCCTCGGGTCGACCTCCTTGGTGTCGCAGTTGCAATCACCGTCATTTAGATTTTTGCCACACTTGTGGCACAGCCCACGACAATCCTCGCGACATAGGAAACGGATGGGAAATGCCATCTCTAGCTCCTCTCGTAGAGGCTCGTCAATGTCGAGGAAGCCGTCCTCGATTATCGCATAATCGTCTAGCCTGTCCTCGTCTAGGTCGCCAAGTAAATTCCTCGGGGCTACGGTTTTCTCAAGGTCGAGGGAAAAGCATCCGCAGACAGGTGAAAGACATCTCGCGCATTTGGCCTCATAATCGACCGACATCGAGAGCGTCATCCTCATATAGCCCGCAGTGTTGGTTATCTCACCCACCACCTTCATGGGAGAAGGAAAACTTACGCCGTAAAGAAAGCTTGCAGCGTCCTCGGGGTCATACTCGAGCGGTAACTCGTAATCGAACCTAAGCAGTCGTTCGCCGGCTAGCAGCGGTCTTAAATCAAGCTTCAACTCGCATACCCCCATTTGTTTTTGACTATGAAGTGTAGTTTAGGCTACGAGCAACCATAGTCGTACACCATATTATATAACTTTAGTATTTGTTTGTCAAGAGGTAAAATTAATTTTAATTCAATTTTTTGCACCAAAAAGCCTTCCCCGAAAAGAAGACCTTAGCCTAAGTTTTAGTTACCAACCATCCTTCGTGTAATATTATTTATATATCGGCAATTGTCAAGTAATAGAGTATTTTTTATACTTTAAGTGGGAAAAGTTTTTGATAATGGAGATAATCTATGATAACTTATAAACCACTTTACGAAACAATGAAAAGAAAGGGTATATCAACATACAGGCTCATAAATGAGTTTGGTGTTTCGCGAAGCCTCTTAGATAGGCTGAAGCAGGATAAACCGATTAGCACCACTACGCTTAACGACCTGTGCCGCTTTCTCGGCTGTGCTGTCGAGGACATAATGCTATATATTCCCGACGAGGAAGACTAAATATGAACCTCGAAGTAATAATATTCCATCGGTGTTTTAACAAGTGATATAGCATTTTTAATAAACCAATTTGAATTTTTTAGGTAACGGGCTTTATAGAATGCGCGTCCTGATGGCGAAGTTATAAGAAAAAACACTAAAAAGCACTAAAAAATCCTTTTATTCATTGACAACTGTACCTCGGTGGGTGTATAATAAGTTTGTTAAAAAAATGCCAAGGAGATTTAGATATGACCGATATTGAAATAGCGCAGTCCGTCACACCAAGGTACATTCTCGATGTAGCGAAGGATGCCGGAGTTGATGAAAAGTACGTAGAGCTTTACGGCAGAAGCAAGGCGAAGCTAGACCTCTCGCTCATAACCGATAACAAGGATAAGCCGGATGGTAAGCTAGTGCTTGTAACGGCTATCACCCCGACACCCGCAGGAGAGGGAAAGACCACCACGACCATAGGTCTTGCCGACGGTCTAAAGAGAATAGGTAAGAGTGTTGCCGTTGCTCTGCGTGAGCCATCTCTCGGCCCTGTTTTCGGTATCAAGGGCGGTGCCGCAGGAGGCGGATGGGCGCAGGTTATCCCGATGGAGGATATCAACCTACACTTTACAGGCGACTTCCACGCGATTGGCGCGGCTAACAATCTTCTTGCCGCTATGCTGGACAACCACATCTATCAGGGGAATGTGCTCGGAATTGACCCTCGCCGTATCACCTGGAAGAGATGCGTTGATATGAATGACCGTCAGCTTCGCTATGTCACCGACGGACTTGGTGGCAGGGTGAATGGCGTGCCCCGTGAGGACGGATATGACATCACCGTTGCCTCGGAGATTATGGCGGTGCTCTGCCTCGCTACATCTCTTTCCGACCTTAAGGCAAGGCTCGCGAGAATTATCGTCGGCTACACCTATGACGAGCGTCCTATCACCGCAGGTGACCTAAAGGCAGAGGGCGCTTTGGCGGCACTCTTAAAGGATGCTATCAAGCCTAATCTCGTGCAGACCCTCGAGGGTACACCCGCCTTTGTCCACGGTGGCCCGTTCGCTAACATAGCACACGGTTGTAACTCTGTTATCGCTACCAAGACCGCGATGAAGATGGCTGACTACGCTATCACCGAGGCTGGCTTTGGTGCAGATCTTGGCGCGGAGAAATTTCTCGACATCAAGTGCCGTATGGCAGGGCTTGTACCTAGTGCTGTTGTTATCGTTGCTACCGTTCGTGCGCTGAAGATGCACGGTGGACTTGCTAAATCTGAGCTTGCAGGCGAGAACCTTGAGGCTCTTGAACGCGGTATTCCCAACCTGCTACGCCATGTGTCGAATATCAAGAATGTATATAAGCTACCCTCTGTTGTGGCTGTTAACCGTTTCCCCACAGATACCGACCGCGAGATAGAATTCATAATAGAGAAGTGTAAGGCTCTCGGTGTTAATGTTGTCCTCTCTACCGTATGGGCAGAGGGTGGCAAGGGTGGTGAGGCTCTTGCACGCGAGGTTGTCAGGCTTTGCGAGGAGGAATGTGGCGACTTCACCTACTCCTATGACCTTGACGGTACAATTGAGGAGAAGATTGAGAGCATAGTTAAGCGCATATACGGTGGTGACGGAATAACCCTCACACCCCAGGCGAAGAAGCAGGTGGCATCCCTTACAGCCCTCGGCTTTGATAAGCTCCCTATATGTGTTGCAAAGACACAGTATTCCTTCTCTGACGACCCGACAAAGCTCGGTGCGCCCTCAGGCTTCACTGTAACTATTAAGAATGTTAAGGTGTCTGCCGGGGCGGGCTTCGTTGTAGTTCTGACGGGCGATATTATGACTATGCCCGGACTGCCTAAGTCCCCCGCGGCAGAGAGAATTGATATCGATGCCGACGGCAAAATCACAGGTCTGTTCTAATATTATTTTTAAGAGAAGTGCGACCCCGTGTCGCATTTTCTCGTATTTTAGGCGGTATTTACCATTGATGTAATACTTAAAAAAGAAAACTAAACTTTACACCGAGAGGTAGAAAAATGAAACTGATAATAGCCTCGAATAACAAGCATAAGATATACGAGATTAAGGCAATACTCGGTAGTCATTTCGATGAGATACTCTCGCTTTCTGAGGCGGGGATAGACCACGAGACGATAGAGGATGGCACAACCTTTATGGAGAACGCCACAAAAAAGGCAAGAGAGATAGCCGAGCTTTCAGGCTGCCCCAGTCTTGCCGATGATAGCGGTATAACTGCCCACGCTCTGGGTGACGCGCCGGGAGTTTTCAGCGCGCGCTATGCCGGCTCTCACGGTGACGACGGTGCTAACAACGCGCTTCTTCTCGCGAACCTTAGCGATAAGGCGGATAAGGGCGCGCACTACACCTGTGCTATGGCACTCGTCTTCCCGGATGGCAGACTTGTCACGGCAGAGGGCTATATGTATGGCACTATCACCCCGGATGCACGCGGTGAGCGTGGCTTCGGCTATGACCCGATATTTATCCCCGAGGGTGAAAGTCGCACAGTTGCCGAGATGACCGACGAGGAGAAAAACGCGATAAGCCACAGAGGACGCGCGCTTTCAGCACTTCTTGCGAAGCTCTAATATATTATCCCCTTAAGTGCCACAACCTCTGCGTGTGTGGTTTATATGCAGATAGGGTGTTATCATCCCGCATTTTATGTATTATTTATAAAATTTAGCAAAAAGTATTTACAAACTATAAAAAGTATGTTATAATACATTTCGGCCTATGACTTGGTACGGTGTTTGGCTTTTGCTCCGCTTATGGCTCGTCCTTTGCGTGGCTCTTGCGTATCATCCGCACCGCACTCGGTCACTTGGTAAAATATTAAGAAAGGTAGAAGAAAGATGATTTCAAGAGAGACAAAGACTGCTCTTATTGAGCAGTACAAGATCAACGAGAGAGACACAGGCTCTCCCGAGGTGCAGATCGCTATTCTCACAACTAGGATCAATGAGCTTACCGAGCACATGAAGAAGAATCCTAAGGACTTCCATTCTCAGAGAGGCCTCTCCAAGATGGTTGGTCACAGAAAGCAGCTGCTTGCTTATCTTGCGAAGAAGGACATCGAGAGATACAGAGCTATCATTAAGGCTCTTGGTCTTAGAAAGTAATTTTCCTCGTAAAGATCACTTTGCTAAAGAACGGGGACGATTATTCGTTCCCGTTTTCAGCGAAGTCCCCCAAAATTCGTTACACCGAGGTGCGGAAGTAGCAGTTAAATATGTGTTTGATTTATCTTATCAAGCCTATATTTAAGTGCTATGTTCGCTCCTCATAATACAAAAATAAAAGGAGAAAACAAAAATGGTAGAAAACTTTAAGACATTTGACAATTACAGAGTGTTCACCTACGAGCTTGCAGGCAGACCCCTTGTAGTTGAGACAGGTAAGATCGCAGGTCTTGCCAACGGTGCCGCCCTCGTTAAGTATGGTGACACCACCGTCCTTGCCACTGCTACTGCATCCGCAGCCCCCCGTGATGGCATCGACTTCCTCCCCCTCTCGGTTGATTATGACGAGAAGATGTATGCTGTCGGTAAGATCCCCGGCGGATTCCTTAAGCGTGAGGGTAAGCCCTCCGAGAAGGCTGTTCTCGCAGGCCGTGTTATCGACCGTCCTGTAAGACCTCTTTTCCCCAAGGATCTGAGAAATGATATCTCTCTTCTTCTAACCATTATGTCGGTTGACCCCGACTGCTCGCCCGAGATCACCGCTATGATCGGTGCATCTATCGCCCTCTCCATCTCCGACATTCCGTGGAATGGCCCTATCGGCGGCGTATTTATGGGTCTTGTTGACGGTAAGCCCGTTGTTAACCCCACAGCAGAACAGCGTAAGGTTAGCGACCTTGAGCTTACCGTAGCAGCTTCCCTTGAAAAGGTCGTTATGATCGAGGCTGGTGCTAACGAGGTTTCCGACGAGGATATGTTTGAGGCTATTATGATAGCTCACGAGGAGTGTAAGGGTATCGTTAACTTCATCAACTCCATCGTTAGAGAGATTGGTAAGCCTAAGTTCGAGTACACCTCGGGCGATCTTGACCACGATATGTTCGACGAGATCTTCGCGTACTGCGAAGAGAGGGTTATGGAGGCTCTTGACACCGATGACAAGAATGTTAGAGATGCTAAGATGCAGCCCATTATGGATGATATCGTTGCTACATTCGAGGAGAAGTACCCCGACATCAAGGTGCAGCTTGCAGAGCTTATCTATAAGATTCAGAAGAAGATCGTTCGCCGTTGGCTTCTTGTTGACAAGAAGCGTGTGGACGGTAGAAGAATGGACGAGATCCGTCCTCTTGCTTCCGAGGTTGGTGTTATTCCGAGAGTACACGGCTCGGGTCTGTTTACCAGAGGTCAGACACAGGTTCTTACCATCGCAACCCTTGGCACCCTCTCCGATGCACAGAAGCTCGAGGGCCTTGACGAGGAGACCGAGAAGAGATATATGCACCACTACAATATGCCCGGTTACTCCACAGGTGAGGCTAAGGCACAGCGCAGCCCCGGCCGTCGTGAGATAGGTCACGGTGCTCTTGCGGAGCGTTCCCTTGTTCCGGTTCTTCCCTCGACCGAGGAGTTCCCCTATGCTATCCGTCTTGTTTCCGAGGTTGTTAGCTCCAACGGTTCTACCTCTCAGGGCTCTGTATGCGGTTCTACCCTTGCTCTTATGGATGCGGGTGTTCCGATTAAGGCTCCTGTTGCAGGTATCTCCTGCGGTCTTATCACTGCCGAGGATGGATCTTGGGATACCATGATAGATATTCAGGGTCTTGAGGACTTCTATGGCGATATGGACTTCAAGGTAGCAGGTACTAAGAAGGGTATTACATCCATCCAGATGGACCTTAAGGTTGACGGTCTTACCCCCGATATTATCAAGCGCGCGCTTGAAACTACTCACCAGGGTAGAGATGAGATTATCGACAAGGTAATACTTGCGGCTATTCCCGCACCTCGCGCTGAGGTTAGCGCATACGCTCCTAAGATGATCTCTATGAAGATCAACCCCGATAAGATCCGTGAGGTTATCGGTAGCGGCGGAAAGGTTATCCAGAAGATCGTTGCGGATACCGGTGCTAAGATCGATATCGAGGACGATGGTTCTGTATTCATCGCAGCAGTTGACAGAGCTTCTGCTGATATGGCTAAGGCTATTATTGATGCTATCGTATTCGAGCCTGTTGTGGGTGAGGTATATGAGGGTACGGTTACCCGTATCATTCCTATTGGTGCATTCGTTGAGTATGCTCCCGGTAAGGAGGGAATGGTGCACATCTCCAAGCTTCAGAACAAGCGCACCGAGCAGGTTGAGGATGTTGTTAAGGTTGGTGACACAGTTCGCGTTAAGTATCTCGGCACCGATGAGAAGGGTAGACAGAACCTCTCTATGCGTGATGTAGAGCAGACTAAGGCGGACGACGCCGTTAAGACCGAGGCGTAATTTGCCATAGCAATGTGTTTCTGCCCCATCGCAAGAATAGATGGGGACAGGTTGCAAGCACCTTATAATAAAGGCTAAGAAAGCCGCCAAAAGGGGCTGCTTTATTTAGGGCAAACCTACAAAAGAGCGAAGCTATCGTAAAAAACGATAGCTTCGCTCTAATCTTTTTATATTTTCCTGTTTTTAAGCTTGAAATTCTGTGAATTTCCTCTTTTTATTTAATGCTCTTTTTCTATCGTCGTTTCCTCGCTCGTCGTATTTTTATACGCCTCGTACTCCTTCGGCTGTAAGATTGTAAATCTTGGTGCTATGCACCTCGCTCGCTTCTGCGAGCAGCCGAGGAGCAATCTGCGACACCCGCCCTTGTAAGCGAGCTTCCAGATGCGTGTGTTCTTGATTATAAGCCAACGATTTCTGCTCTAAATCAA
>JAZOPN010000050.1:0-30064 GCA_045655565.1 Eubacteriales bacterium | reverse complement strand
GACCTTTTCTGAAAGTCCCCACCAACAATGAATAGACCATCTACTTATGCTGTATTTTCGGCTAATTTCGCAAATTGACAAACCGCTTTCTCGTTCTGCCACGATCTGCTCGATAAACTCTTTTGAATAATGCTTTACGCCTTTCTTGTTTCCCATACAAAAAAACCTCCTGCAGTAGATGTTTCTATTCTACTACAAGAGGTCTTTTATTTCAATGTCCGTTTTTATGGGTTCAGTGCAATTGCAGGGCGCCTCACAAAAATGTGTAAATTTTATTTTTCTATTACCTCATAAATAAGTGGCATATCATCTGGCTTGTTGTCACTGACAGTGATAGCGCCGGTGTATATTTTCTCGCCATCGTCGAGGCGAGCCGCAGCCGAGGAGTAGAGGGTGGCGATATGCTCACCGCACTCGATATAGTCACCTGTTTTCTTTAGAATTTTAATACCTGCGGTGAAGTCGATCATATCCTCTTTGGTCGCGCGACCTGCGCCGAGAGCCACGGCAGATAGACCGATAGCCTCGGTATTCATTGCCGCTATGTAGCCGGATTTTGCAGCGTAAATCTCGCGTGACATCTCTGCCTCGGGGAATAGTGATGGGTCGGCGGCATATCTCGCGTCACCGCCCTGCTCACCAATCCACTCGATAAACTTCTCACGCGCCCTGCCCGACTTGACAGCACCCTCACACATACGGCGAGCCTCAAGCGGGGTAACTCCGAGAGATAGTGAGGTCATAAGCGTTGCGAGCGAGAGCGCAACTTCTCTTAGGTCGGAGGGGCCACCGCCGGACAGAACCTCAATAGCCTCCTTAACCTCTAAGATATTACCGACTGCAGAGCCGAGCGGCATATCCATATTGGTGATAAGCGCGGAAACGCGCCTACCTCTCGCATAGCCTATCTCGACCATATTACGAGCGAGGATTGTTGCGTCCTCTGCGGTAGCCATAAATGCGCCCGAGCCGCACTTAACATCCAAAACGATGGAGTGCGTACCTGCGGCAAGCTTCTTGCCCATAACAGAGGATGTGATTAGCGGTATCGAGTCTATTGTCGCGGTAACATCGCGCAGTGCGTATAATTTCTTGTCGGCAGGTGCGAGATTGCCGGACTGACCGATTACGGCAATACCTATCCTCTTAACCTGACTTAAAAATTCCCGAGGGGCTAGCGATGTGCGATATCCGGGGAATGACTCAAGCTTATCAACTGTACCACCCGTATGCCCAAGACCTCTGCCGGACATCTTAGCAACCTTAGCACCGAGAGATGCTACAATTGGGGCTATTATCAGCGTTGTCTTGTCACCGACACCACCTGTTGAGTGCTTGTCAACAGTACCCTCACCGAGGGACGAGAGGTCTACAACATCACCCGAATCGCAGATAGCCTGCGTTAGGGTTGCGGTCTCGCGGTCGGTGCAGCCACATAGACATATAGCCATAAGTAGGGCAGACGCCTGATAGTCGGGGATATCTCCGTTTGTGTAGCCCATGACGAAAAATTGTATCTCCTCGTCACTCAACTCAAGGCCGCGCTTTTTCTTTGAAATTATGTCATAAATGTGCATTATAGTCCCCCCGTGTTAAGTTTTATAACTTTTCCTTGCTGAATGAATGCGGTAGTAGGTCGCCGAGGCTACGGCATATTACGCCATCTGCCTCACCTGTTACTATGACGAGGTCGGGTGTGCAAAACTCTGCCATAACCTGCCTGCATACGCCGCAGGGAACAAAGTCGTAACGCTCCTCCTCGTTCTCCTTACCACCGGCTATTGCGATAGCTACAAAGTCGCGCTCTCCGCTATGGACAGCGGTGTGTATAGCCACGCGCTCGGCGCAGATTGTCGGGCCATATGCCGCGTTTTCAATATTTGCACCGGTGTATATCGCACCACCGCGCGTCAAGAGTGCTGCGCCTACCGTTATTTTGGAGTACGGGGCATACGCCCTATCCCTTGCGCGCTCGGCTACCTCATATAGTTCTATATAGGTGTTTTTCTTCATTTTTACCACCTCTCTTGCTAACCTTACTTTGCATTTACACGCCTAAGAGCTTTTTTATAATATCGCCCACGGTGTTGAAGCCTGTGATAGTTCCGAGGTTTTTACCTGCCTCGCCCTGCCTATACATAATGAGGGGTATGCATTCTCTTGTGTGGTCGGTGCTGTCGTCGCCCGGGTCACATCCGTGGTCGGCAGTGATGATTAGGCAGTCGTCCTCGCCTAGGAGCTTTAGCATATCGGGAATAGCCCTGTCAAACTCGGTGAGTGCCGCGGCATAGCCGTCTATATCCTGTCTGTGTCCGTATAGCATATCGAAGTCAACCAGGTTGATGAAGCATAGGCCACAGAAGTCGCGTGCCATCATAGCCTTTGCCACCTTAATGCCCTCGGTATTACCGTGGGTAGGATTAGACTCGGTGATACCTACACCACCGAAGATGTCGCTTATCTTGCCGACGCTTATAACATCAAGCCCCTTGTCCTTTATCTCGTCGAGCGCCGTTCTCTCGGGGGGGAGCAGCGAAAAGTCGCGTCTGTTAGCGGTGCGACGGAATCTGCCCGGCTCGCCAACAAATGGGCGCGCAATAACTCTACCGACACCGTGCTCCCCGACCAGCATCTGGCGCGCAATTTTGCATATTTCATACAGACGCAGAAGTGGAATTACATCCTCGTGCGCTGCAATCTGGAATACACTGTCTGCTGAGGTATATACAATAGGCTTGCCTGTCTTAATATGCTCCTCGCCAAACTCATCTATTACAACGGTGCCGGAATAGGGCTTGTTAGCGAGTACACCGGGAACACCCGTAAGGCTGCAAAACTGCTCAATGACATCATTCGGGAAGCCGTCGGGATATGTCGGCATAGGGGAGTTAGATACAATACCCATCAGCTCCCAGTGACCTACGGTCGTGTCCTTGCCACTGCTGCGCTCTACAAGTCTAGCCACCGTTGCGGTGGGATTATCAGCCACCTCTAGATAGTCGACACCATCAATGCTCCCGATACCGAGGGATATTAGGTTCGGTATATAGAATTTCTCCGAGGTGTGAATCCTCTTTAATGTGTTAGCGTATGCGTCGCCAAAGTCGGCGGCATCAGGCGCCTCTCCTATCCCCACCGAGTCTAGGACGATAAGAAACACTCTTTTTGTCTTTTTCATATTATCTCCTTTATGGACGAAAACGCTGAGCAACTTATGCTATAAGAGTTTTTAGCACGCGTTCGCGGTGTAACGGAAAAATTCACTGAAGCCTAAGTCGAAGTTGCGCAATTATAGTCTAATCGCGGTGTTAAGCGCAATTTGCATCATCTCGGTAAAGGAGTTCTGCCTTTCCTCGGCTGTTGTGGCTTCACCTGTTATGAGGTGGTCGGATACGGTGCAGATTGCGAGCGCTCTCTTGCCTGCGTATGCCGCGTTCATATAGAGTGCTGCCGCCTCCATCTCAACTCCTAAGACACCAAGACGCGCCCACTTTGCCGTAGCCTCGCTATCCGCATTATAGAAGGTATCAGAGGATAGGATGTTACCGACCGCATAGGATGCGCCTATCTTCTCGCACTCCTCGATAGCAATCCTCATCATACCGTAGTCTGCGATGGGGGCATATATGCCCTGGAGATTATACTGCACTGCATAATTTGAATTGGTGCACGCACCCATGCCGATGATTATATCACGGATTTTGACCCTCTCGGACATACCGCCGATAGAGCCGATACGCATAATGTTCTCAACACCGAAGAAATTGTATAATTCGTAGGAATATATGCCTATTGAGGGCATACCCATTCCGCTTGCCATAACCGATACGGGCTCACCGCGCCACATACCTGTGTATCCCTGTATGCCTCTTACATTATTGACGAGCTTTGCACCCTCGAGAAAGGTCTCTGCTATGAACTTAGCGCGAAGTGGGTCACCCGGCATAAGTACGGTTTTTGCGAAGTCACTTGCTGTTGCATTTATATGTGGTGTTGCCATTGTTTTTTCTCCTTTATATATGTTTTGACATTGGACGGGTGTGAATTATAACACCCAATCTCGTAGCTTAATCTTTATTTGCGCCCCTCGGCGACCAATTAGTAGCCTGCACCCTGTATACCCTTAGCGAGCTTTACAATTCTGCTCGTGCCGAGCCGTGTAGCACCGAGTGCGATAAACTCCTCTGCATCAGCAAGGCTGGAAATGCCACCCGCCGCCTTAATTGCGACACCCGCTCCGATATTCTCTGCGAAGAGTTTTATATCCTCGGGGGTTGCGCCGGCTGTCGAGAAGCCTGTCGAGGTCTTGATGAAATCAGCACCCGCCTCGGTAACTATCTTACACATTTTGACCTTTTGCTCCTCGGTGAGCAGGCAGGTTTCGATAATAACCTTTAGTATCTTAGGGCCACAAACCGACTTGATTGCGCGTATCTCGTTTAGTATCTCATCCCACCTGCCGTCCTTGACATCGCAGGTGTTAATAACCATATCAATCTCGTCTGCACCATCAATAATAGCGCACTCTGCCTCGTATGCCTTAACAGGCGAGGTGGAATAACCGTTAGGGAAGCCGATAACGGTGCAGATGGGAAGTCTGCCCTTAACATACGCCTTTGCCTCTCTTACAAAAGTCGGGGGGATGCAGGCAGAGGCACAACCAAAGTGAATAGCGTCATCTAGCACGCCTCTTATATCCTCCCACCCAGCGCATCTATCGAGCAGGGTGTGGTCGCATTTAGATAGTATTTCCTTAATATCCAACTTTATTTACCTCTCTTTATTTCATTCATATAGCATCTGTGGCACATCGCGATATAGGAGTCATTGCCGCCAAGCATAACCTGCGCGCCTTCTGTGATGACATCGCCCACCTCATTGATACGCGCGTTGACAGTGGCCTTGCTGCCACACTTGCATATCGTCTTAATCTCGGCTATCGAATCAGCAACCTCAAACAGCCTCATACTGCCGGGGAAGAGCTTGGTGAGGAAATCGGTGCGTAGACCGAAGCAGAGAACGGGAATATCTCTCTCGTCAACAATCGCGCGTAACTCGTCTACCTGCACCTCGGTGAAGAATTGGCACTCGTCGGCTATGATAACATCGACATCGCACCTATCCTCGAACATCTCAAGAATAGAGGACTCCTTACCTATCGGGGTGCACTCGGAAGACAGCCCAATCCTAGAGCGCAGGATGAACTCGCCATCTCTAACATCGGTAGCCGGCTTAATCAGCCACACGCGCATACCTCGTTCCTCGTAGTTGAATTTTGTTATAAGTGCCTGTGCCGTCTTAGATGAACCCATAGCACCATACTTGAAGTATAATTTTGCCATAATTTGTGCACCTCTGTCATATTCATTATTATACGAATACGCTCATATAGCAAATTATACCATAAATTTATAAAAAAGAAAAGGGTTTGCGCGTGAAATAATAAAAATAAATGAACTACCTAAGTCGCGAGGATTTTCTCCGAATAAAATTTGTGACCTGTCTTCACCCCTCTTTGAGTTTTTTTCTCTTAGGGGTGGAAATTTAGGAATTTATATGCTAGAATAATATGCATAGAGTAAATCGACAAGAAAGGAGCGGGAATATGGTACTTATCATAGCCGAGAAGCCTAGCCTCGCGAGAAATATTGTAGCAGGTATTGGAAAAATGGATAAGCGCGACGGCTACTTTGAAAATTCGGAATACATCGTTACCTGGGCATTCGGTCATCTTTTCTCGCTCGCCGATGTCGAGGCGTATTCGCCCACCGAGGACGCGAGGTGGACGCTGGATAATCTGCCCTGCTTCCCCGATGAGTTCAAGTTTGAACTTCGTGCCGAGGAGCGTCGCACAAAGTCGGGCAAGAAGACGAAGGTGGTGGACGCGGGTGTAAAAAAGCAGTTTGGTATAATCAAAAGCCTCTGTAACCGCAAGGATGTTGACACCATTGTCAACGCGGGAGACGCTGACCGCGAGGGAGAGATTATAGTCAGGCTATGTATAGAAAACGCGCTCGTCGGCACCAAGGTGAAAAAGAGGCTTTGGCTCCCCGACCAGACGCCGGAGACGGTAAGGCGTGCGCTCTCTGAGATGAAGGATGAGAGCGAGTATGACAACCTCGCCTCCGAGGGCCTTGCGCGCACCTACATCGACTGGTTATATGGCGTTAATTTGACACGGTATGCCACTATTAGGACAGGAAAACTGCTTAGGGTCGGGCGCGTTATCGTGCCGATAGTCCGCGCTATATATGATAGGGATATGGAGATTAAGAACTTTGTACCCGAAAAGTACCATGTAATAGTCTCCTCCGAGCGTACACACGGTGAAAAGGTTGAGCTTGTCGGCAAGAAGCGGTTCTCAGCCGAGGAGTTAGTCCTATCTGAGGAACTATGTGCGCTATATAACGCCGCGGGGGCTGTTGTTACCGCGCGTGAGTGTAAGACTGATAGGCTCGCTCCCGGTAAACTGTATTCACTCTCCACGCTTCAAAATGTGCTTGGCAAGAAGTATAAGATGTCTATGGCGGATAGCCTTGCTATTATACAAAAGCTTTATGAGGAGGGCTACCTTACCTATCCTCGTACCAACTCCGAGTACCTCGCAAGCGCGGAAAAGGATAAGATGCGCACAATAATAGGCAATATATCGAGGCTTGGCTACCCGGTTAAATTCAAGGATAGCAAGTACATCTTTGATGACTCGAAGATAGAGTCGCACTCCGCACTTACCCCGACATACAAGATACCCGATAAGTCGAAGCTCACCGAGAAAGAAAACCAGGTCTACTCGACCGTATTCCGGCGTTTTGTCGCCGTATTCTGTGCAGAGGACTGCACAATCGAGAAGAGCGAGATACGAATTAAGGTTGGTGAGTATGAGGAATTCCAACTGAAAGGCACCGTTATCAAGGAGGCCGGGTGGACAAAATACGATGACTACACCGCCAAGGATAAGATACTACCGCGCCTTGAGGTCGGTGAGAGCGTGAACATCGACTTCAAGCCACAAGAGAAAAAGACCACGCCCCCGAAGCACTATACCATCGAGACGCTTAACAACTATCTAAAGAACCCGTTCAAGGACGATAAGGCTAAGGCAAAAGAACTCGAGGAACTCGGCGAGGTGGATGATGCTGATGATTACAGGGCAATCTTCGATGGCCTTGAGCTAGGCACCGAGGCTACCAGAACAGGAATTATCGACAATGCGAAAAAGAGCGGTTATATAAGCCTTAAAAAGGATGTATATACCATACTGGATGGCGGTATATATCTAATCGAGGCGATAGCAAGGCTTGGTATTGTTATGGATAAATACAAAACAAGCGAGCTTGGCAAGGCGCTAAAGCGCGTGTTCCGTGGCGAGATAACGGTTGAGGATAGTGTAAGGCTGGCAGAGAGTGAGATCGGCGCGATTTTCGCCTCTATCCCCGAGGTGCAGAAGCTACCGCCCGAGGATACGGGTAAACTCGGTGAGATTGTCGGAGAGTGTCCCTTATGCGGTAAGAATGTCATACGCGGCAACAAGAGCTATGGCTGTATGGGATATACCGAGGGCTGTGGCTTTAGAATGGGAATAACCATCTGCAAGAGGGAAATCCCAATATTAGAGGTAAAGCGTATGTTTGCCGAGGGTGCGACAGGTAGGATATGGGGCTTTGTCTCGCGTACCGGAAGGCAGTTCGGTGCGAAGCTGCGCCTTAAAGAGGGCGAGGTTGTCTTTGACTTCGAGCGCTAGACTTTTATCCCCTGACAAACACAAGTTAAATATTTAATAAGGAAGCAGGATAGGAAAAAACCGATGCCTGCTTCTATTTTGTTCTATATACCCGATTTTCGCTTCTAATATGTAAAATCAGGATAAAGCGATAAAGGAAACAATTAACCATTTTACGACTGTTAGCATAGTATGAAAATGGGTGGCAAGGAAGCCACCAACCTAAAACTCGGAGGAACATACATTATGAATAACAACTGCCTTTGCCACATCTTCGATGATAACTGCACCTGGATAATCATCCTCGCTGTAATCGTTGTTTTCTGTTGCTGCTGCAACAACTAAGTAAAAGGGTATAAGGTCGAGAGGACACCATGGGATCTGTGTGTCTCGGGATATAGGGGTGTAAAACGCTTACAGTTCATGGGCGTCTACAGCGCCCGAGCTTAGGCGAGATATGACAGTTTTAGCACATTTTATCCCGAATTTTAGCACCCGATCCGCTCGGGAATAACCTTTGTCGAAGAAAAAGAGGCGTTATGGTTTATGCCATAGCGTCTCTTTTGTCTGATTATGTAGTGTTAAATTGTGGGCTTATTTTAATTTGGTCTCATCAACCCCTACAAGCGGTGAGAGCAGTCCGCCGCCATCAAGGCTGGATATGTCGCAACCGACAATGCGCCCCTTATATACATAAAGGTTGGCATACACCTTGCCCTCGTAGTCAAAGTTCTCGACCTCGTAGGCGTAGTGCGTGATGCGCTTGCCACGGTATTTTGTGAGGTCAAGCCCCTGCGCTTTCTGCACCTCGTTATAGCCCGCGAGTATACGGTCAAAGCTGTCGGGTGCTGTGAATACCTCGTCACTAACAGGCGCATCCTTTACCATAATGCCGAGCGACTCGATGAAGCCGACGCGATCCTCGTTGGTATTCATACCGCCGTAGTTAACCTTAAGTCCGTCGACAGAGGCATACACTGCACTGCCGTCACCAATATTTATAATAAGAATGAGCAGAGCGAGTGTCGCTCCTATAAGCAGGAAAAATTTTATTGTTGATGCCCTAATCGAATATATGAACATACCCTCTCCTTTTGGGAAAAGAAAAAGCCCCTCCCAACATTTAGTTTAACTAGGCTAGGAGTTTATTGCTCCTGCTTGCTTAATACTATGTTGGTGAGGGCTTAAATATTCCAATTTATTCTTTAGTATTTCTTGCTTTTTTTCTAGCGTAGAGGGTAAGCGAAAATGATAATGCGAAGCCGACCGCGAGCAGTAGTACGCAGAATACCCAGTGCCATACATCACTTGGTAGGGTTGTTACGGTCATTCCCGCGTCCTTTGCGGTCGAGATAAATACCGTGGGTATCGAGCCGACAATAAAGCCGATTATCGCCATATATGTACCACGCGGGTACTTCTCGAGTAGTCCCTTCATCACAATAGATATACCGATGAAGCCCACTATAATTCCGATGCCTGTCGCACCCAGAACAAGGAATGAGACAAGCATATTTTGTCCCTTTAGGAAATTCTCGGTTATAACCTTGATTATCGGGTTGTAGTAGCCGAGAATAAGCAGTATCATACTGCCCGAAATACCGGGGATAACAAGGGCAGCCGAGGCGACAACGCCTATCAAAAACAGGGTGAGATAACCGCCAATATTAAGCGAGAAGAGGTCGACATCGGCACCTGTGGGTGCAAAGGAAAGCGCTATTGCCAGCAGACAGGGGATAGCCAGCGCGAAGTAATTATACAGGCTCGGGCGCGAGGTTATCTTGTCCGTGATTGAGAGCATACCACCGATTGCCAGACCGATAAACAGCGAGACCGTAGGCAGCGGAAAGGCACTTAACGCCCAGCCGAGAGGGTAGAGCAGCGATACAGCACCCACGACAAGACCGATGAATATCGGTAAGAGGGTTATAATTGAACGCTTGAAGTCGCGGAAGATGTCGGCGATTGCACCAATCAGCTTCTCATATATGCCGAGTATTGCTGCCACAGAGCCACCCGAAAAGCCGGGAATAATGAACGCGACCCCCATACCAAAGCCTGCCACAGCATCTAAGAAAAATGCGGTTAGCTTGCTCTTTCCACCGGTGGTGATTACTTCTTTGTTTTCTTCCATAAACCTTTTATACCTCCTCGCTTTCAGGTGCGTCAGCCACGCACTCGGTCTTCCGGTAAAAGAACTGCTCAGGGCCTGTGTCGCGCATAAGAAGCGTTTTATCCTTCAACTTGAAAAGAAATAGGACGCTAAGATACAGGTCGCCCGAGCATCCGCCGATATGTGTACCGAGCAGTGCCGCACACATTATGTAGGCGAACGGGTGTACAAAATACATCCAAATTGTAAGCGGAATGAACAGAAGCGTGAACAGGATAAACGGTGATACGAGCGCAATCAGGGATGCGCGCCTATAAACATAGATGTTAGGCACTCCGCAAAAGGCGCAGCTCCAAGAGAAGCCATAGGTTAGTTTTTCCCCCGTAAGAGCCTTATATGCGGCACCGTGTACCAGCTCGTGTAGGACCATATATAGCACCATACCGGCGACAAATGCCAAAGAGCAAATGAAATACACCGTGGCGTCAAACACAAACTCGCGTAACCCGAGGAAAAATGGGATTAGCGCGACAAGCATAACTACACCAAGCACAAGAAGTGCTATGAAATTGAGAATTAGTCCCGTCTTTGTGTCTAGCGCGTTGATATGATATACCTCGCTGTACCCCTCCGGGAGTGATAACTCGTGATTTTTCCTTTTCATATTATCGTATATTCCTTAATAAAATCAAATTCAACCTTTTCAAGGTCATAGAGCCTTATGTGGGTGAATATAAACCCTTAAAAAACTGCTTGTATCCTATTTACATCTCTGCTTCTTGTCTTTTCTCATCAAGTCTAGCAAGAAGTGCCTCGCATATGCTATACGGCACGCACAATTCTCCCTTGCCCCGTCCGAGGGTTATATCGGGCTTGTTGCTTCCGTGAAAATCGCTGCCCCCGGAGGGGAGTAGAGAAAACTCCTCTATGAGCTTATAACTAAGTGCCGTGTCTTCCTCGCTATACTCCGAGTATATAACCTCCATAGCATCGAGGCCAAGTGGTTTAGCCTCGGTGAGAAACTCGACAAGTTCCTCGGGTGTGATATTGAGTAGAGGGTGAGCTAAAATTGACACGCCCCCCATCCTACCTATATCCCGGATAGTGTCGAGTGAGGATATCCTTTCTGCCTCACGGTAGAAGCCGCCATCCTTTGACAACAGGTGCTCAAAAGCCTCAGCGCGCGTCCCTACATAACCGCACCTAACCAACTCCGTCGCAATATGCGCGCGGTTAATCTGCCCCTTGATGTCCTCGGATATTCTATCCTTGTCTATCTTGTAGCCCGCCGCGATAAGCGAGGCTATAAGCTCATCGGTTGCACGCTTTTTGTGAGCTTTCATCTCGTTGACGAGCGAACGCACCGCCAGATAGCTATCCTCTGTGATTCCGAGGGCTATGATATGCAGTTCCTTACCACGCCAGGTGGTCGAGAACTCGATGCCCGGAATGAGCTCTATATCATCCTTCGCCTCGGAGAGAAACCGGGGAAGCCCCTCTATTGTATTATGGTCGGTCAGGGCTATTGCTCGTATGCCTAAGCCCCTTGCCATCTCGACAAGCTCCCTCGGCGAGAGAGTGCCGTCGGAGAAGTTAGTATGAGTGTGTAAATCGCACACGGGTGTTAAAAATCTGTCCATTTTCGGGCTATACTCCTGAGTATGAGCTTGATTTTATTTAATTTATCTTTGGGGTGTGCTGAGGCGATATACTCCATGTAGCCTTTTTTAGGATGACGTAAGGCATATCTCTCAGCCTCGAATATCGGTTGGCGGAATTCTTGACCGACGCTGATATTCTCTAAACATTCAATATCTGCAATATTCCCTAAGTATTTGCGCCGTCACTCTTTATGTTTATATTATATAACAGCAAAACCGAATAATCAACCCATTTTAGGCAAAGACCTAAAAAATATGTATTGCACAATAGTGTGATATCCCCGGCGGGTAATCTAATAACGCTAAGTGCGAGCATATTAACCGACTGGTTCGTGTAAGCCTGGGAGATCAAGGCTATATTAAAGTGAAATAATATGACAACTATTATTTACTAATATCATTCTTCCATAAGGATTTCGAGCGCGAGCTGCGCTGCCACAAGATCTGCCATCTTTTGATTTTTCCCCTTAGCACTTGCGACGAGCCTATCGCCGATATATACGCCTCTATGGTAGATTTTCTTATGGTCGGGCCCCTCCTCACCGATGGTTACATACATTGGCTGTGGCAGTCTTCGGTGCTTATCCTGACACCACTCCTGAAGGGCATTCTTAGCATTAACCTTTGGCGCGCCCTGTTTCTTATAGACCGACATATCAAGTATGCTCTCGACAACAGAAGATACTACCCTCATATCCCTCGACGCATCAATATAGATTGCACCTACAATGCTCTCAAAAAGGTCCTCCATTACCGATGGCTCTTTCGTTATGCCGAGCTTTGCATCACCCTCACCAACGAGCATATATTTCGCCAGACCAAGTCTATCCATACTGTGTGAGAGATTTGCCTTGTCTGCAAGGTTTGATTTTAGGGTAGAGAAGTCACCCTCGCTCCACTTCGCCCTCATACCGTAAGTATATCTCTCGGTACACTCTTCTATGAAGAATGTTACAATAATGGTGGATAGCACGCTATCACCAAAAAACTCTAAGACCTCGTTAGACACCGGTTTATCATCGCCAAATCCCGCCTCATTACAGAAGCTTGAACGAGTGAATGCCTGCCTTAGCAGACTCTTATCGCGGAAGGTGTAGCCTATCCTAGCCTCAATATCGGGTATTACCCTATTGAATTCCGCGAGCCTTTTGTTTTTCATAATTCTCTCCAATCGTTAAAGAACATTGATTGGAAACTATACTCTCGGCACATCCTACCTACCGAGGGAATAATCCCCTATCGCAACTATTCTACCATAAGAGAAACATTTAATCAAGCCGTCGGGAAAATTCCTTTTCTTTCTCTTGCGGTTTTCATGGGGTGTATTCGTTTAATATCTTCGCTAAGCATCTTATTTCTCCCTCGCATCTTATTGTACCCTAAAATCCTATCTTTCTGTTGACAAAATAATTCAAAAGTGTTATTATTATATAAATGTAAAGATTTAGCGCGCGTGTCGCGTTAGCTACAAACCTGATTGGAGGAGAATATGCGTAACGATAATGCGAGAAGTATTTTTGCTACGATAGAAAACTTCATAGACCTTTTTCTTAACGCCGCCGCCTTTGCTATGGCGTTTATTCTGACACCGCTTTTTAGAGTACCAACCGAATTAGCTCTTGATTCTCCTTATACGCTTATTTCGATATTTGTCACCGTAGTTATACAGTCTTTCTTATTCCTCATCTTCAATATTTACCAGCCGATACCGTTTGTTCGCGCATCGAAGCTCCTGTGGCAGATTGTCAAGGTGAATGCGTTATTCTTTGCAGCCCTTGAGGTTGTGGTGCTGGTTATGGTGAGAGACAGCGAGAGCGACTTTGTCCTCGCTTGGGTGCTGATAGCCTTTATCATCAGTACGGGAATACTCGTCTTTAAGAAGAACCTGATGATTAGCCTTGCTAGGTTTTTCCGCCGTACAAGCTTCAATCTTCGTAAGGTTATCGTTGTGGGTGACAACACCGCTACTGCTGCCGATTTCGTAAGGCAGGTGGCTAACAACCCCGACTGCGGAATGCTAGTCGTCGGCTATGTCGGTGACAAGATTGACGGTGACGCCATCGCGTGCGATAAGCTTGGTGCATTCAAGGAGCTTGGCACAATACTGGATACGGTACGCCCCGATGTAGTTGTATTCGCTATTGATGCATACGATAAGAGACATCTCATCAGACTTGTCAATATGTGTGATGACCGTTGTATCAAGGTCTACTTCCTGCCGGTTATCTATGGCTTCTTCAAGGTTCCGCGCCAGATAGAAACAATAGGCTCTCTGCCTATTATCAACATACATTCTACTCCGCTTGACAGTAGACTAAATGCGTTTATCAAGAGGTGTATAGACATTGTCGGCTCGCTCCTTTTGATATTACTGACCTCACCTATTATGCTGGTTGCGGCTATCGGTGTCGCGCTATCATCCCCCGGCCCGATATTCTTCTCGCAGGAGCGCGTCGGTAAGATGGGTAAGCGATTTATGATGCTGAAATTCCGCTCTATGCGAGTAAATGTTGCCTCGGATAAGGCGTGGTCGACTGGCGATGACCCGAGAAAGACGAAATTCGGCAACTTCTTGCGTATGACCTCGATAGACGAGCTGCCCCAGCTCTTCAATGTCCTGCTAGGTCATATGTCCCTCGTTGGCCCGAGGCCCGAGATACCGAAGTTTGTCGATTACTTTAAGGACATCATCCCGCTTTATATGGTGAAGCACTATGTTAAGCCGGGCATGACAGGACTTGCACAGGTGCGGGGCTTACGCGGTGACACCTCGGTCGAGGATAGAATACACGCAGACATAGAGTATATTGAGAACTGGTCGCTTCTTATGGACATTGTTATACTCCTGAAGACGCCCTTTAAGGCTATCAATAAGCAGGAGAGATATGTTGCTTCGGCAGAGCTTGAGGGGACAGGCTCTCCCGCCCTGCCCGATGGCGAGGCTACGACCGATGAAGCTGCTTTCACCATAAGAGAGGAATATCCCGAGATCGAGAGCAGTGTACGAGGTAAGATACTGTACGCCGCCTCGACTATGTCGCATATCAATAACTTCCACCTTGAGTATATCGAGGCGCTTCGCCGCGAGGGATATGTTGTTAAGGTTATGGCGAGGGGTGATGGTGCGGACTATAATATCCCCTTTGAGAAGAAGTATTTCTCGCAGGATAATGCCGCCTGCCGTGCAGAGATTAAACAGATTATTGCGGACGAGAAGTTCGATATTATCATTCTTAACACATCTCTTGCAGCATTCCATATCCGTCTGTGTCTAACTAAGACGGGCAGACCCCGTGTTATAAATCTGGTACACGGCTATCTCTTCAGCCGTGATATCGGCTTCATTAAGCGCAAGGCTCTTCTTGCCTGTGAGCGTTTGCTCGCCTCGCGCACAGATAGCATTATCGTTATGAACGAGTGGGATAGGATGGTTGCCGAGAAGTACAGACTGTGTCAAGGCAAGGTGCATTTCTCTCGCGGTATGGGTGCTACCGTTGCTCCCCAGACTGTTAGCCCGGAGAAGCTTAGGCGAGATACACAGACCGCCGACAAGTTTGTTCTTTGCTTTGTCGGCGAACTATCAGACAGGAAGAACCAACAGTTCCTAATACACGCTCTAAACGAGATTAAGGAGCATATCCCTCAGGCTATGCTTTGGCTTGTTGGTGACGGTCTCGGCAGGGACAAGCTTGAGGGGGTTGCAGAGCGCGTCGACCTCTCCGCCTCGGTTGAGTTCCTCGGTAGGCGCGAGAACGCGTGTGATTATATGCGCGCCTCGGATCTCTATGTCAGCGCCAGCACTATCGAGGGTATGCCGTTTAATCTCATTGAGGCAATGGGCTGCGGTAAGACGGTTTTAGCCTCTCGTGTCAAGGGACATACCGACCTTATCGAGGACGGTAAGTCGGGTTATCTATACGAGCTTGACAATATGTCTGAATTTGTCCGTGCGGTTGTCGAAATATATAAGGGCGAGCGCAAGCTGGAGGTCGAGAATATCCTCGCGAGATATCGCGAGTTCTCCAAGGAGACGGTGTTTGAGGACACCCTGTCGGTCATAAAGAGGAGCATAGAGGAGTGAGTTTCCTTGATAGATGTGCGTGGCTGACCGACGCGCCCTCTCGTCTGCTTCCTAAAAGGGTTACCGATAGGCTTTGTGACTTTTTCTCGGGACGGATATATCCCATAACGGTTGCTATATTGACCCTAATTGGTCACCTTTTCGGCATTGAGGTTATAACCAACCTTATCGGTATGCTTATTATATCGGTCGCATTCCTGGTGTGCAATACGGCGAAGCCGTTCATACCCTTTGCCTGTATGTATATTTTCCAGATGTCGGTGATAAACGCCCCGGGCGTGCCATACTTCTCCGACTACTATATGACAGGCTGGAGACTGCCTGTTGTCATAGCCTCGTTTGCGCTTTTTATTCTCAGCTTTGTCGCGTTTATTCTGCGCCGTCGGTTGCTCATGAGCTTCTCGCGTGAGGATGCGTCGCTTCTTCTGCCACTTGTCGGTGTTGACATAGCATTTACGCTCGGTGGCGCGTTTTCGGATGCGTGGTCGCTCGGTAATATGGGCTTTGGTGCGCTCGAGGGGGCGTTCTACCTATTGCTTTTCCTTGTTTTTTATCGCGGTATGCGCGAGGAGGACTGTGAGGAGCTTGTCGACTACTTCGCGTACGTATCTGCAATAACGGCGGTGGTGCTCTTATCAGAACTGGGCGCGCTATATCTCACCTCGGATAGCATCTTTTTGGATGGCGAGATAGTAAAAAACCAAATACAGTTCGGCTGGGGAATTTGGAACTCGATGGGAGTTGCGCTCTCGGTGCTTATCCCCGCTATCTTTGTGGGCGTCCTGCGCTCGCGCGCGCATTGGCTCTACCTTGCGGTGGCTACACTCTCGCTTGGCGGTGTATTCCTGACCCTCTCGCGTAACGCCTGGATATTCGGGATATTAGCCTTTGCGGTGTGCGTGGTTATTCTTGCGTTCTTCGGTAGGCATAAGAGGCTATTCCGTGTAGTAACGGCACTCGGCGTTCTGCTCATTATTTGTGGAGCGGTGCTCCTATTTGATAGACTGCCTGCGCTTCTCTCGGCACTATTCGACGATAATGGCAGATACACCCTCTGGCAGGTCGGGATAGACAATTTCCTATCCGCCCCCATTTTTGGTCGCGGTTTTTTCGGGTTCGTGTTCCCCGATGATCCGAATTACTTCACGGGTGCCGACTTCCTGCCTGCCTTTGCACACCAAACATTTATCGAGCTTTTAAGTGCAACAGGCATTTTGGGGCTTCTCGCCTACCTGGTTTACAGAGTGAGTACCATTCGGCTTTGTCTTACTCGCCCCACCGTCGCAAAGACGCTTATATCTCTATCGGCTCTCGTAATGCTACTTATGAGCCTAATCGACAACTATGTATTTAGCTTCTGGCCTGTCATACACTATACCATAGCGCTGGCTATCGTGGCTTGTGACAGAGGGAAGTCAGAATTATAAAGGGAAGGTCATATATGTCCGAATTAAATTCACAGATCGAAAGAAGGCGTACATTCGCCATTATCTCCCACCCCGACGCGGGAAAAACAACATTAACCGAGAAGTTTCTTCTATACGGCGGTGCTATACAGTCGGCAGGCTCTGTAAAGGGCAAGCAGTCGGACAAACACGCGGTATCCGACTGGATGGAGCTTGAAAAACAGAGGGGTATCTCGATAACCTCGTCTGTGCTTCAGTTTGAGTATAACGGATATTGCATCAATATTCTTGATACACCCGGTCACCAGGACTTCTCCGAGGATACCTACCGTACGCTTATGGCGGCGGACTCCGCGGTGATGGTTATTGACGCAGCTAAGGGTATAGAGCCACAGACAAGAAAGCTCTTTAAGGTATGCGCTATGCGCGATATACCGATTTTCACCTTTATTAACAAGCTCGACCGCGAGGCGCGCGATCCGTTTGACCTGCTCGACGAGCTGGAGCGTGAGTTCGGTATAGGAACATATCCTATGAACTGGCCCATCGGCTGCGGACAGAAGTTCCGCGGAGTGTACGATAGAGAGGCTAGGCAGATACTATCCTTTGATGACGCGCACCGTGGCAGAGAGCTTATCCACGGCATACAGTGTGACATCACCGATACAGAGAAACTTGACAGCCTGATAGGAGAGCGTATGCGCGAGGAGCTGGTAGAGCAGGTTGAGTTGCTTGATGGCGCGTCATTTGACTTCGACCTCGACGCTGTAAGACACGGTAAGCTCTCTCCGGTATTCTTTGGCTCGGCTCTTAACAACTTCGGTATAGAGCCATTCCTTGAGCATTTCCTAAAGATGACAACCTCGCCCCTGCCCCGCGTGGCTGAGGGCGTGAAAATAAACCCGTTTGACGAGGACTTCACCGCCTTTGTATTCAAGATACAGGCGAATATGAATAAGGCTCACCGTGACAGAATTGCCTTTATGCGTATATGCTCCGGCAAGTTCGAGCGCGGCAAGGACTACTACCACGTGCAGGGGAACAAGGCATTCCGCCTATCCCAGCCACAGCAGATGATGGCGTCCGAGAGGGAGGTCATAGACGAGGCGTATGCCGGTGATATCATAGGCGTATTTGATCCCGGTATTTTTGCTATCGGTGACACGATATGCGAGAAGGGGAAAAAGGTGCGCTTTGAGGGCATACCCACATTCGCTCCCGAGCACTTTGCTATGGTCGAGCAGGTTGACTCTATGAAGCGAAAGCAGTTCGCTAAGGGTATGAACCAGATAGCACAAGAGGGTGCCATACAGATATTCTTTGAGCCAAACTCAGGTCTTGAGCGAGTTATTGTCGGCGTTGTCGGCGTGCTCCAGTTTGAGGTTCTGGAATATAGACTGAAGAATGAGTATGGCTGTGACCTCAGGCGCACAAATCTTTCCTACCAGCAGATACGCTGGATAGAGAACGAGGACCTAGACCCTAAGACACTCCGCCTCTCCCACGACACCAAGTGGGTGCAGGACTTCAGGGGCAAAAATCTGCTTATCTTCACCAGTGAGTGGGCGATAAGATGGGTTATGGAGGATAATCCTGACCTAAGACTTGCAGAGTTCAGCAAGAACGACTAATAATGGATCAGGTGCCTTATAATTTGATACCTCCCCCTCGCTTCGTATGACGTTATACAAGCGCCATTTTGGGATGAGACGGTGTGGCGTGTCAAGTTATTGCACCTTTTGGCTTATGTAATATATCACTTTTAGGTGGTTTTCACACAGGATAGGATAGTTTTATGAGAATGAGAAAGAAAAAACACGCCGATGACAGACTCCTTCGGTGCAGCGAATATCTTTATGATAGAGGGGATAAGATATTAACCAACCCCGCCCTAGAGGTATTTTCTCGCGAGGGTGCTAAAGTATATCTCGAAATAGGAGCCGGCAAGGGTGGATTTGCCGTCGGAATGGTGAAGTCACACCCCGAGGCGGTATATTTTGCTATGGAGCGTGTTACCGACTGCGTTGTCCTCGCGGCAGAGCGCGCCAAGGATGAGGGCGCGGGTGAAAATCTTCGCTTTATAATTGATACGGCGGACAACCTCACACGCATTTTTGCGCCCGGTACGATTGATAACATATTTTTGAACTTCTCAGACCCATGGTCTAAGAAGGGCTACGCCAAGCGCAGACTTACCCACAGACGCTACCTATCGGTATATATGAGCCTGCTTCGCTGTGGTGGCAAACTCCGCTTCAAGACCGATAACATCGGACTGTTCGACTTCTCGCTAGAGGAGATAGAGGCGGTAGGGCTTGTGCCCGATGTCATCACTCGCGACCTGCACGCGTCGTCATATATGGAGGGGAATGTTGTGACCGAGTACGAGGCGGCATTCTCTGCGCAGGGTGTCAAGATAAATATGCTTGAGATTACAAAGCCCCTCGGCTTTTCTCTTGAGGTATCCCCCGACCTGAGAGCTGACAGAGTAGACTATAATCCAAAGGAAAAGGACTGATTATGGCGGATACAATGCTTGACGAGCGCCGTATTCACGAGGGGCACAGGGCGAGAATGCGCTCCAAGCTCAAAGCACACGGTGCGAGAATATTCGATACCTATGAGCTGCTTGAGATGCTTTTATACTATGTTGTGCCACAGAGGGATACCAACCCACTTGCTAAGCAATTGCTGCATCGGTTTGGCTCGCTCGACGGTGTGCTTCGCGCAGGGCGTAATGAGCTTATGGAGGTGTCAGGCGTTGGAGAGTGCGTTGCCGACTTTATTGTGACGATGGGCATAGCTACCGATATACATCAAGGCATCAGTGGCAAGGCGCGTCTCGTGTTTGACGACTTCAAGAAGACGGGTCAATATTTCGTCGACTATTTTAAGAATAATACCGAGACGAATATCGCGATACTATTGCTTGACAATAGTATGCGTATGCTGGCTATTGAGGATATACCCGGCACAAACTTTGGCTCGGGTGCCGTGCGCGCTCGACCGTTTGTTGACGCGGCTATGCGCTGCGGCGCTACTGTCGGCATCGTGGCATATACCCATCGCACGGGCGTTGCATTCCCCTATTCCGGGGATTATGAGACCGCGAGGATGCTCCGCCACGAACTGTTAAATGTAGGTGTCACGCTGATGGAGCAGTATGTGGTCGGGGATAACGATTTCGCCTCATCACACCTCGTGCCTACATTCAAGATATCACCGTCCCCCGCTATGCAGAGGTTTATGGAAACCAGGAGGGCGAGTGAATGAGTAACAACCCGAGTTTTAACCGGCCGACTATGACGGGTGAGTTTCTTTCGGATATTTTTGTCAGGCTTGGTAAAAGCCGCGAGCAGGCAGATGATCTTGTAGAAACTGTAATCGCGCGATTTGGCAGCTTTGAAGTCCTCGCCGGACTTACCACCGATGAATTAACGCGTACGGTTGGCGAAAATGTGGCAATCCTAATTAAACTTATGGCATATATTTGCTCACGCAGGGTGACCGATAATTTCGCATTTGGGATAGAGCATACCGATGAAGAGATATATGAGCTTGCGATAGCCACATTCCTCGGCTTATCGCGTGAGACGGTTTATGTTATGTCCTTTGACGGGGAGGATAGGGCTATTGGCTTCGACTATGTATCTGAGGGTACGGTGAACGCCTCCGAGGTATATCCGCGACTTATTGTTGAGGCTTCCTTAAGGCGTGGTGCTGTCTCAATTATCCTCGCGCATAACCATCCTCTTGGCGTCGCGACACCGAGTGACGCCGATGTAGGCTCAACTATGCGCATCGCAGAGGTGCTCCGCGCATCCGGCATCAGGCTTCGCGCTCACATCACAGTCGCAGAGAGTGAGTGTGCTATTATGACACCGACCGAGAACTTCTTGATTGACGGTTCGGTCAATATTGAATACTATAACTGCAAGAGCGACTGAGGCTCTAAGAGGTAAAAAACAATGGCATTTATATTTGAACACTTTCTCGGTACATTGGTGAATTTCATCTTTGTACTTATCGCAGGAATACTCGGTACACTTATCAAGCGCGGTGTTCCGAAACGCTTCACCGATATTATTATGTCGGCTATGGCAATATGCGTAATTTACATAGGAATAGACGGGATTATAGCACCCGCCCCCGCCGTAAATGATGGTTCCTTCTTAAACGCGGGGCTTATGAAGGTGCTGGTTATGATACTTTCTATGGCTGTTGGCACTGCCATCGGAGAGCTTATCGACCTCGATAAGCAGATGAACCGCCTCGGCTTGTGGCTGGGTAATATATTCAAGAATATGACTAGCAAGAAAGGAAAAGTCGAGGCATCTGATGGCGCGGACGCTGATGATGGCACTAAATTCGCCGAGTGCTTTGAGACCTCTGATAGCGATAATGTTGATGTCGGTAAGAGGTTTGCCGAGGGATTTGTCGGTTGCTCGCTCCTATTCTGCGTCGGTGCTATGTCGGTAAACGGTGCTATTCTTGATGCGCAGGGAGAGCCGGCTATGCTCCTTGCTAAGACCGTAATAGACGCAATTTCCTGCTTCATAATGTCTACGACGCTTGGTATCGGGTGTGCGTTTTCTGCATTCCCGGTGCTTATATATCAGGGTATATTCAATGTTGTTGGACTTGTTCTCGCCACGCTTCTTAGTGAGGCTACTATCGCCTATATGTCTGTTACAGGCTCGCTCATAATTATCCTAATCGGTACTAACCTTATGGGTATGACGAAAATCAAGACGGCGAATATGGTTCCATCTATATTTGTGGCTATCGGCATTGAGGCACTGCTCAAGCTAATATTCGGCGCATAAGACTCAAAAAATGCGAAGCATCGGTTATCTCAGCTTATGGTGATACCCGTGCTAAAAAAACACGACTTTTGCCACTGTGTTTAGGCGAAAATGTGTAAACTTTGGCTTACATATTGTGTGGGAAATGGGGTAAACAATGGAAATTATTAAGAAACAAAGGTTTGTTGGTGAGCGCGCACTCTTTGCGAGCGAGGGTCTACATATATTTGATACCGTATTCGAGGACGGTGAGTCACCGCTTAAGGAATGCCGCAGCATAAGGCTTGACGGCTGTAAGTTCTTGTGGTATTATCCGCTGTGGTATTGTGACGGCGTCAGCGTAAAAGGCACAGAGCTCGGCGAGGGGGCGCGAGCAGGCGTCTGGTACACCAAGAATATCACAATGAATGACTGTATCATAGACGCGCCTAAGACGTTTCGCCGCTCCACAAATATACTGCTTAAGTCTTGCAGATTTCGTAACGCAGAGGAAACGCTTTGGTTCTGTAAGGATGTGAATATGTATGATGTGACGGTCGATGGAGATTACTTTGGTATGAACTCTATCGGCGTCAGTGCGGATAGGCTTGAAATCAATGGAAAGTATGCCTTTGATGGTGCTCTAAATGTTATTATTCGCAACTCGCGTATTATCTCCAAGGATGTCTTTTGGAATGCAGAGAATGTCGAGGTCTACGACTCGGTTATTGTCGGTGAGTATCTCGGTTGGAATTCAAAAAGCGTAAAGTTCGTCAACTGCACTATACAATCGCACCAGGGTATGTGCTATATGGATGGCGTCACGCTTGTTAACTGCAAGGTGATAGATACAGACCTTGCCTTTGAGTATTCTAGGGTAAATGCTGACATTACAACAAGGGTAGCAAGTGTGAAGAACCCGATCTCCGGCAGAATATCGGCTATGGGCTATGACGAGATAATTATGGAGCCGGAGAGGGTGGATGTATCCGCAACGGAAATCGTTGTAAGGGAAGCCGATAGCCTGGTTTTGGTAGATTGACCCAAGCATAAATAACGAAATAGTGAATGGCAAAAGAGCATTGACGATATGTTCCATCGTGGGGCATCGCAATGCTTTTTTGTTGATTTTTGCGCTATTTATAGGCGAAAAAATGCAAATATGAGGCTTAGAAGCGGAAAAATACCTGAAAATTTTTTCCAAAAACCCTTGACAAATACAAAAAACACTGCTATAATGATAAACTGCGTTATAATCGCGTTTTCTATGGGGATTTTATGCCTTTTTTTAGGGTTTTTATTAATAAAAGGTAGCAAAATCAACAAAAAACGACGAAATTTTTTGGCATCGGTTGGCACTTTAGTTTTTTCGATGAGAAAAAAATTTGCGATTTTTCTGCACTTATAAGATTTGTAAAATTTCAGGAATGGAGTGATTCTATTTATGATGCTTAAACCCAAGACGCTTGGCACCAATGTCCGAATGAGTTTCTCTAAGATTGAGGCGGCTACCGAGATGCCTAACCTCATCGAGGTTCAGAGAAATTCCTATGATTGGTTCCTCAGAGAGGGATTCCAAGAGGTTCTCGCCGATGTATCTCCGATAGTAGACCCGACAGGTACTCTTGCTATCGAGTTCACCGACTTTACCCTTGACCCTAATCCGAGATACACCATCGAGGAGTGCAAGGATAGGACTGTGACCTATGAGAGCCATATGAAGGTTGGTGTTCGTCTTATCAACAGAGCGACCGGCGAAATTAAGACCGAGCAGATTTTCCTCGGTGACTTCCCGCTTATGACCGATAACGGTACTTTCGTTATCAATGGTGCAGAGCGTGTTATAGTTTCCCAGCTCGTTCGTTCGCCCGGTATGTACTACGATGTCACCGTCGATAAGTCGGGCAAGCATAACTATACCGCACAGATTATACCCTATCGCGGTGCGTGGCTCGAGTACGAGACCGACGCGGCAGGTGTATTCTATGTTAAGATAGACAAGAACCGCAAAATTCCTGTGACCGTGCTTATCCGTGCTCTTCTTGAGGCGGGGCAGGATACCGACGAGGACATCCTCGCTATGTTCGGTGATGAGGAAATTCTTCGCATCACTATGGCTAAGGATGAGTGCCGTACCCTCGCAGAGGAGGCAGGAACCTCGCTTCGCGATGAGGCACTAAAGGAAATATACAAGAAGATCCGTCCTGGCGAGCCGCCCCTCGTAGAGTCTGCGGAGGCACTTGTTAACGGTATGTTCTTCGATGCGAGAAGATATGACCTCGCACCTGTTGGTAGATATAAGTACAACAAGAAGGTTTCGCTCGGCGCGAGAATTATCGGCTTCGAGCTTGCAAGAACCGTTGTAAGCCCTCTTACCGGTGAGGTTGTAGCAGAGGCGGGCGAGAAGATTACTCGCGAGCTTGCTATGGCTATTGAGGACAGCCTTGTTAACGAGGTTGTTGTCAAGATAGAGAGTGGCAGAGAGGTTAAGCTTCTTGGTAACAATACCGTTCGCCCTGAGCTTGTCCTCGGCTTCGGCCTTGAGGATTGTGGCGTTAAGGCGGGTGAGAAGGTAAGATACTCGGTTCTTACCGACATCATCACTGCGGTTGATGAGGAGGGCCTCTCGGGTGACGAGAGAGTTGCGGCTATCAAGGCTGCTGTTAAGGCACAGATGCCTCTCCTTATGCCTAAGCATATCACTAAGGACGATATCCTTGCGTCCATCAACTATATGATTGCTCTTGGTCACGGCATTGGCACCGTTGACGATACCGACCATCTTGGTAACAAGCGTCTTCGCTGTGTAGGTGAGCTGCTTCAGAACCAGATGCGTATCGGTATGATGAGAATGGATAAGAACATCAAGGAGCGTATGTCGCTTAACAATGGTGATGATCTTCGCCCCTCCACCCTCATCAATGCTCGTCCTGTTGCTACTGCAATCCGCGAGTTCTTCGGCTCTTCGCCCCTCTCGCAGTTTATGGACCAGAACAATCCACTCGCAGAGCTTACACACAAGCGTCGTCTTTCTGCCCTCGGCCCAGGCGGTCTTTCGAGAGACAGAGCCTCCTTCGAGGTGCGTGACGTACACTATACACACTATGGTAGAATATGTCCCGTTGAGACACCTGAGGGCCCGAACATCGGTCTTATCTCCTACCTTGCCTCCTATGCGCAGGTCAACGACTACGGCTTCCTTAAGGCACCTTACAGAGTTGTCGACAAGACCACAGGTCGCGTTACCGACGAGGTTGTTTACTTAACTGCTGACGAGGAGGACAACAACATCGTAGCACAGGCTAACGAGATGCTCGATGAGAACGGCTTCTTCGTTAACAAGAAGGTTATCGCAAGATATAAGACAGAGTTCATAGAGGTTTCGCCTACCGAGGTTGACCTTATGGACGCTTGTCCCCAGATGGCGGTTTCTGTTGCTGCCGGCTGTATCCCGTTCCTTGAGAACGACGATAACACTCGTGCCTTGATGGGCTCGAACATGCAGAAGCAGGCAGTTCCGCTTATGATTACCGACTCGCCTATCGTTGCTACCGGTATGGAGTATAAGGCAGCGGTTGACTCCGGTACAGTTGTGCTCGCTCGTGCAGGCGGTGTTGTTGAGCGTACCGCAGGCAATGAGATTGTTATCCTTAACGACGAGGGTCGTAAGGACGTTTATACACTTATCAAGTTTAAGAGGTCGAACCAGGGTACCTGTGTTAACCAGCGTCCTATTGTCAATGTCGGCGATAGAGTAGAGGCAGGTCAGGTTATTGCTGACGGTCCTGCTACCGCGGGCGGTGAGATTTCTCTTGGTAAGAATGCTCTTATAGGCTTCATGACCTGGGAGGGCTACAACTACGAGGACGCCGTTCTTCTTAACGAGAACCTTGTCCGCCACGATATGTATACATCTATCCATATAGAGAGGTTCACGAAGGAAGCTAGAGATACCAAGCTCGGTGCACAGGAGATAACCCGTGAGGTTCCCAATGTATCCGAGGATGCGCTGAAGAACCTTGATGCCGACGGTATCATCAGAATAGGCACAGAGGTAAGACCCGGTGATATTCTCGTAGGTATGGTTACACCTAAGGGTGAGACCGAGCTCACTCCCGAAGAGAGACTTCTTCGTGCTATCTTTGGTGAGAAGGCGCGCGAGGTTAAGGACTCCTCGCTTAAGATGCGTCACGGCGAGTATGGTGTCGTCGTTGATGTTAAGATTTATGACAGGTCAAACTTCGACGGTCTTGCTCCCGGCGTAAACAAGGTTGTCCATGTTTATGTTGCACAGAAGCGCAAGATTTCCGTCGGTGATAAGATGGCAGGCCGTCACGGTAACAAGGGTGTTGTATCTAGAATACTTCCTCCCGAGGATATGCCCTTCCTTGCAGACGGTACACCTCTTGATATAGTTCTAAACCCGCTGGGCGTTCCCTCTCGAATGAACATCGGTCAGGTGCTCGAGGTACACCTTGGTATCGCCTGCCGTAAGCTCGGCATTAAGATTATGACTCCCGTTTTCGATGGTGCTAAGGAGACCGACATACTCGAGCTTCTTCGCCAGGCTAAGTATACACGTGATATTATGCCGGGTGAGTGCGTTCGCGGTAAGGCGGTATTTATGGAGGTTATCCGCGAGGACGGTAAGCCTGATCTTCAGAGAGTTGATCAGGAGATTGTTGATGACGATGAGAGGCTACGCGCTCTTATGGAGACCGAGACACTCAAGGTTATCGACGGCAAGGTGACTCTATACGACGGACGCACGGGTGATCCCTTCGACAACCCTGTTACCGTTGGTATAATGTACTACCTCAAGCTCCATCACCTCGTTGATGATAAGATCCACGCGCGTTCTATCGGCTCTTACTCTCTCGTTACTCAGCAGCCTCTCGGCGGTAAGGCACAGTTCGGAGGCCAGAGATTTGGTGAGATGGAGGTTTGGGCACTTGAGGCGTATGGTGCAGCATATACACTCCAGGAGATCCTGACTGTTAAGTCGGACGACATCACAGGTCGTACCAAGACCTATGAGGCTATCGTCAAGGGTCAGAATATTCCTACTCCCGGCGTTCCCGAGTCCTTTAAGGTACTCGTTAAGGAGCTTCAGGCTCTCTGTCTTGATATTCGTATCTATGACGAGGCAGGCGAGGAGGTTGACATCTCGGGTCTTTACGATGATGATACCCCCCAGTACGCAGGCAACTTCTACCCCGATCGTCCCATCTCGGATAACGAGGTAGCAGAGGATAAGGAAGAGGGCGATGAGGATATTGATGAGGATCTCGAGGATGTTGATATCGACATAGACGACGAGGACTTTGACGAGGAAGAGGCCGCGATAGACGACATCTTCGCTGAGGAAGCAGAGATGAAGGCTATTGAGGAGTCTGTCGAGGGTGAGGATGAGGAGGTTTAGTCCCCTCTCCCACCGTATATCTCCACCTAGATTAAAATAAGAAGGGAAAAGACACCCCACGCGGGCGTCGTATATAGATTAAATGGAAAGAAAAACATTCGATTCTATTAAGATCGGTCTTGCATCTCCCGATATGATCCGTTCCTGGTCACACGGTGAGGTTACAAAGCCCGAGACAATCAATTACCGTACACTCAAGGCAGAGACTGACGGTCTTTTCTGCGAGAGAATTTTTGGTCCAACCAAGGATTGGGAGTGTCACTGCGGTAAGTATAAGAGAGTTCGCTTCAAGGGTAAGATATGTGAGAAGTGCGGTGTCGAGGTAACCACTAAAAAGGTTCGCCGCGAGCGTATGGGTCACATCGAGCTTGCCTGTCCTGTATCGCATATCTGGTACTTTAAGGCGCTTCCCTCGAGAATTGGTCTGATGCTCGACATCACCCCCCGTCTTCTTGAGCGCGTGCTTTACTTCCAGAGATACATCGTTGTTGAGCCCGGCTCGACGCCCCTTGAAATAAGACAGCTTCTCACCGATGCGGAGTATCAGAGCGCGAGAGAAAAGTATGGTGACGACTTCAAGGCAGGTATGGGTGCGGAGGCTATTCGTGAGCTTCTTGCCGCTATCGACCTTGAGGAGCTGGCTAAGGAGCTTCGCGAGAAGCTTGAGAATGCTTCCGGTCAGAAGAAGACTAAGATTATCAAGCGTCTTGAGGTAGTTGAGGCATTCCGTCGTTCGGGCAACCGCCCCGAGTGGATGATACTCGAGGTTCTCCCCGTTCTTCCTGCGGACATCCGTCCTATGGTACAGCTTGACGGTGGTAGATTTGCCGCTTCGGACTACAACGAGCTATATCGTAGAGTTATCACAAGAAACAACCGTCTTAAGCACTTCATCGAGATTGGTGCGCCGGATATCGTTATTCGTAACGAGAAGAGAATGCTCCAGGAGTTCGTTGATGCTCTTATAGACAACGCTAAGAAGAAGAAGCCCATCACAGGTGCGTCTAACAAGCCCCTCAAGTCGCTCTCTGAGAGACTTCGCGGTAAGCAGGGACGCTTCCGTCAGAACCTGCTCGGTAAGCGTGTTGACTATTCCGGTCGTTCGGTTATCGTCGTTGGTCCCGAGCTTAGAATATATCAGTGCGGTCTACCTAAGGAGATGGCTCTTGAGCTATTTAAGCCCTTTGTAATGAAAAGGCTTATCGAGACACAGAAGGCTAACTCCATCAAGGATGCTAAGAAGAAGGCAGATAGAGCAATTGCTCCCGAGGTATGGGACGCACTTGAGTATGTTATCAAGGAGCACCCCGTTCTCCTAAACCGTGCGCCTACACTTCACCGTCTTTCTATACAGGCATTCGAGCCGGTGCTCGTAGAGGGTAGAGCAATCAAGCTTCATCCCCTTGTATGTACCGCGTTCAACGCCGACTTCGACGGTGACCAGATGCCGGTACACGTTCCGATTTCCGCAGAGGCACAGGCAGAGGCTAGGTTCCTTATGCTCTCGGCTAACAACCTCCTAAAGCCGGTTTCAGGTAAGGCCGTTACCGTACCGTCTCAGGATATGGTTCTCGGTTCTTACTATCTCACTATCGCTCGTTCCGGCGAAAAGGGTGAGGGCAAGGTATTCCGCGATTTCAACGAGGTTGAGATGGCGTATGAGAATAAGGAGCTTGGTATTCACGCAGCTATCAAGGTGCGCGTGACTAAGGTTGTCGACGGTGTAGAGCAGTCGAAGATCATCGACGCTACCTACGGTAGACTTATATTCAACTCTAAGATTCCCCAGGATCTCGGCTATGTAGATAGAACTAAGGATCCCTTCTCGCTTGAGGTAGATTTCGCTACCACATCGAAGAAGCTTAAGGAGATTGTAGACCGTACCATTAAGATCCACGGCTTCGCAGAGGCTGCTGCTGTTCTTGATAACATAAAGGCTATGGGCTACAAGTATTCCACAAGATCCTCGCTCTCTATCTCGGTTTACGATATGACAATCCCCCCCGAGAAGAAGCAGCTTCTTGATGAGGCAACCGCTAAGGTTGATGAGATTACAGAACGCTTTATGTGGGGTGAGCTTTCCGACGAGGAGAGATATAAGCAGGTTATAGATGTGTGGGAGAAGACCACAGATGCTGTTACCGATGCGCTTATTAAGAACCTCGATGCTTACAACTCGCTTAATATGATTGCTACCTCGGGAGCGCGTGGCTCGACAAAGCAGATGCGTCAGCTCGCAGGTATGCGTGGTCTTATGTTCGCGACAAGTGGTAAGACTATCGAGATCCCGATTAAGTCTAACTTCCGTGAGGGACTTACAATGCTTGAGTACTTTATGGGTGCTAAGGGTTCGCGTAAGTCACTGTCGGATACCGCGCTTCGTACCGCGGACTCGGGTTATCTTACCCGCCGTCTCGTAGACGTTTCGCAGGATATAATCGTTCGCGAGGAGGATTGCGGCGCTACCAGCGGTATCGTCGTGTCCGATATCATATCGGGTCAGGTTGCGGTAGAGAAGCTCTTCGACCGTCTTGTAGGACGTTACACCGTTGACGACGTTGTAAACGAGGAGACCGGTGAGCTTATAGTTCCCGCAAATACCATGATATCCGAGGACGATGCTAAGGCTATTATAGCCGCAGGCATCGAGCAGGTAGAGGTCAGAACCATTCTCCGCTGTCTTGCAAAGCGCGGCGTTTGTGTTCATTGCTACGGTGCAGACCTTGCACACGGCACTCCCGTTTCTATCGGCGAGGCTGTTGGTGTTATTGCCGCTCAGTCCATCGGTGAGCCCGGTACACAGCTGACGATGAGAACCTTCCACACCGGTGGTGTCGCAGGTTCGGATATTACTCAGGGTCTTCCCAGAGTTGAGGA
>JAZOPN010000049.1:0-8358 GCA_045655565.1 Eubacteriales bacterium | reverse complement strand
CCCCATTGCGGTAAACAGACTGGAAAAGGCTATCGAGGATGCTCGCGCAGCAGGCGTGCTTGGTAAGAACCTCTTCGGCTCGGGCTTCGATTTCGATATGGAAATCAGACTCGGTGCAGGTGCTTTCGTATGTGGTGAGGAAACCGCGCTCATGACCTCTATTGAGGGTAACCGCGGTGAGCCTCGTCCTCGTCCTCCGTATCCTGCAGTTAAGGGTCTATATGGTTCTCCCACAGTTGAGAACAATGTTGAGACCTTTGCAAATATTCCTCAGATCATTCTTAACGGTGCTGAGTGGTTTGCATCTATGGGTACAGAGAGATCTAAGGGTACTAAGGTATTCGCTCTCGGTGGTAAGATTGAGCACACCGGACTTGTTGAGATACCTATGGGTACTACTCTTCACGAGATCATCTACGAGATCGGTGGCGGTATCCCCGGTGGCAAGAAGTTCAAGGCCGCACAGACCGGCGGTCCTTCCGGTGGATGTATCCCTGCGAGCCTCATAAACACCGAGGTTGACTACGATAACCTCGTTTCTATCGGTTGTATGATGGGTTCGGGTGGTCTTATCGTAATGGATGAGGACACCTGTATGGTTGATATGGCTAAGTTCTTCCTTGAGTTCACCGTTGATGAGTCCTGCGGTAAGTGCACACCCTGCCGTGTAGGTACAAGAAGACTGTTAGAGATACTCGAGAAGATTACTGATGGTAAGGGTACTCTTGAGGACATCGACAGACTCGAGGAGCTCTGCAACTACATCAAGCAGAATTCTCTCTGTGGTCTTGGTCAGACTGCTCCTAACCCTGTTCTTGCAACACTCAAGTTCTTCCGCGATGAGTATATCGCTCACGTTGTGGACAAGACCTGCCCTGCAGGTGTGTGTAAGAGCCTGCTTTCCTTCTCTATTGATGCTGACAAGTGTATCGGCTGTGGTAAGTGCGCTAGGAACTGCCCTGTTGATGCTATTGCTAAAACCGATTATATTGCTCCCGGACACAAGCTTCCCTCTTATGCAATAGACACCGCTAAGTGTATCAAGTGCGGTGCTTGTATGGCTGGTTGTAAGTTCGGTGCTATCTCGAAGAAGTAACCCAAAGGAGTGCCAAATATGGATATGTTAAATGTAAAAGTAAACGGCATTGCCGTAAGCGTGCCCAAGGGTGCTACCATTCTTGAGGCGGCAAGAGCAGCAGGCGTGGAGATCCCCACCCTCTGCTATATGAAGGAAAAGAACGAGATCGGTGCCTGCCTTATCTGCGTTGTTGAGGCTACCGGTGCAAGAGGTCTTGTTACCGCGTGTGTATATCCAGTTACCGACGGTATGGAGATCAGCACAAACACCCCCAAGGTTCGCGAGGCAAGAAGAACCACTCTTGAGCTTATCCTCTCTACTCACGACAAGAATTGTCTGTCCTGCGTTCGTTCTACCAACTGCGAGCTTCAGAAGCTCTGCCTCGAGTATGGTGTAGATTCCGGTGCATTCGATGGCTTCAAGCCCACATATGAGCTTGACCTCTCTGTACCTCACCTCGTAAGAGACAACAATAAGTGTATTCTTTGCCGTAGATGTGTAGCTGCTTGTAACGAGCAGTATGTATCTGTAATCGGTGCAAATAACCGTGGTATTGATACCTGTATCGGTCAGCCCTTTGATAAGCCGCTCTCCGAGACATCCTGTATCTCCTGCGGTCAGTGTACAGTAGTATGTCCTACCGGTGCGCTGGTTGAGCGCGATGACACCGCTAAGGTATGGGCTGCTCTTGCTGATCCTACCAAGCACGTGGTTGTTGAGACTGCTCCTGCTATCCGCGCTACCCTCGGTGAGTGCTTCGATATGCCTATCGGAACAAATGTTGAGGGCAAGATGGTTGCTGCTCTTCGCCGTCTCGGCTTCGAGCGCGTATTCGACACCAACACTGCTGCCGATTTCACTATCGTTGAAGAGGCTACCGAGCTTATCGAGCGTATTAAGAATGGCGGAAAGCTTCCTCTTATCACCTCCTGCTCGCCCGGTTGGGTTAAGTTCTGCGAATACTACTATCCCGATTACATCGGTCATCTCTCCTCTTGTAAGTCTCCTCAGCAGATGGGTGGCGCACTCATCAAGACATACTGGGCTGAGAAGATGGGATACAAGCCCGAGGATATTTTCGTAGTTTCTATTATGCCTTGTACCGCTAAGAAGTTTGAGATCACTCGCGATGATGAGTGCGCAGCAGGTGCAGGTATTCCCGATGTTGATGTATCTCTTACCACTCGTGAGCTTGCTAGAATGATCAGCCGAGCTGGTATTAAGTTCACTGCTCTTCCTGACGAGGAGTTCGATACTCCTCTTGGCACAGATACCGGTGCTGCAGTTATCTTCGGCGCTACCGGTGGTGTTATGGAGGCTGCTCTTAGAACTGCTAACGATGTTCTTACCGGCAAGGACAACGACAGGCTCGTATTTGAGGAGGTTCGCGGTACTGACGGTATTAAGGAAGCTACATATAATATTGCAGGCCTTGAGGTTAAGGTTGCTGTTGCTTCCGGTGCTGCAAACGCTAAGATTATAATGGACAAGATCGCTTCCGGTGAGGCTGATTGGCAGTTCGTTGAGATCATGGGTTGTCCCGGCGGTTGTGTAAACGGCGGTGGTCAGCCTATACATCCTCAGTATGTACGCGACACCGTAGACCTCGTTGGCGAGAGATCCAAGGCTCTCTACGCACAGGATGAGGCTATGACCGTTCGTAAGTCGCACAAGAACCCTGTCGTTACTGAGGTTTATGACAAGTTCTTCGGTGGTGTTTGGGGTTGCCACAAGGCTCATGAGATCCTTCACACATCTTATGTGGCTCGCGAAAGATTTGATGTTTAATCAATAAAGAGTGCGTGATACTCGTTTGGGTATCACGCATTTATAATATAGTAGGGTTTATTAAAAGGGTATCGCGATGTGGCGATACCCTTTTAGTTACTTTTTCTTTTTATCCGCTTCCATATAATAGGTTGCCTCGCTATCGGCAACAGATACGGCGAATGCAAGCGGGAACTTCTCGAAAGAAGCACCGACATTACGGGGGTCTTCATACTCAGATGAGTAGCCCATATGGAATCTTATAGCAAAGGCTTCCTCTCGGGTAAGACGCATAAAGCCCGAGATGATATAAACGCTCTTCTCACCGTGTCCGTATGGGAGCTGATCATCATACTCATAGGTCTCTACCCTCTGCCAATTACCTTTCTCGTCCTTGGCGTTTCTATACCCTTTCTTGTAAATACCTACCTTACACAAGTCGTGAAGAAGTGACACGATGGCTATTGTCTCAGCGGAATACTCTTCCTTGCCGAGTGACTTAAAGTGGTCGGAGCCAAGATAGGAAACCAGTCTATCATATACATTAAGCGAGTGGTCGAGAAGCCCCCCCTCATAAGATGAGTGAAACCTCGCGCTGGCAGGTGCTACAAAGAAATCAGAGGAAAGAAGATATTCAAGAAGTTTATCTGCTCCCTCTCTCTTTATTGATGACTTATAAATCTCTATAAATCTTTCCTTATTTGTCATATATCCTCCTTAGGCATAATGCCTTTATCTCTAAGATACTGAACACTGGTGACTAAACCCTCGATGGTCTTAACCTCGATAAGACAGGTATTATCTTTTGGAAGAAGCTTGGTTGTAGCCGCGACGTCAACTTCGGCTGTGCCAAGGGGCAAATGCGCACTCTTACCATTGCTATCGTGTAGGTGGAGATGTACTAGTTTATCCGGATATTTATCGAACACTCCCCTATCCGCGTGAGAGAGGCAGGTATCGTGGCCGATATCAAGAGTAAGGGCAAATACATCACTCTCCATAAATAGCGGCAGCGCCTCAAGCTGAGAAGTGGTGAATGGGTTAGCATCCACATTCTCAATAGCAATCTTAAGAGGTGATGCCCCGATTTCCTCCTCGCACATTTTTATAAACTCGCGAACTCTATTAAGATATTCCTCGCGGTATACATCGGTAAGAAGAATTACTTTGCCCGGCAGGGTGACATATACGCCTTTCAAAAGGTGCATATTGATAACAGGAATGTCGAGGCTCATAGCAAAGCGAATATACTCACGCATAATGTTGAAGTAACAACGCGACACATCCTCGTTAAAGTCAAATGGGTTCATCTGCTCATCGGCGTGGATGGTATAGAAAATTCTCTTTTCCGACATAAGACGGCGAAGTGCTACCACATCAAGTGCGCGCACCTGATACTGTGGAAAACTCATATTAATCTCTATAAAGTCAAGAGAAAGACGCTCTGCTAGGTCGGCGCAAGCATATATATCTCGGCACTCGACGAGGGTGGGTAAACCGAATTTCATATTCTTAACCCCTTTTGCATTATTTTATTCGTAGAGGGGATACTTAGTGCAAAGTGCCGCAACGCGAGCGATAACCTCATCGCGATTAGCCTCGAAGTCCTTCAGGGTCATCCCGATGAGCTTTGCTACCTCTCTAAGATCCTCGGGCATAAAGCCACGGGTGGTAACGGCGGCGGTGCCAAGGCGGATACCACTGGTTACAAAAGGCTTCTGTGTATCGTAGGGGATGGCGTTCTTGTTACAGGTGATGCCAACCTCGTCGAGTAGGTGTTCTGCCTCCTTACCTGTCGAAACCTTCATACCGGTGAGGTCGACGAGCATAAGGTGGTTATCTGTGCCACCGGAAACGAGGCGGAAGCCCTCGGCAACAAGTCCCTCGGCGAGAGCCTTGGCGTTGGCAATAATGCGCTCGGCATACTCACGGAACTCGGGACGAAGTGCCTCACCGAAGCAAACCGCCTTAGCGGTGATGGTGTGCATAAGAGGGCCGCCCTGGATGCCGGGGAAGATAGCCTTGTTTATAAGTTTAGCGATTTCCTCATTGTTGGTGAGGATAAGTCCGCCACGAGGACCGCGCAGGGTCTTGTGCGTTGTGGTGGTAGTTACATCTGCATAGGGTACCGGCGATGGATGAAGCCCGGCTGCGACAAGTCCTGCGATATGCGCCATATCTACCATAAGATATGCACCAACCTCCTTGGCAATAGCGGAAAATCTCTCAAAGTCGATAACACGAGGATATGCAGAGGCGCCTGCAAGAATTAGTTTAGGCTTGCACTCAAGAGCAATGCGCCTAACCTCATCATAGTCGATAGTCTCGTCCTCAGCAGATACACCATATGGAACGATATTCCAATACTTACCCGACATATTTACGGGTGAGCCGTGGCTGAGGTGTCCACCGTGTGCAAGGTTCATAGAAAGAACGGTGTCACCGGGGGTAAGGAGCGCGAAGAATACAGCCATATTTGCCTGTGCGCCAGAGTGAGGCTGAACATTAGCATACTCAGCACCAAATAGCTCCTTGGCTCTCTCGATAGCGATGGTCTCAACTACATCTACATGCTCACAGCCGCCATAATATCTCTTAGAGGGATAGCCCTCGGCATATTTATTAGTAAGGGTTGTACCATTTGCCTCCATTACAGTTTCGGAAACAAAGTTCTCGGATGCAATAAGCTCAATCTTGTTTCTCTGTCTTGCTGTCTCGTTTGCAACAGCAGAATAAACCTCGGGATCAAGCTCACGCAGAAGTGCATAATCTCTCATTTTGAAAAACTCCTGTATTTCTTGTGTTTTTTATTATGTATATTATACAATATTTATCGTATTTTGTCAATAATATTCGCGAGCGCATTACTAAGATTTAACGAAGATTTATATGTTGGATTTTTTGCTCCTCCCATATTGATTTAGATAGCATTTTCGTTTATAATATTTATATAAGGGGGGAGAAAATTTGAGAAAGATTACTGTTGCAATATGCCTCGATAATAAGGGTGGAATGACCTTTCTCGGCAAAAGGCAGAGCCGTGATAGGGTGTTAATAGAGGATTTAGTAAAGAGTACTGATGGCGAGATATACATAAGCGATTTTTCTTCGGTTTTATTTGCCCCGTACGGTGGTAGGTATAGAGTTGTTGATAACCCACTCACCGATACGCCGGATGGTGCTGTCTCTTTTATTGAAAATCTACCACTATCCGAAGCTCTACCACATATCGACAGGATTATAATGTATAAATGGAACAGGGTGTATCCATCAGACAAGAAGATAGATATTCGCTTCGATGATTTTAAGGTTATTTCCGAGAGCGAGTTTGTCGGCTCGTCACACGGGAAAATAAGCAAGGTTATACTTGAAAGAAAGTGAGATAATAATGAAAAAATCAATCAAACTGTTATCAATAATCGCACTGATTTTAATTCTTAGCCTTGCGCTATCATCCTGTGATGTACTTCTCGATTTGTATAACCGCTTCCTCGGGGAGCAGTGGCCGGCGTCGGTAGTCGACCTTGATGATGTGCCTGAATTTAACGGTTATCCGTATGTAATAATAAATGATGGCGTTCCATTTTTCACCGAAGATGAAATAGTCACAAGTGCGTATGAGCGCTATTCGGATTTGGACAATCTCGGCAGATGCGGTGTCACTATAGCCTGCATTGACCGCTCTCTTATGCCGACCGAGGAGCGTGGTAGCATCGGTTCGGTTAAGCCATCCGGCTGGCAGACGATAAAGTTCGATATTGTTGACGGCAAGTATCTATACAATCGCTGTCATCTTATCGGCTTTCAGCTAACCGGAGAGAATGCAAACAGGCAAAACCTTATCACCGGCACAAGGTTTATGAATGTCGACGGTATGCTTCCCTTCGAAAATATGGTTGCCGACCATCTAAAGGAAGTTGGCGGTCATGTGATGTATAGAGTAACGCCAATCTATAACGGAACTGAGCCCGTAGCGCGTGGTGTACTGATGGAGGCATATTCTGTCGAGGATTCTGGCGAGGGCGTACAGTTCTGTGTATATGTCTATAACAATCAGCCCGGTATTAGGATAAACTATGCAGACGGTACGGCGAAGCTCGATGACGGTATTCCCTTCCCCGAGGATGATATTACACTGCCCGGCGGAGAGGTTGCAGATACGCCCGACGAGGATGCCGGTAACGAGGAAATCAAGACCTTCATAGTTAACACAAGCACCGGCAATTATCACAAAACGACCTGTACATACGCAACAAGCTCGAAAAACACAGAGGAATATGTCGGAACGATAAGCGACCTTAATGAAGCGGGATATGATGCCTGCAAGGTATGTAATCCCGACAGGTAGTAGAAAAAAGACTGTCACGCGTGTGACAGTCTTTTTTCTACTACCTCAAACACTAAATCTTCGTATTTAAGGCGAGTACCAATATCGACACCGAGGGGTAAAAGTGCCATAGCAATGAAGATGTCCTCGTTAGAGTTATCCTCGCGTATGTAGGCGTATTCGCCCTCTATTCTAACCAGTGTATAAAACTTTGCTCCCATTATCCTGTTACTTCTATACCTTTCTCCCCTGTATACTGTGATATAATCCACTCATCTGCAAGCTTTTCGATATACTCGTGTCCCCCATCGAATATATCCAGATAGATTTTAGCATCGGGATGACGGGTAAGCATCTCATTATAGAAGTCGAGGCTCTGTCTAAACGGAACAACCTTATCATATTTACCGGCAAATATTTTCACATTTGCACGTGCTATACTATCATAATAGGCAATGGGTGAGCGTAAATACATCTGCTCCTCTGTGCCACAGCAGGCGTCTGCGTGGTTTGCGTAGTGCGCATTAGCTTTCGCAAATCCATTAACATCGGTGACCGGCACAAATGCTGTAACAGAACGGAATAACTCAGGACAATATCCAGCCATAAGCAATGCCATATGACCTCCACCAGACATTCCTGCGATGAATATATTGTCTTTGTCGACATCGTAATTTGCTATACAATAATCTATCGCATCCTTGATGTCCTGCTTAGCTAAAGGCGAGCCACATGCATCCTTGCAGCGAGGATTAGTATCAAGGTTGGGTCCACGGAACTCAGGCAGGAGAAGATGAAATCCCTTTGCCTCAGCGTAAGAAAGACGACCGCGCTGGTTCGTTCTGTTACGGCTCCATGTATGAAGGAAGACGAGAAGCGGACGCTTCCCCTCAATGTCGGATTTTGCAAACAGCGATGGTTCGGTACTGCCATCAATAGTAGAATTAACATAGATTTCTTCAAATTTCATATATTACACCTCTGGTATTATTGAGTATATTTTAGCATAACTTTTGACTATTGTCAACTAAAAGGTGCTGAGTCATTAAGAATTCAGCGAAATGAAGACTTTTTGCAGATATTGAATATAGATGCTGAATTCTTAGTGCGAAGCGTCTTTCGGGGCTAGCTTGATTTAGAGCAGAAATCGTTGGCTGATAATCAAGAACACACGCATCTGGAAGCT
>JAZOPN010000048.1:0-2293 GCA_045655565.1 Eubacteriales bacterium | reverse complement strand
GTGCAGATACCTTGCATCGAGCGTAACGCTGTGGCGGCGGCTCGTGCTATCGACTCGGCAACATTCGCCATCCTCTCCGATGGTAAGCACCGCGTGAACTTCGACCGTGTAGTTGCGGTGATGAAGGAGACAGGTCACAACCTCCCAAGCCTCTACCGAGAGACTGCCGAGGGCGGTTTGGCTAAACATTATAAGATGGAATAAAATTTTTGACTACTATGAAGAGGCTTCTTTCTATTTGCATCGTTGCCGTAGCATTGGCTATGACACAACCAGCCAAGGCACAGCTCGTTGAGGGCAAGCGTGGCTCGGAGGATTTCAAGATTGGCGTGGCGGGCTTCACATATCGCAGTTTCGACATCGACAAGACCCTCGCCTACCTGAAGAGTATGGATGTAAAATATCTTTCGGTGAAAGATTGGTGGCTGCCGCTGAACTCCACTGTGGAGCAGATGGAGGCATTTAAGGCGAAGTGCCGCAGCTATGGCGTTGAGCCTTATATCCTGGGTCCTATCTATATGAAAAGCGAGGCGGAGGTGGATCGTGCCTTTGCCTATGCGAAGCGTTATGGTGCCGAGATGTTTATCGGTGTTCCTAACTATGAGCTTACCGAATATGTCGTGGCGAAGGTGAAGGAGACAGGCATCCGTATGGCTATCCACACCCACGGACCCGACGGCGCTCCATTCCCCAACATCCAGAAAGTGGCGGAAATCTACCACAACCCTGCGTGGGGCGTAGGTTGCTGTATGGATCTGGGACACTCGGTGCGTATGGGCGAGGATATTGTGAAGGACATCAAGAAGTACCGCGCGTGGCTCTACGACATCCACATCAAGGATGAGACTGAGGCATCGAAGAAGGGCGGCACCTGGGAGATGGGACGTGGCGTGATTGACTTCAAGCCCGTAGTGAAGGTGCTCCGCAAGATTAAGTACGACGGTGTTGTATCGCTCGAATTCGAGAAGAACGGCAACGATCCTCACGGCGGCGTCGCCGAATCCATCGGCTACCTCCGCGGCGTGCTTGACGCTACGAAGAATTGATAACAACTAATTAGTCTTATGAATATGGAGGTGTTGTGTATGAAACGAGCAGAAGGTAGAACTGATGTATTTCTTGTTAAAACCCGCCTGATGCCAGAAGATCCCGTTGCAGAGTTGAAAGAATATTATTCAGAAAGAGAGTATGTTGATGGATACTATCTTTCAGAGGTGAGTAAGGATGCTGTTAATAGTGTAAAAATAAGATGGAAAAATTATGATAGCTCGCTGATGGGAATATGGCATCATCCTTCCTTCCCTGATATATTGGATACTATAAAGCGCAACTCCGACTTTAAGTTCAATGTTCCACATTGGTGCTATTCGGAATTGAAAGACTCTAGATACATTGATTATTTATTATCTTTATAATGGTGCCTACTACTTTGTAAGAGCCTGTCTAACAAGTTTTTTGTTAGACAGGCTCCGTTTTTCTGCACACATTCCTCCGAGTATGCTCGGAGGGTTTTGGTTTTATAAAAGAGAATTATTATATTTGTGATAACAAAACTTAAAACCTTATAACTATGGTAAATCTATATATTGATGCCCTTGCCACAGCTGAGATATTACTTATCATACTCTTTGGACTAATTCCACTAATACTATTTTGCTGTCTAATAATTACGATAATCAGATACCTAAATCGGAAAAGCAAGCAATAGTGTATGTTTGATTTATTACACGATACATTCCGCAATCCACTGGGTTGCGGTTCTTGTTTGACCATCAAATACAAGGCTAAACTCCCTTTTCAGTTCGCTTAACTTGCCGAGGATTGCCGAAAGGCAATCTATTCTCGGCTTCGGTTGGCGGCGCCTTAGCATAGGTGATAAACTCATATATATTATATATAAGGTATAATTTTATCCCCTCTGCATTCGGCTTGCACAACCGTCCTCTGTTTCACAGAGCAGTTAAGCTCACCCCATACCAATAATACTGCTACATAAGGAAAAGGATTTAGGTAGCCTTCCTCTTCAAGAGTGAGAATGACTCGTTCTCATACTCTTTCTTTTTTATATGAGAATTATAGTGCGATGCAACGAAATGTGGCACCTGGGATAGTACTTGCCGTACAGCCCAGGTGCCACATAAGTAAAGCGTACTAGAAACTCATATAAAAAAGAAAGAGGAGAACGATTTTCATCATTCTCCTCTTGAAGAGGCGGCTACCTACTCTCCCACCTAAATAGGCAGTACCATCGGCGTGAGTGAGCTTAACTTCTCTGTTCGGAATGGGAAGAGGT
>JAZOPN010000047.1:0-17219 GCA_045655565.1 Eubacteriales bacterium | reverse complement strand
TGGGTGTAAATCGTCAAAATATGCCCCCCTATTTTGAGGGAGCAGGTTTTGCGGGAGAATTTCCGCTCACGCCCCGAAGTCGTATTCTCATACAGCGAGCCTGGTCACAAACGGAGATTAACACCAAAAGATGCCCACGCCTATTTTGATGGATCAGGTTTTGTGGGAGAATTTCCGCTCACGCCCCGAAGTCGTACAAGTGTACGGCGAGCTTGGGCGCGAACGGGAATTGTCACCAAAAGATGCCCACACCCTATTTTGAGGGAGCAGGTTTTGTGGGAGAATTTCCGCTCACGCCCCGAAGTCGTATTCTCATACGGCGAGCTTGGGCGCGAACGGGAATTGTCACCAAAAGATGCCCATCAAAATTAGGGCTGTTTGCCGAAGTATGCCTGAATACCACCATCCACATAGAGGATCTGACCATTTACAAAGTTAGATGCCTCGGATGCGAGGAATACCGCGGGACCTGCGAGATCCTCGGGATCGCCCCAGCGACCTGCGGGTGTCTTGGTCTCGGTGATGAATGTATCGAAGGGGTGCTTCGAGCCGTCGGGCTGTGGCTCACGGAGGGGTGCTGTCTGAGGTGTAGCTATGTAGCCGGGGCCGATAGCGTTACACTGGATGTTATACATACCGTACTCGGAAGCGATATTTCTGGTGAGCATCTTAAGGCCACCCTTAGCAGATGCGTATGCGGAAACGGTCTCACGGCCGAACTCGGACATCATCGAGCAGATGTTGATAATCTTACCTGCGCCCTTCTCAATCATACCGGGGATAACTGCCTTAGACACGATGAAAGGAGCGTTGAGGTCAACATCAATAACCTTTCTAAACTGGGCAGCCTCCATCTCGATCATAGGTATTCTCATAATGATACCAGCGTTGTTTACAAGGATATCAATAACGCCGACATCCTCCTTAATCTTAGCAACCATAGCGGTAACAGCAGCCTCGTCGGTAACATCGCATACATAACCGTATGCCTTAATACCGTCTGCCTCGTATGCAGCAAGGCCTCTGTCTACGAACTCCTGCTTAAGATCGTTGAAAACGATGGTAGCACCTGCTCTTGCCATACCCTTAGCGATAGCGTAGCCGATACCGTAGGAAGCGCCTGTGATAAGGGCGATCTTGCCCTCAAGGCTGAAATTATCTGTGTAAGCCATTTTTCTTCTCCTTATGTAAAAATATTTAATTATCTTAGTTCTTTGGTTTCGATGTGATCCATATCAGTGAACTCCTGGTTCTCACCGCACATAGCCCAGATGAACGAGTAGTTCTTGGTGCCGACACCGGAATGTATCGACCAAGAGGGCGAGATAACCGCCTCCTCATTGTGCATAACGATGTGCCTCGTCTCCTTAGGCTCACCCATCATATGGAATACCGCGTCATTTCTGCCCATATCGAGGTAGAGATATACCTCCATACGCCTGTCGTGGGTGTGGCTGGGCATAGTGTTCCAGTTAGAACCAACCTCAAGCTGGGTAAGCCCCATAGCGAGCTGACAGGACTGCATAACCTCGGGGTGTATGTACTGATTGATAACTCTAAGGTTACAATCCTCTACCGAGCCACAGGGAACCTTGCGCGCCTTAGTGATGTCGATTTTAACAATCGGGTAGGAGGTGTGTGCGGGGCAGGAGCACATATAGAACTTCGCAGGGTTGGTCTCATCAACCGACTTAAATGTAAGCTCCCTGTTACCCATACCTACATAGATACCGTCACGGGGGTTCATTTCATACTCAACACCGTCAATTGTGATGATACCCTTGCCACCGATATTAATACAGCCAAGCTCACGACGCTGTAAGAAGTAATCCGCAGCCAGCTCCTTACCTGCCTGAAGTCTAAGCACGGCCTTAACCGGCATCATACCGATAACGATAATTCTGTCGATATGGCTATATACCATTCTTATATTATCCTTTGTGAAGAGGTTGCCGATGTGGAACTCCTCTCTTAGTCTGTCTGTTGTGTAATACTTGACGTCCTTTGCATTAGCAGCGTCTCTTACTTCCATTCCCTCATTCTCCTTTTTAATATAGTTACCGTAAATTTCAATCTGTGTCAGTGCGGCGAAGGAAAGCTTATCTCCCTCTACCCTCTGCTGTAAGAAGCCTGCGAGCTTCACCCACTCGGTAGTCTTAGGCTCAAACTCGACCCTCTGTCCCTCGGCTGTGCCTACCAGGTTAGCGCGCACCTTTGTGCCGTCAGAGAACTCGACGTCCAGCTCCTTCCAATATGTATCGTGCGGGAAGTCCGCGCGCAAGAAGAGCGTCACACCTGTGACAAGCACCTCCCCGCCAAACTTTACCTCAAACTCGAGATCCTCTCTAAGACCGCCACCCCAAGAGTGATAGGGGAATACGCCGTGAGATGAGTTGTCAATAACTCCGTCAATAGCGTTACGCTCAAAGAAGCTCGGGTCCTCACGGGTGACGAAGTTCGCCACGGCGTGGGGGAAATACTTAGGCACATTGTGCCTATCGTGTGAGTTGAGCGAGATTAGTCGCTCACCGTATATCTCCGCCTCGCAAGGCTCGGACACGACAATCCTGTGACAGTCGCCGGCGAAGGCATCCGGATGGTAACCCGCCTTTCTCTCCTTATCGAAGGGTACGGTGTACTCGAATATACCGTCAGGTACATATACAATTGATTCCGCGAGGGTTGAGTCAAGCTTCAGCTTCACGAACTCTCCGTCGCACAGCTCGACACGGAACTTGTCACCCTCCTCATACTCACCGTGGAAGGTCTCGTCGATGTCGATGCCATATGCCTTAAACTTAACATCACCATTCTCGCGTAAAAGCTTTAAGTTAATTATGATAATCACCCCTTTGTAGGTATATGATACCATATTTTACTAGATAAATCAATAGAATTTATAGATTTTATTTATTTTGTGTGGGCGCGCAGTATTGACAGGCGGCGCGATGTCGGGTATAATAAAACCGGAGATTATAAGGAGGGGGGGCTGCCAATGACCTTTGTCAGAAAATATATTACACCTAGCGCGGTGTATTTTCTACTGTTCATAGCAGGGTATATTGCGACCTATGTGACGCGCTACATACCCGATATAGTCTACGACTACCTTTCGTACTACTTCCCCACCGTTTTTGTGTCTTACAGCCCCATTTCCGAGGCGGAGGCCTATACCCGTGTCAAAATGTGGCTCACAATAGTGAGTGTCGCGCTCGCGATTTTCATAGTCGGATATATCGCTCTGCGGCTTGATAATAAGCGGTTTGAGCACTTGATACTAAACACCGAGGGCTTCTATACTCTACCCCGCGGGCTATCTATTTGGGCACAGATATATCTTATCCCCGACATTGTTGTATGCGCGATTATACCGCTTATCTTCGCTATACCGCCATACTTCATACCCGAGAAATATCTGGATATGGGACTTGCCATTCCATTTTGGGCGGCTGATATGCTTATGCCCTATATGGGTATCGTGGAGTGCGCGATAACCCTCTCGCTCACATCTGTGATAGCGCGACTCACAGTAATTCCGCACACGCTCGCCGTCTGGCGCGCAAATTGGCTCACCGCATCGGTGGATTAGGAGGGCGTATGAGAGGAATTGTAGATTTACTGCTGTTTATCCTTGGCTTGTACCTCGTAACACGCCTTACCGTTTTTTTCTTTAAGCGGACGGTTATGCTATTGCGCATTTTCTCGCTTAGTAAGATGTGCGGTGCAAAGATTAGTTTACATTCATTCCCCTATCGACCGATGTTCATGACTACAAAAAATCACGACATAAGGGTTGAAATACTTGACACGGTATACCTAATACGACTATATTCAGGGGGCGGAGTTGTGAAGAATGTGCATTTCGCCTCGGATGAATATTCCTGCGTCTACACACAGGTGAAGGGAGCTATGCGTTCCTATCGTAAGGCGGCAGGACAGAACACACCTGCCCTAACCTCGGGGCTTAATATCTCCTCGCGCGTGCTTGTGCTCCCACCGCTTGAAGTGCCGGAGTGCGAGAAGCTAACCGGAAAGAGGATTGTGCGTGTGATTTTGATGTGCCCATCTCCCGGCTCTGTCAGTTATGTAACAGAGGAAAAGACCTCGGTGCAGATAGCGTTCACGGGTGACGAGGTGTACGGTGCTAAGGTGTTCACTGCCTCGACATTCGTGCGCTATGCAGATAGGCAGTCGAGAATAGACAGACAGCGCATCGAGAGTGAGTATGATTATTTCTTCTCCAAAAGCGAAGAAATGTAAAAAACGACCTGCTATTTAGCAGGTCGCTATTTGTTATAGCCGAAGAGAGCGTGTGTCGCGCCAATGATATATCGCAGTGATACAGGCTGTGCATCTTTATGGTAGGAGCAATGCCCTACTCTATAACTCTAATTGACCTCGCGACAATCTGCGGTGGAAAGCTCTGCATAACCTGACCGCCGTAGGTGATTTCGACATTGTCGCCGACCGTAAGATCTGCACGCTCGATGGCTGTGCCGTCCACGTCCTCGTAGGTGGTTGCGTCGGCGGTGATAACCCAATATGGCCCAAAGGCGTAGTCGCTATCATAGACCTCGACCTCTATCTTCTCGCCGATGGCGGTAATCCTCGCCTTCAGGGTAAATCCCCCCTCCGGCACGCCCTCATCCCTCTTACAGGACGGAAGCACGCACAAGCAAAGTGCCGATAATATAATCAAGCAAATTCTAGTAATTATTTTCATTTTTAATCCCTACTTTATTTTCCCACAAATCTTCTAGAATATTTTATCATATACTAGCTAAATTGTCAACAAGTGGCGTACTTTCGCGAAAAAAGTCATAAAAACTATACAAAAATTTACGGAAAAATGTTGACTTTACCACTTTAGCGTGATAAAATGGTAGCGTAAGACCACTTATGCACCTTATTGTGAGGGCAAATTTATTTTAGCCGGGGCAACCCGACGATGGGGGTATTATGGCAAAATTTTCATTTGAGGCTTATGACAATTTGTTTGAGGCTATTCTAAAGCTTAAGACCATAGATGAGTGCAGGTCATTCTTCGAGGATGTCTGCACCATCAAGGAGATGGAGGCTATCTCGCAGAGGCTAGAGGTTGCGAGTATGCTAAAAGAGGGCAAAAACTATATGGAAATCTCGCGCGTTACAGGTGCGAGCACCGCGACCATCAGCCGAGTTAACAAGTGCCTGCAATATGGCAGCGGCGGATATGATTTGATATTAGGAGAGTAGCGCGATAGGAGCGACGCGGTCGCAAGTTTTCAAAAACAAAAAGAGCTGACGCATCGGGGAAAAACCAATCCCGTGTATCGGCTCTTTTAATATTTAGGAGCTTTGCTATCCGTCGTGTGGAGTACTACGCCTATCCTTTATGCCGGCTCTACAAATTATTCTTAAAGAATTCTATGACATTACCGCCGACGATTTTCTCCACGGTGGAGGTGCTGTAATGCGATAGGAGCATATCGACGACGGCATCGTGTATGCTATCCCTCTCGGATAGCCCCTCGGGGTAGACGCCGTCTGTGCCGTCGATGTCGAAGCCGAAGCCGATGACATCCTCACCAAAATGCTCTAGCGCGTAGTCGATATGTCGCATAATGTCATCTATCCTGACCGCAGCAGCACTCGAAAGATGCGGTGGGTAGAGGCTTAAACCTATCACGCCGCCCCTTTTCGCTATTGCCGAGGCTATGTCACGCGGTAGGCATCTCGGGTGGTCGCACACCTCGCGGAAGTTCGAGTGAGTGGCTATCACCGGATATGGCGTCAAGTCCATCACCTCATACGCGCTCCGATCCGATAGATGCGATAGGTCTAGGATAATGCCCATCTCGCTCGCGCGAGTGACGAGGGCGCGCCCCGCCTCTGTAAGCCCCTCACCCGTGGTGTCGAAAGATGAGGTAGCAAGCTCGTTTGTATCCCAGGCGATGCCGAGAACGCGCAGACCAAGCTGATACAGCGTAGTTAGCTCAGGCGAGTCGGCAAAAAGCCCTGCTCCGCCCTCAACCGCGAATATAGCCGAGCTAAGCTCGCACTGAACCGCGAAATTCAGGTCGTGACAGTTGCATACAGGAACAAAATCCAGTCTCTTGCACTCGGAAATATAGATATCGAGCGCGTGCATAAGCCTAGCTCGACGCACCTCTGGCGTGTCGATACCTCGCGGTGAGTAGTGCGCGAAAAGTTGCAGTTGTGGGTTATCTACCGATAAATTATATCTTGTGCGAAGCCCCCTATCCGCCGTGACGCGCGACAGACTGTCACAGTGCATATCTGCAATATACATAATCTGCTCCTTGAAATTCATTTACTATCATTGTATAGTATAGTTATATATTTGTCAATCTTTTTGGAAAATTTATACTTGACAAGTTGTGCAATATATATTATAATGAAATACAAGAATTATTGATAATTGCCAAACATTTTGGGATTTAATGGCAAATTATTTGTACTTTTCTGAATAATTCTTTTTTGTGTTAGGCGTGGCAGATGTCCCACAAAAAATGGCAGAATTTATAAATCCCGGCGTCACGGTGCATCCTATGCAGTGTGACAAGAAAGGTTAAGGAAAAATGATTAATTACGAAAAGGTCTTAAATCCGCTTGCCGTGGCTATCAAGCCGTCAGGCATCCGCAGATATTTTGACATAACGAGCCAGATGACCGACGTTATCTCGCTCGGCGTTGGCGAGCCTGACTATCTCACGCCTATGAATGTAAGGCAGGCGGCAATCGACGCGCTTGAGCGCGGTGACACAAAGTACACCAACAACCGCGGTACAATCGAACTCCGTCGCGAGGTGGCGAAGTATGTCAAGCGTAAGTTCGGCCCCGAGTACAATCCCGAGGACGAGATAATCATTACTATCGGCGGTAGCGAGGCTATTGATATGGCGGTTCGTGCGGTGTGCTGCCCCGGTGACGAGGTAATTATTCCCCAGCCGTCGTATGTCTGCTACGAGCCGATCACCTCTATGGCAGGTGCGATACCGGTAATAATCAATACCAAGGCAGAAAACCGCTTCAGACTGATGCCCGACGAATTGCGCGCAGCTATCACCGATAAGACCAAGGCACTGATACTCCCCTACCCCTGTAACCCGACAGGCGCGATTATGGAGCGCGAGGACCTTGTGGCTATTGCCGAGGTGCTGCGTGACACCGATATCGTGGTAATCTCTGATGAGGTCTACTCCTCCTACTCCTTTGGCAAGGAAGACCATGTGTGCGCGGCGAGCATCGACGGTATGTATGAGAGGACATTTATTGTCAACGCGTTCTCCAAGACATTCTCGATGACGGGCTGGCGTCTTGGCTACCTCTGCGCGCCCCGTCAGCTTATGATGCCTGCCGCTAAGGTGCACCAGTTTGCAGTAATGAGTGCGCCCACCATATCACAGCGCGCGGCTATCACAGCACTTAACGACTGCGACGACGAGGTTGCAGAAATGAAAGCGGAGTATAACAGACGCCGCAGAATTATCGTCGACGGCTTCAACTCCATTGGCCTCGAGTGCCGTGAGCCACTCGGTGCATTCTATTCATTCCCCTGCATTAAGTCGACAGGTCTCACCTCAGACGAGTTCTGCGAGAGACTTCTCTACGAGAAGAAGGTTGCGGTTATCCCCGGCAACGCCTTTGGCGAGGCAGGCGAGGGCTTCGTCCGCGCCTCCTACTGCTACTCCCCCGAGCACATCACGGAGGCAATTCGCCGTATCGGCGAATTTGTCGAGGAAGTCAAAAGGGAAAAGGGTCTAAGGTAATAGCCATATAAATTTTAGCAAAGCATATACAGTATATACAGCATATAGCATACAAAGCGCACTTTTGTCACCACGGCAGAGGTGCGTTTTTATTTTTATGCGTGTAGAAACCGAGGCGGCAAGCAAAAAAGGAGCGAGTAGCAAAACCATAACAACAGTAGCACAAAGTTGTGCCAAAGTTGTGCCAAAGGCGTGCCAAAATCCTGCCAAAGTTTTCAAAAAGCGTACCAAAATGCCTCGCGGTCTAATGATAATAAAGATAATAAAAATAAGAAATATCATAAATATCATAAATATCATAAATATCGTAAATATCATAAAAAGGAAGCGATAATCGCTCCTATTGGTTTTCGTTGGGGGATAGAGGGAACAGACAGCAAAGACGAAAGACGCTAGAATTTGCTGACGAAAGACTTGTTAGTTCGGCTCTCCTCGGCTATACCATCTGCATCCTTATGTTGTGCGTGGATTGTTAAATTAATAACCTTGCTTTTCATTTTGATTTCAAATTGATATAGGTTTTTGTGCCTTGTGCCTAAACCGAGGTTTCATTTATTGAAAATCTTTAGAATGATACTATACTTACAAAGAATTTCTTCTGTGCTACAATAGTTTTGACAAAAAGGCTTAGCCGATAAAGGAGAAAGGAAAAACAAAAATGGCAAAGAAGAAACCGGAAGAATTCAATATGAAGTGGGACCACATGTACCACGGCTATCCGATACGAAAGGTTTATACCCAGGTGCTTGGTCTTCGCGGAAGCGAGCTATTAGTCTACTCGATAATTCACTCATTCAGCGAGAATAATAACTACCGTGGCGTTTTCTGCGGTAGTGCGGAATATATAGCGGATATGACAGGCTTGTCGCGCACCTCGGTATTACGTGCGGTTTCTTCGCTTGCTGACAAGAACTATATTATCTGCGGAAAAACGCCAGCCAAACACGCAGAGCGTCTACTAATATTCCGCGCAAACTTTCGAGAGGAGGAAAGACTTCTCCTAGAGTACATAACCGAGGTGGGTCGCCTAACACTAAAGGGTAAATTATATAGGGCACACGAAGTTGCTCCATACTACGAGAAGGATACAAGCTACTCAGCCCCCAACCAATATGCAGACGATTGGGTATAGCCGAAGAGAGCCGAACTAACAAGTCTTTCGTCAGCAAATTCTAGCGTCTTTCGTCGCACCAAGTCTTGTGAAGCATGCCCATAATGACAAGCAAAGTTAATCTTTTGGTTAGTGAAGTATCCCCTCACGAGTTCAGTGACAGTCGCGCAAGATTGGCAAAAGTTAAGCCCCAACTTTCGTCGGGGCTTGGTTCGCTTATCAGTGTCCGTTTGATGTGGTGATTTTTAGTTGATAACACAAGACCGGAGCCCGAAGCAATAGAAAAAACTCGTTAAAATATAGTCGCACTCCACGCATGGCACAGCCTTGCTCAATTGCTCCTTATTTTAATCTTGTCCTAGGATAAAACTGTCCGCAGACACTTTTATCCGTCGTCACTACGGCGAGTTTGGTGACAGTCGCTCGCTAGGCGCAGAAATCTGCCGTCAAGTATTAATTAGGAAAATTGTGATGCATAGTGAGTGAATGGAGCCCGAAGCCGTAGTAACATACGGCGAGTTTGGTGACAGTCGCTCGCTAGGCGCAGAAATCTGCCGTCAAGTATTAATTAGGAAAATTGTGATGCATAGTGAGTGAATGGAGCCCGAAGCCGTAGCAACCTACGGCGAGCTTGGTGACAGTCACTCGCTAGGCGCAGAATTTTCCAATTAATCGATAGTTGTGTCGAGCTGGAAGCGCATAATCTTGCGTAGGGTATTCTTTGGGAAATCCTCTGTACGAACCTTTAAGACGGCGATTTTCTTATAGGATACGGCGGTCTTGTTGTAGGTGTCGATGAAGGACTGAAGATAGGCTCTGACATCCTCGATGCCACTCTTCTCCATATAATCGTAGTCGGGGAATATCTCGGCAACGATAGCGTCGTGTGCCATACCACGCTTTGACTTACCCTCGTAGACGATGATGTCGAGAAGTCCGGGAACTGCGGTGAACTCTGCCTCTATCTCCTCGGGATATACATTCTTACCGTTCGAGAGGATGATAAGGTTCTTCTTCCTACCGGTGATGGCGATTGCACCCTCGGGGGTAATCTTACCGTAGTCACCTGTGCGGAAGTAGCCGTCCTCTGTCATAGCCAGAGCGGTAGCCTCCTCGTCCTTGAAGTAGCCGAGCATAACATTGGGGCCCTTTACGCAGATTTCGCCCTCTCCATCCTGGTTTGGCTCGTCGATGCGGATAATATCGCCATCAATCGGGAAGCCAACGGTGCCGGGGACAATCCTCTGGGTGTGGTTAACCGAGATGAGGGGTGCGCACTCGGTGATACCGTAGCCGTTAAGAACGGTGATGCCGATGCTGTCGAAGAAGTTAGCAATATCCTGGTTGATAGCCGCGCCGCCCGAGATAACGTGGTGCAATTCGCCACCGAATGCCTCGAGCACCTGACCGAAGAACTTACGGCGCAGGTCTATGCCAAGCTTGCGTAGGAAGTTGCTTACCTTAATCATTCTGTTAACGAGCTTAAGCTTGCCCTTTTCATTGAGGGTAGCCTGAATTCTGCGATAGAAGGTCTCAAGATAGAGGGGAACGAGCACGAGGTGACCCGGCTTCTCAGCCTTAAGCTCACGAAGCACGTGCGCGATGCCCGACGAGATATAAACCTCGATACCTACGCTGTTCTGTCCGTAGATGGCAACGCTGGAGCCATAGGTGTGGTGAGGTGGAAGAACGGCAATCGACTTGTTCGAGAAGCCGATATAGCAGACAACCTCCTCAAGGTCCCAGGTGATAGCGCGCTGACTGAGCATAACACCCTTGCCCTTGCCTGTCGTGCCCGAGGTAAAGACGAGAAGCGACATCTTCTCAGCGTCTATGGCTGTGTTGTAGTAGGGTGCATTGTCGCCTGCAAAGGATGCCCTACCGTCGATAATCATCTCGGCAACGCGGTCAAGCGGGATAGCGGTAGCACCTATCGCGTCGGCAATAGCGGTGACCTTTTCGGCGATATCAGCGTCATAAAAGATGATATCCCCCTCTGCCTTCTCAACCGTTGCGGTGAGATCCTCGGTCTTCCACTCTTTGTCGAGAGGGATGAGCACCGAGCCTGTGCACATAGCCGAGTAGTAGGTGAGCACCCACTCATAGGTGAGCTTCGCAATAAGGACAATATTCTTGCCGGCATAGCCGAGGTCGATATACGCGGTAGAAAGTGAGCGCACATCGTCACGCAGCTCGGGATAGGTCTTTCTTATGACCTCTTTATCCTTGGGGTTACGCTTAAATGCATAAGCATTTCTGTCGGCAAAGCGAGTGCCGACGTCCTCTATCATCTCTCTGATATTCTCGTAATGAACTCTTTCTCTGATTTTCTTTTCGGGTTTCATATTTATACCTTTCCGTCGCGTATGCGACCATATAATTTATATTTTTACTGCGAGGTGGGCTTCTTAGTCACGCCACGCTTCTTTGGCTTATTTTCTGTCATACGGGTGAAGTTCGCGTGCAGTCTCTCGAGCACGCTGTAAAACAGGAATAGTTCCTCCTCACTGATGCCCTCGTCGGCATCGTTCTGCACGCCCTTAACCATATCCCGAATGGTGAGCGCGAGAGCCGCACCGCTCTCTGTCAGGGTGTAACGCCTTGACTTCATCCTAGTTATATATCCCCGGGACATAAGCGACTCAATCTCTCGCGAGACGAGCGAGCGGTCAACCATTCCGGCGGCGGCAATCTGTGCTGCGGTCAGCCCCTCGGGATGGTGCATCAGCTGATATAGCCACAACACGTGCACGCTCTTGATGCCGAGTGTCGGCACGCGCTTATTCTTCAGCTTGCTGATGCTCTTGTGAATACCGTCTATTAGCAGAGTGAATTTCTCAAATCTAACTGCTTCCAAATTCTTCTCCTTTCGGCTGGAAATTTCGCCAAAATAGGCAGAAAATATGTTGACTTGTCAACACTAAAGCAATTATAGCACACCAAAGTTGACTTGTCAACACTTTTATAAGGATATTATTTCAAAAAACTGGGCGCAGGCATCAAGTGATGCCTGCGCCTTAACATATTTAAATATAGAATTAAATGATACCGATGCCGAGGATTGTGCAGAGGTTCTTAACCTTCTCGGTGTTGTCACCGTAGGTGATTATGTAGTGCTGGCACATAACATTCTGGCAGAACTTCTCGGTGTCGGGAAGAAGCACCTCAAGACCGGGGAGCTGCGGTGCGGGCTGTGTCCAGCCTGCCTCCTCCCACTTGCGAGGCGTGATGCCCTCGCCCTTTACCATATGCATATAATACTTTCCGTCGTCCATAAACAGACGGCACATGGTAATCTCGCCGGGCTTAACACGAGATACATTGAGCAGACCCTCGTTTAGCTCGCCAAATGCGGCAGGCATAATGGTTGTTTCGCCGTCGGTAATCTCAGCGGGGATATAGTCGGGAACACCGGCGATAACTCTATCCTCGAAGAACTCATAGAACTCAAGATATGCGCCGCACTGCCCTGTCAGGTACTTCATCATAAGCTGGGTGACATTACCGAGCGCGTCATTCTCGGGAATGGTGGACACGCCCATAAGGTCGCCAAGTAGCATAAAGATAGGTGCCGGGGGGAAGCCGAGAAGCTTCTTCATACCGTCGACATCCTTAAGCGAGATTGCGTCATAGCCACGCTCCTCGATAAGTCCCTTGACAGCGAGGTAGTAGCCCGCAGCCATACGCTGGCTCTCGCGATTGGGTGTCTTAAGATATGTCCACTTAGCCATCGGGCCGTCAACAATAGCGTCAATCTCAGCAGGGTCGAGAGCATCGAAGCGCTGCTTCATCTCCAGCATCTCGAAGGTCTCTATCTCAGCACCCACAACTCTCTTAAGCGAGGAGCCGTCATAGAGCGTACCGTAGAGGTTCATATCGCGGTAGCCCGCCATACCAACTCTGGCAGAGCGAAGCCTGCGAGCCGCAGAGGCTGCCGCGCAGAAGTCAGCGACAACATCGCTTTTGGTCTTCTTACCAATTATATCATATACATACTTGAAGCGATATCCGAGGTCGGCAAAGGTCTTTCTAAGTGCGGATGTGCCTGCCTGGTCAGCGGTGGTGACGAGCCTGCCGTCATCCTCTATCCAGCCGCAAAGACCCCAGAGTACCATAGGCAGGTGTCTATACTGCTCGGTAATCTTCACTACCGCGTGTGTGGGTATCCAACCCGCGATGCAGACTACAAGCGCGTCAAAGTCCTCGCCCGAGAGCTTCTCAAGTGCCGCCTTAATGTCCTTCTCCTCATAGTCATCGGTGACGGGGTAAACGCTTACGAGGTCAAGCCCCTCGCCCTTGAGTGCCGCCTCAGCAGCCTCACACTTTCTTACGATAATGTCTATCGGAGTGTTAACCTCTCCGAAGCCTACAAAAGCAATCCTGCCCATTTTTGTCCTCCTTACGCTCTTTTAGCGAATAATATGTTCATTTATGATTATATATCATTTTGATTACAATGTCAACCACTTTTCTCGTAGTTAGAAAGGAAAAATATCGGCATAGGTTGTTGACAAAAGCGAGGTGGTATGCTACAATTAGGGCAAATAAATAATCTGCGCGCAGCGCAAAAGGAGAAAACTATGGCAAAGCTAATTATTGGTTGGGCAGAGGAGAGCATTACCCCCGACAAGAAGGTAAACCTCTTTGGTCAGTTTTATGAGAGAATTTCCGAGTATGTTGAGACAGAGTTGACTGTTACAGCACTTGCTATCGAGGCAGGTGGCGAGCAGTGCGTTATGGTGTCCGGCGACCTAACCAGCGCGAGCCGCAAGTTGCTTAATAAGATAAGAGATACTATGGCGAAGGAGGGCAACCTCGACGGCCTTGACCTCTCCAAGATTATGCTTGGTGCGACACATACACACACCTCTGTAAGCTACACCGGTGATAACGACTTTCGCTCTCTCGACACGCTTTTGACCCATTTGCCCGAGGGCGTGGAGTATGAGGAAGTTGTAAATACAACACAAGAGGGGGTGCAGACACCTGACGAGGGACTAGCTATGCTGGTTGAGCGCATCTCTAGGGTTATCCGCCGCGCTTGGGCGAACAGAAAGCCGGGCTATATCGCATCCGGATTTGGTAGAGCGGTAGTAGGTCACAACCGCCGCAGCTGCTATGATGACGGTTCTGCGGCTATGTGGGGTGACACGAACAATGCCTGCTTCACCACTCTGGAGGCAGGACAGGACACCGCAATCGAGATGATGTTCACCTATGACGAGAACAAGAAGATTACAGGTGCGCTGCTTAATGTTGCCTGCCCCTCGCAGGTGCTCGAGCACCGTAGCTTCATATCCTCGGACTACTGGGGCAAGGTTAAGAAGTACCTACGCGAGAGACTTGGCGAGGACTTCTATGTATATGGAATGTGCTCCGCCGCCGGCGACCAGTGTCCTCGCGACCTTGTGCGCTGGGTTGAGCCTCATGTGCCGATCCTAGACCCCAATATCGAGAGAAAGGTTGTGCTCCCGAGAACAGCAGACCCCTCCATGTTCGAGATCGAGGGTACTGTCAAGATAGGTAAGAGAATAGGCAGAGAGGTTATGGACGCTATCGAGGAGGTTACCGAGCTTGTCGGTGACTGCGAGTTCATACACAAGGCTCTCGAGCTTGATCTCCCCTACCGCCGTGTAACTAAGGGTGAGGCTAAAGAGGCGGAGGACAGACTTAACCGCTATCTTGCAGGCAAGAAAAAGGTCAACTATGCCGATAAGGCGAACACCCTATTTGAGTGCGGTATTCTCGGTCGCTACATACTCCAGCAGACACGCGACCTAGTCAACGTCGAGGTGCATATTATGAGGCTTGGCAACATCGCCTTTGCTACCAACCCGTTCGAGTTATTCCTCGACTTCGGCAACCTTATCAGGGCGCGCTCGCTCGCTAATCAGACCTTCCTCTCCCAGCTCACCTGTGGCACTTACGGCTACCTGCCCACCGAGCACGCTGAGCAGGGCGGTCACTACTCGGCATTTGTCGGCTCGGGTACTGTCGGCCACGAGGGCGGCGAGATGTATGTTCGCCGTGTGCTCACCGAGATAAACGAGATGTTCGGCGGATATAGTAGGTAAGCGCGATGCTTATCGTAATATCTATAACAACCAAAAACAGGATTTCGCATTGAAACCCTGTTTTTCTTTTTCCCTCTCGGGTTATATCTCGGCACCTCTCAGTAAAAGACCAAGGAGCAGGGCTGGAACAGGATTATTGAGGTAATTTTTAGCCTAGATTTATAGAATAGTTTCACAGCAGTCCCCCTTTGGTCTTTTCGGTTATTTAGTTATACTTTCTGTTATTTGTGCTTTCTTACCACTTGAAGTCTAACAGCTCGCGGTGGAGCGTGTATAACTTCTCCATGTGTGAGGAAACATATCCCTTGATTTCGTTGATGTCCATTTTCTGCGCCTTTATGTGATAATCTATCCATTTAATTATATAACCACACCGTCCATTTGTCAAAAAAGCGCGTATTACTTTGCATATTGTTTTTTGTAAGAGTGCATCAGAGAACTTTTTTCTAGAAAAATAAAGAAAATGAAGAAAATTTACAATTTATTATTTACAACTCTGTAATTTTGTGATATACTAAACTGTAAATTTATTTTTCGGTCGCGCATTTGCGTGGCACTAAGGAGTGACTATTATGGGTCGTATGGTCGGCACGGTATCCAGAGGTGTTCGTGCACCTATCATCCGCTCGGGTGATAATATTGTAGATATAGTAACAAATTCGGTGCTTGAGGCCGCTATGGTAGAGGGCTTCGAGATACGCGACAGAGATATAGTCGCGATGACTGAGGCTGTTGTGGCGCGTGCGCAGGGCAACTATGCTTCTGTTGACAACATTGCTAAGGATGTCGAGGCAAAGCTCGGCGGTGGCACCATAGGTGTTATATTCCCTATTCTCAGCCGTAACCGCTTCGCTATCTGCCTTAAGGGGATTGCTCGGGGCGCTAAGAAAATCGTCCTTATGCTCTCCTACCCCTCTGACGAGGTCGGCAACCATCTTGTCAGCCTTGACGCACTTGACGAGAAGGGCGTTAACCCCTATTCTGATATACTAACACTTGCGAAGTATCGCGAGCTTTTCGGCTATGAGAAGCACAGATTTACCGGTGTTGACTATGTCGAATATTACGAGAGCCTTATCCGCTCGGAGGGCTGCGAGTGCGAGATAATCTTCGCGAATGATGCGCGCGCTATTCTTCCCTATGCCAAGCGTGTTATCAACTGTGATATTCATACAAGAAAGAGGACCAAGCGCATTCTTTGCGCTGCCGGTGCCGAACTTGTTGTGAGCCTTGACGAGATTATGACAAAGCCTGTTGACGGCAGCGGATACAGCGAGTACGGTCTTCTCGGCTCGAACAAGGCGACCGAGTGCGAGGTTAAGCTCTTCCCAAGAGATTGCCAGCCTATCGTCGACGCTATACAGACAAGAATTTTTGAGGCTACCGGGAAGCGCGTCGAGGTTATGGTTTATGGCGACGGTGCGTTCAAGGACCCTGTCGGCAAGATCTGGGAGCTGGCAGATCCTGTTGTGTCCCCTGCATACACCCCCGGCCTTGAGGGTACGCCAAATGAGCTGAAGCTCAAGTACCTCGCAGACAACGAGTTTGCCAGCCTTAGCGGTGAGGCACTGCGCGAGGCTATTAAGGCAAAGATTTCCGAGAAAGACGCTAACCTCGTCGGCAATATGGCATCCGAGGGCACTACCCCCCGTCGCCTAACCGACCTTATCGGCTCGCTCTGCGACCTCACCAGTGGCTCGGGTGACAAGGGTACACCGATTGTATATATACAGGGGTACTTTGATAACTACACCACCGAATAATTCTCGGGGCTTTGGTATTTTGGCATAACCGAACTAAAAAATAAGCGTATAAAAAATAAGCGAGGGTGCTTTTTGTAGGCATCTTCGCTTAATTTTTTTGCTTTTGTATTCTTATTATTATTTTCAAATTGAAAACCCGGCGATTTTTCTTCGTTTTATTATTTTTTTAGTTCTATTGCCGTTTTCACCCTCTCGCCGTATGTATATACGTCTCCGGGGTGTAAATCGACATTTTCTGCTCAAAATCCCTTTGCCCCGGCTTTGGTATTTTGGCATAACCGAACAAAAAAACAAGCGTATAAAAAATAAGCGAGGGTGCTTTTTGTAGGCATCTTCGCTTAATTTTTTGCTTTTGTATTCTTATTATTATTTTCAAATTGAAAACCCGGCGGGTTTTCTTCGTTTTAATATTTTTTAGTTCAGGGCAATATCACACCACACCTCGGTGGGGTAGAAATTTTTAGTTCATAACACAGGATTGGAGCCCGACGGCGTAGTT
>JAZOPN010000046.1:0-12308 GCA_045655565.1 Eubacteriales bacterium | reverse complement strand
AGTGTAATTTAACGAGATCTCTGCACTTTTCAGTGCTCGAAATTCATGTTGTTCAATTTTCAATGATCAAGTTCGCACTTCCCTTTCGTGGCAGTGCTCGTCTATTATACAATAATATTCCTCACTTGTCAAGCGTTTTTTTCAAAAAATTTAAATTTTTTTTGCATTTTTTTATTGTGTGGTTAAAATAACTAAACTAGGGGGTGATTTAGGGTGACTTCTATATTCATAAGAACTATATTGATATACATTATCTTAACTGTGATGATGAAAATAATGGGCAAAAGGCGCATTGGAGAACTTGAGGCGGGGGAGTTGGTATCCACCCTCTTAATCTCGGAAATAGCCGCGATGCCGATAGGCGACGGCGATTTACCTCTATTCAGTGCAATAATTCCCGTGTTATTTATCGGCGCGCTGGAGGTCGCGATTTCGGCAATAAAAAACAAGTCACGCACAATAAAGTTGGCGGTGGAGGGCGAGTGCGCCTATATAATATATAAAGGAAGACTTTTACAAGGGGAGCTAGAGAAAAACCGCCTATCGATAAACGAGGTATTGTCCGAGATGCGCTCGCAGGGTGTTGCGGATATATCCGATGTTTATTATGCAATTCTTGAGCCTAACGGCAAGTTATCTCTCATAACGAATGACAATAGAGACAGAGTGTCGCACGCGATTGTTATTGATGGAAAGACAGACGAGAATAAACTCGCGCGTCGTGGATATGACAGGGTGTGGCTAGACAAACTACTAGAGGATAAGAGAATGAAAATTGATGACATATTTTTGTTAACCGTAAAGGAAAATGGTGAGGTATCCATAATTAAGAAAGAAGATAGAAAATGAAAAGCATAATAGTGTCAATCGGAATAACTGTTGCAATGGTAATCACCGTGATAGCATCATCGATATATGTATCCGTTACGCTATCGAGCATTGAGGATAGGATTGAAGTATATGACACAAGTAAGGACTTCGAGGTGATTAAGGATGATTTCAAAGAATTGCTCGCAGAGTTTCGCGGTAAGGTTGGTTTTCTTTCCTTACTCCTCTCTGATAGTCTGATTAGCGAGATAGAAAACGGATTTTTGGATGTTATAAGTTACGCGGATTGTGAGGATTTATCCGGGGTAGTTTCATCTACATCAAGACTTCACGCAAACATTGAGGGAGTTCGCGTTTTGACCGAGTTTTCACTAAGGAGCGTATTCTAAAAGGGAAAAGGCAAGCACAGAGCTTGCCCTTTGGATTATTTGAAATCCGTCATATCAGACTTAAATGCCGAGATACGAAGTATGCTATAACGTTCACGAAGCAGATCACCCGATGATAAGACGCCTGCGTAGGTTTTAAGCGCTTTAACAACATATTCGGGGTTTAGGAACGAGGACGAGTCCGCACTAATAACCGCGTCGACTATAATCTTCCCGTCGCGCTCGCTAACTGATGCCGAATGCATCAGCGGCTTAATATCGACGGTTTTCGGAGTTTCGCCAGGTTTTGGGGCTTTTTTCTCGACCAATATGCTATCTCGCAAAAAAACAGCACGACAACGCTCTAGAAGCTCGGCTATATCACCGTCGGTTACAATCGAGATGCGATAGGATAGCCACTTGAGTTCGGTGAGTTTTACATCGGTATAATAGGCATCCAACACCTGCATATCATCGGTCATATTGGCGTTGAGTCGACAGATTATTTCCTCGGGGGGCATATCGTCTACAAGTTTAATATCGACATACTCGGTGACACTCTCGGTGCCAATCGACAAGGGTGCTGCAAATGTCATCTTGGGTATAGGATTAAAGCCCTCTGTGTACCAAAGAGGCAGACCTGCCCTGGTAATAATCTTCTGCATTGTGCGCACGAGGTCGAGGTGCGAGATATATTGAAGATTGCCCACCTTCTTAAACTTAACACGAAGGTTAATATGGGGGTGGTTTTGGTTTAGTTGCACCATCTGTTCTTACCTCCGAGTTTATTCGCGCCACATCCGTTACAGTGTTCGGCACAAGAGGGTGTTGTTATACCGGCATACGCCTTTTCCCTCTCACGGAGCAGGAACTCCTTGGTTACACCGCAATCGATGATATCCCAGGGTAATACCTCATCAAGTCCAAAGCCACGGGTTGTATAGAAATCCGGGTCGACACCCGTTCTTCTAAAGACATCCATCCACATATCAAAGTTGAAATACTCATCCCAAGCATCTAACATAGCACCCTCCTCTACGGCAAGGGCGATGGCGGGGGCGAGGCGTCTGTCACCTCTAGCGAGCACGGCCTCAATATACGATGCGTCGGCATCGTGGTATGTGTAGCGTATTTTCTTATCGGTTATACAACCTCTTAGGTGTGCCTGTTTCTTCGCGAGTTCTTCTATACTATCCTGCTTTTCCCACTGGAACGGTGTGAAGGGCTTGGGAACAAAGCACGCCACACTGATGGTGACGGTAACACCTCGCGGACGCTCGCACTTAGGCATTGCGTAGTATGCGCCAACGACCTTACCTGCAAGATCTGCAATTCCCTCGATGTCATCATAGGTCTCTGTGGGAAGACCGTTCATAAAGTATAGTTTAACGCTGCTCTTACCGCCGCGGAATGCGATACCAACCGCGCGCATAAGGTCTTCCTCTGTAACATTCTTATTAATGACATCGCGCAGACGCTGCGTGCCCGCCTCGGGTGCAAATGTCATTCCGCCTGTTCTGACAGAGGAAACCTTTTGCATGAGTTCCTCCGAAAAACTATCTATTCTAAGCGAGGGGAGGGATAAGCTGACGTGTGCGTTATCCGTCCAGGACAAGAGGCCATCGGTGAGTTCACGGATTTTGGAGTAATCGCTGATGGATAGCGAAATGAGTGATATTTCGTCATATCCTGTATTCTCGTATAAGCACTTTGCCACCTTGCATAGCGTCTCGGGCGACTTCTCTCTTATTGGGCGGTAGACCATACCTGCCTGGCAGAAACGGCATCCGCGTATGCAACCTCGATAAACCTCGAGAGTTATACGGTCGTGGACGGTCTCGATATATGGCATTACAAGTTTAGTAGGATATGGTGCGGTATCAAGATCCTCAACAATACGCTTTCTAATCCTCCGTGGGGTATCAGGATACCGCGGTTTATACTCTTTTATCGTACCATCCTCGTTATAGGACACCTCATAGAACGAGGGAATATAAACGCCCTCGATATGCGATGCCTCGCGAAGGAAGCCCTCCTTGGTGTATGTGCCATCATCCTTCATCTTATTATAGAGGTGGCATATCTCAAGAAGTACCTCCTCGCCCTCTCCAACATTGATGAGGTCGAAGAACTCGGCAACAGGCTCTGAACTATAAACGCAGGGACCTCCCGCGATGATTAGTGGGGCGTCTTCTCCCCTATCCTTTGCCCAAAGCGGGAAGCCTGCAAGGCGTATCATTTGAAGTGTCGTGGTATAGCACAGTTCATACTGGAGCGAGAACGCGACCATATCAAAGGCTGAAAGAGGGTCACCGCTCTCCATAGCGGACAGGGGAATGGAATACTCTTCCATCTTCTCTTTCATATCCATCCAAGGTGCGTATGCGCGCTCGCACCATATATTCTCGTCCGAATTCAGCACGTCGTAGAGGATGCGCACACCGAGATTGGACATACCTATCTCGTATGTATCGGGAAAGCAGAATGCGAAGCGACATTTTACCTTTTCTTTATCCTTAATTACACTATTATACTCTCCGCCTATATATCTGCCGGGTTTTGCGACAGATTTAAGCACAGAGGATATATCGGGTGTTATCATCTCTGACATTTCTAAAACTAGTTTCCTTTATTCTTTTTCTTATCTTCGAATGTACGCGCGGTGCGAACATATAGGTAGATGCACCAAGCGAGCTGGACTGCGGCTAATACGGGAACGGGTATAGCCAGGGTACCTGTTACAGCAAATACCGCGGATAGTCCTGTACCAAGAAGCATAGCAATAAGCTCTGTCGAGGCAAGTGATGCGTTATACCTTGCGTATTTCTTTGAGAGAAGAACCATATTCACGCAATCAAGCTTTGTGCCTAGGGTTACAATACCTGCACTGACGCGACGATATATTTTCTCCTCGCACTGCGGTATCGTGTTTTTCTTCATAACCCTAATGACATCCTCGCCAAATGTAAGTATGTGCAACAGCTCATTCGTTATATTGGGGTCGCGAGTATATATAAGTGGCACTATTCCCTGCTCCTTAAGGTGAGGAAGAAGCATAGTGAACTCCTCGGAGAATGAATAGCGAATATGGAATATCACATGCGCCTCGCCATCCTCTGCGCCATACATAGCGCGAGTGGAATCCAAGTTGCCTGCGCGCCTATCCTCGGCGGCAATAGATATACCGTGTCTTGTCATGTATTCCTTAGTACCAGCCGAGATTTTATGGCCTGCGAATACACCGGTTATGCCATCATCCTCAATGCGAACATCGGTTGCGGTGGCATCTGTATTGGTGCTTGTAGCAGAGAAAACGCGCGCAAGCGGTCCGCCAACGACATTAAAGAGGGCTGACATCTGAAGAAGTGCTGTCGAAATATCGGCAGTACCGTAAACATCCATATTCTTGATGCTTACATCCTCGGTGCCAAATATCTCGATATCATCGTATGCCACAACATCAATGTCAGCAGACGAAAGAATCGAGCTCTCACCAACATATGCGCCACCCTCAGCACCCGCCTCAAGCTCTACGCTATGGAAAGCGAGCTTGTGCGTTAGGATGGAAAATGTCGGGAAAGAGAGAAGAAAGACCATAGAGAATGCGCCGGATGCTACATATAGCGTAAGCGTAGGGGCAACAAGGAAGTAGGATACTACCGCGGTAACAAGTGCTACGCCGAGCGATATTGCGCCCATAAGAAGGATATTTGTAGTGTTCTCTACCACCCTGGATGTTCTCGCAAAGAAGTCGGAGATGAAGGTAGTGCGGAACATTCTCGCAACCTTAGACTTATATTCGTCAATCGCGCCATCGAGGGCGATATTCTCTTTCTCCAGGGTGCGTGTAAGGCGCTTATCAAGTATCTGCTTCACGCCTGTGCGCGAAACAATCTTAAAGCTAGCGAAATCGGCAGCGAGCCTATGATAGCTCGCCAGCATAGAGGCAAGAACCTGAATGCCGAGAAGCAGACCGAAGCCCGAATAGATGGTTGCCGACCCAACGAAGACTATAATTCCATGCGCGATAACAACGATAACCGATGGTATCATCATAATCTCGGGCGTAACAACGCCGCGGAATAATAGTTTCCCAGACCTTGCAACCTCGGGAATTGCAAGCAGAAATAGGACTATGGTGAACTCTATATCAACGACCGCGCGAGCACCTGCAACCTCACCTAGGCCTACCATAGCGATTAGGTTAACCCCAAAGAGGGATAGCACATCAAGAGTGAGCATACAGGCGAGAATTGTGAGCGATGCAATCAGGCGCACCTTAACCGACATGATGCTATCAAGAAATCTATCCTTAATAGAGTCGCGCTGGGCTATTGTAACAAACTCGCCACGCTTACCCGAGTCATCCGACTCATCGGGTACGCTATCAGGGGCAGGATCCTCTTCGTCCGCTACTGTGGGGTCATACTCTACAAGTCGCAGATCATCCTCTTCTACCACCTCGAGCTCATCCTCTGTATCAGCATCTATAATCTCAACAGGCAGGATATCAACCGTTCCCTCTGTGTCAGGCTCCTCCAAGACAATCTCAGTAGGGGTGTCTATCGGCTCGGTAGGAAGAAGAATTTCCTCGATTTCACTATCAATGAGTACCTCTTCTGTATCTATATCTGCGCTTACCTCTGTATCGGTGATGAGGACATCTCGGGTTTCATCCTTGAACTTGATGATAGTTATACTATCATCTGTTGATGTCTCGGGCGCAGAGGTCTGATTAATAACGATATGCTGCAGCGGTCGCTGCTCCTCTTCGGGAATGACATCGGGACGAGGGGTTGAGGTCTCTTGAATAACAACCCTGGAAGACGCCCCTGCTATACGGTCGCGTATGTCATCGCGCATTCTGTATGTATCGCTAACCTCGGTAAAACGAGGGATATATGTAGGTCTATTAAACGGGTCAACTATAAAGCTGTCGGAGCCGGTTCCCTCAAATGTATCGGGAATATCGAACTCCTCTTCCGTCTCGCGTGGTGTTTTGTCATCTACAACATGGTCATCAACTACGGTATCAATCAAAACCTCAGTGGTATCCTCGTGTGGCTCTATCGCGGTCTCGAAGACAAGACCCGTGCCGACCGGAATTTCAAAATCCAACCCTGTTGATGTGGTATTATCGTAGGCGTCAACTATATTGTCTTTATTATCCACAAACTACACCTCCCCCTCGTGCCTTTGCCTTGCTACCTCGGTGAGTATAACAGCCGCGGCGCAGGAAACATTAAGAGAATTTACGCTACCGTATAGCGGAATGGATACAACGAAATCGCACTTTTCCTTAACAAGACGGGATATGCCAAAGCCCTCGCTACCTAGGACAATGCCTACCGCGCCCTTAAGGTCTGTGCCATAATAGCTAGTGCCGTCCATATCGGCGGCGTAAAGCCAAAGACCACGCTCCTTAAGTTCATCAATCGTTATAGCAAGGTTAGTCACCTTGGCAACGCGCATATGAAGCATAGCACCCGCAGAAGCCTTAGCAACAACGGATGTTAAGCCAACGGCACGTCTCTTAGGTATTATAACTCCGTGAGCACCTGCGCACTCTGCGCTACGGATAATAGCACCTAGGTTATGTGGGTCCTCTACTCCGTCGCAGATAATGACAAAAGGTGCTTCACCACGGCTCTTTGCATATTCAAAAATATCATCCACCGTCGAATAGTCCTGCTCAGATGCTATCGCGATAATGCCCTGATGCCTGCCCCCCTCTGAAATTCTATCAAGGCGGTTGCGGTCACACTCGGTAATCGGTATTCCGCGCTCAGAGGCAATTCCGAGGAGCATATTGATAGAGCCCTCGCGCTCACCCGATGTGATATAAAGACGCTCAATATCCCTACCCGAGGTCAGAAGCTCCTTAACAGCATTTCTACCTATAACAATATTCTCAGAGAGTTCCCTACTCTCAAATATTTCTCTGTCGGTACGGTCGTGGCGCTTCGGGCGTCCACCACCTCTTGGGGCATTATTCTTATGAGCCATAGTCTTGTCCTCCGAAAAAAATTGGCTAGCTACGCATTATATTTAATTATATCATATATTTTTTTATTTGTACACCCTCGCGCGCGAAAAAAATAAAAAACCTGCCGAAAATCGACAGGCTTTTTACAAGGGAAGACTATTAGTTTGCTTCTCTCTTTGCAGCGAAGCACTCGCTACAATAAACGGGCTTACCCTCGGTGGGCTTGAAGGGCACCTGACAGTCTCTGCCACACTCGGCACAAACCGCAGCGAACATCTCACGCTCGCCTCTTAGTGCATTCTTCTTTGCGGCACGACACTCCTTGCAGCGGGAAGGCTTGTTAGTAAAGCCCTTCTCTGCATAGAATTCCTGCTCACCTGCGGTGAACACGAAGTCATTGCCACAATCTCTACACTTCAATGTCTCGTCTTGGTACATTTCTTTCTACCTCACGGTTTATATTTTTTGCCCTTAGACGGATTCCAACCGACGCCTTTAGTAAGTAAACCAACGCTCTCCCTTAAGCTACAGGGGCATATAACAAAGTTGTATTCACGACGGACGAAGACCGTCGCGAAGTTTCTTGAGTATCCTTGCCTTAGCATTATCAACAGACTTAGCAGTAGCCTGAAGTGCCTTGGCAATAGTCGCAGTCTTATCACCTGCGAGCCACATAATCAACACATCATACTCATACTGCGACAGAAACTTCCTCGCACTACTACGAAACAGCTCCGACTCCTCGCGGCTGACAAGTTCATCGCCTACATCGCCATCTGCGGCAATATCATCAACATCAACATCGGATGTGGCATAGGAAGTGGATGAGCGACGCGAGACGATATCCGACAGGGTGTGGCGAATGCACACCTGAGCATATAGCCCAAAGGTAACGTCCTTCTGCGATACATCATAAGAGGACACCGCACGAAAAAGTGCCATGCATACATCCGAAAAAACCTCATCAAAATCTAAGGAATATCTGATAACAGATGCCTGCATCATAGGTGTATACATAGAAACGATTTCCCGAAATGCGCCCTCGTCACCAGACCTGACCGCTACAATTAAGTTAAGGATATCCTCTGCCATATATACCACCGCTTTTTTTCGATATTTTAATTATATTCTTTTATTAATCATTTGTCAAGTGTTTATTCAAAAAAAAGATGCAATTTTTCGGGTATTTTGACAATATTTCACTAATTTTACACTTGTAATTTGTTAAATTTATTAAAATCTCTCCATTTTTGCATTTAATTTCCAATTTTTATTGTTTTGTTATTTACGCAGAAATGTCGCAAGGCTGAATTAGTGTGACAGAATAATATTTCTTATTACGCAAAAACAAAAACCACCGATAGCGAAACAATGCGATAGGCTATCGGTGAATTATTATTTCATATACTCAATTTTTCCTGTTACGGAGAAAAGAACACCTCGGTAAACTCCATCGGGCTTAGCCTCATACGCCTCCCTGATATGCTCTGCCTCGGCGCGAGAGTTTACCGTGACAGACACACTCATAACCTCGCCAAACCTATCAAACGCCTCCATAGTAACGCGATAGCGTCTCGACTCGGTCTCGGTGATGTAAGAGTTAATTCTCTTGCCACTATCGGTAAAGGATATATATCTTATTGCTGCCTTTAGGCTACGCTCAAGAAACTCCTTATCAAGGGTATCATATAATTCTGCGGCTACCATCCTTCCCTTATCGGATATCGAATAGTAGTCAACGCCCTCTTCTTCATAGTGCTCAAGGTGGTTGGAGTTAACAAGCTCAACAAGGCACTCGCCATAATCAAAGGATATATCATCGGTATTTTCCTCTATTATGGACATGATAACCTCATACTCAAGGGGGTACACGATGTTATCTAATATATATAAAATAAAGACTTTTATATCTGACTCGGTCTTAAAAACTCGGGTTGGTTGATTTCTCATTGTATCCGCCTTTTCTGATTAATAACCACGGATACCCAAGTTATGAATATCCGTGGTCAAATCTGTGTAATTATTCCTCGTCGAGGTAATTATGGTAGTTTCTCTGGGAAACATAGGTAAAGATTGCATTACCGAAGCCGTCATATCTTATACCGGAAAGCTCGGAAGAAACGAACGCGGCATTCTGGTTAAACACAATAGGAACTATAGGGGCAGCCTCGCAAAGGTACTTCTCTGCAGCCTTGAGTGCATTCTGACGCTCAGCACCGGTTGTACGATATGCCTCTGTGATAAGGTAATCATACTGTGAGTCGGACCAACCGGTAATAGAGGTACGACCGTAGCCGCAACCGCTGAACGTGGTGGCGAATGCAGAGAGAGCAACAAACGGGTCATTCGAATATGTCTGCCAATCAAGTGCTACAACATCAAAGTCACGATTGCCGAAGGAAGCCTCCTTAAGGAGCACCTGAATACCGGAATCAAGAATCTCGATATCAGGAGCATCCGACGTCTCACCGGGGAATTTGGTCTGAACAGGCTCTACATAATCAATAGTGACATCAAATCCAAGATCTTCCCAAGCAGTCTCAACTATCTCAGCAATAATTCTGCTCTCCTCATTATCAGCAACCGAAAGCTTGAAGGACTTGCTGCTAATACCGCTGAAGTCTACATCGGCTAGAATCGCCTCAGCTTCAGCCTTATTTGCACCCGATGCAATAATAGCCTCGGTCGAGCCACCCGAAACATTCGGCAGGAAGCCGTCAGCAGCCTTACCGCTTGCGATAGCAGCTACGATAGCTGCACGGTCAATAGCAAGGGACAGTGCCTGTCTTACCTTTGCATTAGCAAATAGGGGCTTCTCGGTATTGAAAACATAGGAATATACGGATGTGTCATCCTTAAGAGTAAGCTTAGATGCATTCGCAGTCCTATCAGCGACGGGTGCATCGAGAAGATAGAACACAACCTTGTTCTCTATATCTGCATAAGTTGTCTCAATGGTCTCACCTGAAGCGGTAACGAAGCCAAGAAGCGCACCGGGGATAACCTGGTTATCATAATCCAGGGTGCCGGGATCCTGGTGGTATCCCTTATTTCTTGTAAGAAGAAGCTCGTGAGTCAAGGTGCTGTACTTACTTGCCATAAATGGACCATTGGAGCAGAGGGTGTTAGCAAACTTAGTCCAATATGTAGGTGTCTTGGAAACATGAGCCTGAGCAATAGGTGCAGTAGCAACAGACGCAAGATTGCGAAGCAGCTGCTGATAATCTCCACCCTCACGATACTTTATTGTGAGCTGGTAAGTCTCGGTAGCACTAACGCCGATATCGGCAGCTGTACCGGACTGGCCACTCTTAACCATAAGCGCATTCTCTATATCGTAAAGTAGTGCTGCTGCGGGAGTTGGGTTATTGGGGTTCAGAAGCTTCTCACACCAAGCATATACGAAGTCCTGCGCTCTAACTCTAGTGCCATCGGACCAGTAGCTCTCACGAAGCTCAATAACTATCTTGCGCTCCTCCGGAACAACTTTATACGACTGTGCCGCCGCGCACTCAAGCCCACCATTAGCATTATATCTAAAGAGTGGCTCAAAGAGAAGGCTCATAACCTGCTCTGCATTGCTATCCTCATAATAATCGGTGGGATCAAAATCATACATCTCATTACCGAGATAGATCTTAATCTCCGCGCCGCTATCTGCAGGAGCACCACACGAAGCAAGTGTGAAAACCATGCCCGCCATCATAACGAGGGCGAGAAGCAAACTAACGATCTTTTTCATAATTCCTCCTAGGATGAAAATGCCTATAACTCGCGAATATATTTTTATTCCTACTTATTTTATCATAAAGCGCGCATTTTTTCAATGTTTAATTTTTATAAGTTGATTTTTCGTCGAACTGCACAAAGAGAGTGAAATATACTTGTATATATTAACTTAATTATTGCCCCTACGATTAGTCCATGAATTAATCGCTTATAATTATGATTAGATTTTATGGTTTTAGGGGGAGAAATGAGCAATCGAGATTATGGTATTTCATTCGACAGTGATTTAGCCTGTGAGAGGCGAAGGGCAGATACGGGGGTAGAGGGGATTGTTGAGAGCTGCTTCGACGCACCCATAGGTAGACTTACAAGAATACAGATAACTACCGACGAGGGAGCAAAAAGCATTGGCAGGCCACGTGGAAGATATGACACGCTAACCATACCGAGAATGGACACGCTCGATGAAGAGGCAATTGAGGATGCAAGGGAGGCGGTCGCAAGAGAATTGTGCGAGTTGATGTATGAGAATGACGTATCACCGGACAGACTACTCGTCGTGGGGCTTGGCAATCCGTCGCTGACCCCCGACGCGGTTGGCGCAAGGGCGGCGGATTTAGTTGAACCGACTATGCATATAAGGCGATATGACGAGAGAATGTTCTCAGCACTTGACTGCTCCGAGATTGCGGTGATAAAGACGGGAGTTGTTGCGACATCGGGTATAGATGCAGCAGAGGTGGTACGAGGGGTCACCAAAAGCATTCGCCCTGATGCCCTAATAGTGATAGATGCACTGGCAGCAAGGTCGCCGGAGAGGCTCGGCACTACCCTGCAATTTTCCGACACGGGTATACACCCCGGCTCAGGTGTTGGTGTCCATAGGCACGCAATTGACGAGGGTATGATGGGTGTGCCCGTGGTTGCCATTGGTGTACCTACGGTTATCAATGCAAGGCTACTGGTTAACGAGGAGGATAGCCAAGAGACAGATGGTATGCTGGTATGTCCTAAGGATATTGACGGAATTGTAAAGAATGCGGCTACAATTATTGCGGGTGGAATAAACCAAGCATTTGGTGTTTTTATGTAGCGATATAAATCCCGTGCGGGATTTGCGATATTCCCTAACGGGAGCGATATTTGCTACGCAAACGATATGCCCTGCCGGGCGTGAGGGGATTTATATCATATCGCGCCGAGCATAGCGAGGCATATCGCAACCGAGTGTAACGAGGTTATATCGCATTCGCAAAGCGAATATATCTCCGAACAAAAAAAGAGAGGACATTTAGCGTGTTATCCTTAACGGAGAACACGCAGCGATATAAATCCCGTGCGGGATTTGCGATATTCCCTAACGGGAGCGATATTTGCTACGCAAACGATATGCCCTG
>JAZOPN010000045.1:0-5731 GCA_045655565.1 Eubacteriales bacterium | reverse complement strand
TCGTTGAAGAACGAGAAGACGATGTTACCGCAGAAAAGATATATCGTGTAGTGCTCCATATCACGACCGAAGAAGTTCTTAAACACAAGGCTCATTACAAGCAGTGTAAGCAGAGGTGATAGCAGGCTCCATATCATACCGAGATAGGTGTTTTTATATTTCTTTTTGAAATCACGCTTTACCAATTCCGAGAACAGGAAACCGTGCTCTTTAAGTTTTGATAGCATATTTTTACCCTTTACAATTTAGTGTGCATAGCGCAAAGATAATAAAAATATCGCGCTTTTCATATAGTATACCACAAACTCTAAATATCTGCAAGCCTTTTTCATAAAAGTGGAAAGTAAATCTGCCAAAAATACTGCCACATCTTTTTGCAAAATACACATAAAAGGCACACTTTGGCGTATTTCCTTGACAATTATGCTACTTTATGGTAGAATAACAAAAGCAATATACGCATATTTTACCAAATATCAACACTTGATAGGAGAAAATTATGAAAAAGTATGACTATCTAATAGTAGGCGCGGGCCTCTTCGGTGCTGTTTTCGCTCACGAGGCTACTAAGGCGGGGAAGTCCTGCCTAGTTATCGACAAGCGACCCAACATTGCAGGTAATATCTACACCGAGAAGCGCGAGGGCATCAATGTTCACATATATGGCGCGCACATCTTCCACACCTCCGACCGTGAGGTTTGGGATTATGTGAACCGGTTCTGCGAATTCAATAACTACATAAACTCCCCCGTAGCAATCTACAAGGACGAGCTCTATAACCTTCCCTTCAACATGAACACCTTCTCGAAGATGTGGGGTATCAAGACACCTGCTGAGGCTATGGCTATCATCGAGGCGCAGAAGGCGGAGCTTGGTATCACCGAGCCTCGTAACCTTGAGGAGCAGGCGCTCTCCCTCGTCGGTACAGATGTATATGAGAAGCTTATTAAGGGCTATACACAGAAGCAGTGGGGCAGACCCTGTACCGAGCTTCCCTCCTTCATCATCAAGCGTCTTCCTCTTAGATTTACTTATGACAATAACTACTTCAATGACCGCTACCAGGGTATTCCGATTGGCGGTTACACCGCTATCGTAGAGAAGCTCCTTGAGGGTAGCGAGGTTCTTCTCTCGACCGATTATTTCGAGTTTATCAAAGAAAATCCCGACATCGCAGAGAAGACTGTTTACACCGGTGAGATAGATAAATTCTATGGTTATGAGTTCGGCGCACTTGAGTGGCGCGCAGTCCGTTTTGAGACTGAGACCGTACCCGTGCCGAATTATCAGGGTAATGCGGTAGTAAATTACACCGAGGCAGAGGTGCCTTTCACCCGTATTATCGAGCACAAGCACTTTGAGGGTGCAGACAGCCCTGTTTCCATCATCTCTCGCGAATATTCCAGCGAGTGGAAGGTCGGCGATGACCCCTACTATCCGATAAATAATGACCGTAACAACGAGCTATATCAGCGTTACCTCGAACGCTCGAAGCAGGACACCAACATCATCTTCGGCGGTAGACTGGGTACTTACAAATACTACGACATGGATAAGGTGGTACGCGCCGCCCTCGATGCCGTAAGGGCTGAACTTGCATAAACTTTGGCAAATCGTCTTTTTCTCACCTTGCCGTAGGCTACTACGGCTGGCGGTAAGTAAAATTCAATTATCGCTCAATTTCTGCTACGTCAGCGAGCTGAACTTGCATAAATTTGCTATTTTTAGCCATCTTGCACCTTGCCTTAGCTAACTTAGGCTTTTGGCATTTTCTCGCAGGAAAAGCTGAGCTAGCTTAAAGCTATAACTATGTTATATTCTTGCTATTATTAATATTGTGCGCTCATCTGTCGAATTATCGGGTGAGCGCACTTTTCTTGGTATTGACGGTGAAAAAATGGGGCTTTTTTCTTTAGCAATAGGGATGGCGAAAAGCGGTTTTTTTGCGTTTTCTTGTGCTAATCGCACGATTTTTTGAAATTTGTCCATCGGTTTATGTATAATAGTGGAAAAAATTCATAAAAATCTTTTACAATTTCTAAAAAGTATTGACAAAGCATACTTAAAATGATAAAATAAGGTGTAATTTGTGTAAGTGGGCGTATTGTGCCTTTTTGCGCATTTTATATGGGTGAGGCTTATGCCCCACACCGAAAAAATAATCAAAGAAGGAGGAAATCATGCCAACCTTTAACCAGCTCGTGAGAATAGGTCGTTCTACAAAGGCGTACAAGTCTAAGACTCCCGCCCTTCAGAGAGGCTTCAATGCTCTTCGCAATGAGCCAATCGACCAGTCTGCACCACAGAGAAGAGGCGTTTGCACCAAGGTTACTACCGTAACACCTAAGAAGCCCAACTCGGCGCTTCGTAAGATTGCGAGAGTAAGACTTACCAACGGTATGGAGGCTACATCCTACATCCCCGGTATCGGTCACAACCTTCAGGAGCACTCGGTTGTTCTTATCCGTGGTGGCCGTGTTCGTGACTTGCCCGGTGTACGTTATCACATTATTCGTGGTACACTTGATACCCAGGGTGTTGCTAACCGTAAGCAGGGACGCTCCAAGTACGGAGCAAAGCGTCCGAAGAAGTAAGGTACATTTCGGACTATCGTGCTTCGTGCTGTAATGGTATGATTTTTTACTATATTACAAACCGAGCACTTGCGAATTTCAAAATTCGAGTACCTATGATATCATTAATTTTATGAAGGAGGGAAGAACAGTGCCTAGAAGAGGTCAAATTTCCAAAAGAGATGTATTGCCTGATCCGCTGTTCGGTTCTAAGCTTGTAACTAAGCTTATAAACAACATTATGTACGACGGTAAGAAGGGCGTTGCTCAGAAGATCGTTTATGATGCATTTGCGATCATCGAGGCTAAGAGCGGTGAGAACGCACTTGATGTTTTCGTTGCTGCTCTTGAGAATGTAATGCCCGTTCTTGAGGTTAAGGCTCGCCGTGTAGGTGGATCTAACTATCAGGTTCCCATGGAGGTTCGCGCTGAGCGTAGACAGACTCTTGGTCTTCGTTGGATCATCAGCTACGCCAGAAGCCGTGGTGAGAGAACTATGGCTGAGCGTCTCGCTGCTGAGATACTCGACGCGAAGTCCGGCATGGGCGGTGCTTTCAAGAAGAAGGAAGACACCCACAAGATGGCAGAGGCAAACAAGGCGTTTGCCCACTACAGATTCTAATTGTTATAAAGAAGGAGATAGATTTCAATGCCCAGAGAATTTTCGCCTGAGCATACAAGAAATAGCGGTATCATGGCTCACATTGATGCCGGTAAGACTACAACAACCGAAAGAATCCTTTTTTATACAGGTAAGACACACCGTATGGGCGAGACCCACGATGGTGGTGCTACCATGGACTGGATGGCACAGGAGCAGGAGAGAGGTATTACAATAACCTCGGCTGCTACTACCTGCTATTGGGTTCCCACCCAGTTCCAGGATGCTGATGCGGAGACTATTAAGAATAATAAGTACCGTGTTAACATCATTGATACTCCCGGCCACGTTGACTTTACCGTTGAGGTTCAGAGATCTCTTAGAGTTCTCGACGGCTCTGTAACCGTTCTTTGTGCAAAGGGTGGTGTTGAGCCTCAGACCGAGACCGTTTGGCATCAGGCTAACGAGTACAAGGTACCCAGAATGGCTTATGTAAATAAGATGGACATTATGGGTGCGGATTTCTTCCGCGTTGTTAAGATGATTAAGGATAGACTCCACGCGAACGCAGTTCCCGTGCAGCTTCCTATCGGTGCCGAGGCTTCGTTCCGTGGCATCATAGACCTCATGGAGATGAAGGCTGACGTATATTACGACGACCTTGGCAAGGACATGAGAGTAGAGGATATCCCCGAGGATATGAGAGAGATCGCCGAGGAGTATCACAGAAACATGGTTGAGTCGATCTGCGAGACCGATGAGGAGCTCATGGAGAGATACATCATGGAGGATGAGATTACTGTCGACGAGCTTCGCGCGGCTCTTCGCCGTGCAACTATTGCAAATGATATTGTTCCTGTTTGCTGCGGTACCTCTTACAAGAATAAGGGCGTACAGAAGCTTCTCGACAACATCGTTGAGTATATGCCCGCTCCTACCGACATTGAGGCAATCAAGGGTGTTAACCCTGATACCGGTGATGATGACTGCCGTCACGCGAGTGATGACGAGCCGTTCTCCGCTCTTGCCTTCAAGATTATGACCGACCCGTTCGTTGGTAAGCTCTGCTTCTTCAGAGTATACTCCGGCTCGGTTGCTAAGGGTACAGCGGTTTACAACTCCACTAAGGATTCTAACGAGAGATTCGGTCGTATTCTTCAGATGCACGCAAACGAGAGAAGTGATATTGATATCTGCTATGCAGGTGATATCGCAGCTGTCGTTGGTGTAAAGAACACCACAACCGGTGACACATTCTGTGATGAGAAGCATCCTATCATCCTCGAGTCGATGGTATTCCCCGAGCCGGTTATTCGTCAGGCTATCGAGCCTAAGACGAAGGCTGGCCAGGAGAAGATGGGTATAGCTCTTGCAAAGCTTGCAGAGGAGGATCCCACCTTCCGTACCTACACCGATGAGGAGACAGGTCAGACCATTATCGCAGGTATGGGTGAGTTACACCTTGAGATCATCGTTGATAGACTTCTTCGTGAGTTTAAGGTTGAGGCTAATATCGGCGCACCTCAGGTTGCATACAAGGAGACCGTTCGCAAGATGGTTGACCACGAGTGCAAGTACAAGCGTCAGTCCGGTGGTTCGGGTCAGTACGGTCACGTTAAGATCATTCTTGAGCCTAACGAGACAGGTAAGGGCTATGAGTTCATCGACCAGGTTAAGGGCGGTGCTATTCCTAAGGAGTACATTCCCGCTGTTGACCAGGGTATTCGCGGCGCACTTCAGGCCGGTGTTCTCGCAGGCTACAATGTAGTTGACGTTAAGGTTACACTTTATGATGGTTCTTACCACGAGGTTGACTCCTCGGAGATGGCATTCAAGATTGCCGGCTCTATGGCATTCAAGGAGGCTATGAGAAAGGCTGATCCCGTTCTCACCGAGCCTATTATGAAGGTATCCGTTACCACACCCGATGATTATATGGGCGATATCATCGGCGATATTAACTCTCGTCGTGGACAGATCGACTCTATGGAGCAGATCGGCCCCGGCACTCAGAGAATTTACGCTCACGTTCCTCTTGCACAGATGTTCGGTTACGCTACCGCTCTTCGTTCCCGTTCTCAGGGTCGTGCGGTTTATGTAATGGAGCCTGACGGATTCGCAGATGTTCCGAAGAACATCCAGGAGGAGATCATTAAGAGCCGCGCTAAGTAATATTGCTTGATTACTTGACACGGGTAGCCACTACGGCTAGAAATTAGGTCTTTTAAGGGGTGAAAAGTCACCCCAAAAGATAAAAGCAAAACTCAAAATAAAAAACAAAAATAAAAACTAAAAGGAGATTTTCAAAATGGCAAAGGCTAAGTTTGAAAGAACCAAACCCCACGTAAACATTGGTACTATCGGTCACGTTGACCACGGTAAGACCACCCTTACTGCTGCAATCACCAAGACTCTCTCCCTTCTTAACGGTTCTGAGTTCCTTGATTACAGCCAGATCGACAACTGCCCCGAGGAAAGAGCTCGTGGTATCACAATCAACTCCAGACACGTTGAGTACGAGACTGACAACCGTCACTACGCTCACGTTGACTGCCC
>JAZOPN010000044.1:0-18069 GCA_045655565.1 Eubacteriales bacterium | reverse complement strand
CGAGTTTGATAGGTCAGAGATGTAAGCACAGTAATGTGTTCAGTTGACTGATACTAAATGACCGAGGGCTTGAACTGCTTTCTAAAGCAGCAAGCTTCGCTTCGCTTATGCTTTCGCTTCTTCCTTATTCGGTTTTCAGTGCACACTTTAATCCTTAATTAGTGTGTTTCATATATGCAGTCTTGCTTCGGCAAGGCTTTTTGTTTTTTTGTGGGATGGTATGCACCGAAAATCTGCTTAAATATTATTTTTAGGAACTGAACACTCCGCGTCTTCGATAAAAGTGAGTAAACTCCCTTTGTATCCGTCAACCGCAGCAGTCCACCACGAGTACAAGTCCTCGTGCCTTGCTGTGCAAGGTTAATGTATATCCGTGATGCGTATATCCATTGTGTCCTGCCGTGTTCAGTTGATCGGCATTCCGCCCTATTCTGTCACCCCATAACCCATCGCAGGAATGCCTACAATGTTGCTTTTGCCCCTAAACGGGGACAAATCCCTACGGGCGCCGCAACATTGGGTCAAGCCCTGTGCTTTTGGGAAACCGGTGACCGAGGGCTTGAACTGAAATCTGCTTAAATATTATTTTTAGGAACTGAACACTCCGCGTCTTCGATAAAAGTGAGTAAACTCCCTCTTAAAATTATGTAAATAATTATTTTCAATAACATGAATTTTTTAATAAAACTCGACACGGTAGGTGGGTGAATGTCATTTTTTTAAAGTGCATTCCATAATTACCAACAATAATTGTAGGTGAAGCATTGATTATTTTTACCTTGTGTGGTATAATTCATTTAGGAATATGAAAGGAGGGGCATATGAAGAAATTCTTTTATGACTACTTCAGCGAAGAGGACATATGTGGTATGTTCACCCCCGAACACTTTGCTACAATATTAGCGTTTTTTGCATTGCTTATTGGTGCTCTATACCTCTCGAGAAATTTTTCACATCAGTCAATTAGGCGCATTCACTTGATTGTCGCTGTCACTGTTACAGTAGGTGAGGTAGTCAAAGACGCTATTCAGATTTACAAGGGAAATGAGCCGAGCAGCTGGTTGCCGTTTTTCTATTGTAGTTTATTTGTGTACGCTATTTGGCTAGCTTATTCAAAGAATAAATTTGTTAGTGCAATCGGCTTCTCATATATCACACTAGGTGGTGCTATGGCTGGTATCTTTTTTACATTCTATCCATCTACATCGCTTGTCTGGTATCCGATTTGGCATCCGCTATCAATTTACGGATTTGTTTACCACTTCATTATGACCTATTGTGGCATACTCTTCCTTGTGCGCGGTTACTTCCGGCCAACTTATAAAAATTGGCTACACTATTTCATATTTATTTCTGTTGCTTGTGTTCCAAGCGTGATATTCAACTTGCTTCTTGGCTCCAACTGTATGTTCTTGCGCGATCCTATGAATCTTCCAATATTCACCTCGATACTTGAAGCATCGCCGATTCTCTGGGCACTTTTCGCATTCGTAGGGCAGGCGGTTCTAATGTTCTGGCTTAACTATGGTCTCTATAGTCTGGCATCTAAATTATTCACCAAAAAATAACATTAGGGCTATCTCATAACAAGATAGCCCGTTTTCTATTCGCACTCAGAGCGCAAAAATCTTAGCGCATCAGTTATCCCTCCGACCTCATCAATTAGCCCACAATCCACGGCCTGATGCCCATCGAGTATTGACCCAATATCATTAACCAACTCATCAGTACGATTTATAAGGCGACGTAATTCATTGTCCCTAATAGAGGAATGCGCAGTTATAAAGTCTAATATCCTGTTTTGCATTCTCTCAAGGTAGTCGAACGCCTGAGGAACGCCAAGTATTAGCCCGCTTGTCCTAACCGGATGAAGTGTCATTGTTGCGCTCGGAACGATAAAAGAGCGCTTCGCACTGACCGCTAGCGGCACTCCTATTGAGTGGCCACCACCGAGAACGATAGATGCAGTCGGCTTTGACATACTTGCTATAAGTTCTGCGATAGCCAATCCAGCCTCAACATCACCACCAAGCGTATTAAGAAGTATCAACACCCCATCTACTTTTTCACTTTCTTCAAGTGCAACCAAAAGGGGAAGTATATGATCATATTTTGTGGTCTTTTGGTTGCTATCCAGCGTATAATGTCCCTCAATCTGCCCAATAATTGATAGACAGTAAAATGATTCTGTTCCGTTTTCGAGTGAGACTACACCGCGCTCTCCAAGCGCATCATTCAAATTTTTAGACCTTTCCTCTGCAATATCTTCGTACGCCATTTTATATTCTCCACATTTTTTTGTTATTTTCCTCACAATCTTTCAAAATATACATTGATTTTATAATTATTGTGTGCTATAATTTATGTTGGATTGTAATGAAATACTTCAAAAGGAGTTATAGCATGAAAGAATTTATTGTTGAAATGTCTGCAAGGCACATCCATCTCTCGAGAGAGGCAGTAGATGTCCTCTTTGGCGAGGGCTATGAGCTCACCAAGAAGAAGGATCTTAGCCAGCCCGGTCAGTATGCTTGCGCAGAGAAGCTTGAGGTGGTTGGTCCTAAAGGCTCGCTTAAGGCATCTATCCTTGGTCCTACTCGTCCCGCTAGCCAGGTAGAGCTTTCGCTCACCGACGCTCGTTCCATCGGAGTTAGCGCACCTATCCGCGAGAGCGGTGATGTAGCCGGCACCCCCGGTTGCAAGCTTGTTAACCCCGAGAATGGTAGAGAGTATGTTCTCGAAGAAGGCGTTATCGCTGCTAAGCGTCATATTCACCTCACCCCCGAGGCAGCTGCTGAGATGGGCGTTTCTGATAAGCAGGTTGTTTCTGTTAAGCTTAATACAAATGAGCGTTCCGCTGTCCTCGGCGATGTTGTTGTTCGCGTTAGTGAGAAGTTCGCTCCCGCAATGCACATCGATACCGATGAGGCTAATGCTACCTGTGCATTTGGTGCTGTTACAGGCGTAATAGTTGATTAATTAAAAAATATATAAGGAGAACACAAAATGGCAGAACTTATCTACTCGCATGAAGTACAGAATATGTGCGTAGTTGCCAAGGGTCCTAACCACGGTCCCGCGCCTATTCCCGAAGAAGGTCTTTGGGTAAAGGCAAAGCAGATTACCGACATTTCCGGACTTACTCACGGTATTGGTTGGTGCGCACCCCAGCAGGGCGCGTGTAAGCTCACCCTCAATGTAAAGGACGGTATCATTCAGGAGGCTCTCGTTGAGACTATCGGTTGCTCCGGTATGACTCACTCCGCAGCTATGGCTGCCGAGATTCTTCAGGGCAAGACTCTCCTTGAGGCTCTTAACACAGACCTCGTTTGCGATGCTATCAACACCGCAATGCGTGAGCTTTTCCTTCAGATCGTTTACGGTCGTACACAGTCCGCTTTCTCCGAGGGCGGTCTTACCATCGGCGCAGGCCTCGAGGATCTCGGCAAGGGATCTCGTTCTCAGGTCGGCACTATGTATGGCACAGTAGCAAAGGGTGTTCGTTACCTCGAAATGGCTGAGGGTTATGTAACCCGTATGGCTCTTGATGAGAATGATCAGGTTATCGGTTACGAGTTCGTTAACCTTGGTAAGATGACCGACTTCATCAAGAAGGGCGACGATCCCAACACTGCTTATGAGAAGTCTATGGGTCATTACGGCCGCTTCACCGCTGAGGATGGCGCAGTTAAGTTCATCGACCCTCGTAAAGAGTAATAGGAGGCAGGAAAATGGCATTATTTGAAAACTATGAAAGACGCGAGGCTAAGATCCTCGCTACCCTCAAGGAGTATGGTATTAGCTCCATCGAGGAGTGCAAGGACATCACCCTTGCTAAGGGTATCGACTGCGATAAGATCGTTAGAGGTACTCAGCCTATCTGCTTCGAGAACGCTGTATGGGCATACACCGTAGGCGCTGCAATCGCTATTAAGAAGGGATGCACTAAGGCTGCTGACGCAGCTGCAGCTATCGGTATCGGTCTTCAGGCATTTTGTATCCCCGGCTCCGTTGCAGAGAACCGTCAGGTTGGTCTCGGCCACGGTAACCTCGGCTCGATGCTTCTCTCTGAGTCCACCGAGTGCTTCTGCTTCCTCGCTGGTCACGAGTCCTTCGCTGCAGCAGAGGGCGCAATTAAGATCGCTCTTAATGCTAACAAGGTTAGAGTTAAGCCCCTTCGCGTTGTCCTCAACGGACTTGGCAAGGACGCTGCTATGATCATCTCCCGTATCAACGGCTTCACCTACTGCCAGACCGAGTTTGATCCCGCTACCGAAACTGTAAAGGTAGTTAAGGAGATCGCTTACTCCACCGGTGATAGAGCAAAGGTTCGTTGCTACGGTGCAGATAGCGTGCCCGAAGGCGTTGCTATTATGAAGCTTGAGAATGTTGGCGTTTCCATCACCGGTAACTCCACCAACCCCACAAGATTCCAGCACCCTGTTGCAGGCACCTACAAGAAGTGGTGTGTTGAGAATGGCGTTAAGTACTTCTCGGTTGCTTCGGGTGGTGGTACAGGTAGAACACTTCACCCCGACAATATGGCAGCAGGCCCCGCTTCCTACGGTATGACCGATACAATGGGTCGTATGCACGATGACGCACAGTTCGCCGGGTCATCCTCTGTTCCCGCCCACGTTGAGATGATGGGTCTCATCGGCGCAGGTAACAACCCCATGGTTGGTATGACTGTTGCTGTTGCAGTTGCTATCGAGCAGGCAAGCAAGTAATATTTTGCAATGAAGTTAAGAGGTCAAGTTCGCTTGACCTCTTTTTCGTTATACAATGAAATGGTGCTGAGTCATTATGAATTCAGCGAAATGAAGACTTTTTGCAAATAGTGAATATAGATGCTTAATTCTTAGTGAGAAGCGTCTTTCGGGGCTAGCTTGATTTAGAGCAGAAATCGTTGGCTAACGAGCGATAGGCGTATAATAATACGACGAGCGATGGAACGACGATAGAAAAAGAGCATTAAATAAAAAGAGGAAATTCACAGAATTTCAACCTTAAAAATAGGAAAATATAAAAAGATTAGAGCGAAACTATCGTTTTTACGATAACTTCGCTCTTTTTAAGGTTATGCCTAAATGAAGCAGCCCCTTTTCTTTTGTATGTGGTTGTGGTATTCGGAAAACCTACGCAAAATGGCGTGTTATTGTTTTTACAGTGTCCGGTTTATTGTTTTGTGTTTCTTTAGTTTAGAGAAAATATAGCATTTCTCTTGACGATTGAGTTTACTTTTTGCTATAATATATTTACAATTATATCTTTGATACTCTATCTATAAGGAGAGGTATACAATGGCAGCAAAGGCGAATATTAAGGAAGAAAAGGCGAGGCTTACCTTAGCACTTAAGGACGCGAAGGCGCGTGTAGAGAGCGAACTCAAGAGATATAAGAGCGCGCTTCTTAACCTGCGTGCGCTAATTCTTGAGTATGAGGGCGCATACACTAGGTATGTGGCTAAGCCCACCGAGAAGAATAATAAAAAGGCCGAGGAGATTATGTCGCGCGTCAAGGCCTCGAATGCTCTGCGCGAGGCACTTTCGCGTCGTATTGTCGCTATGCGTACCCTTGTGAATAATGCTGCTACCGCGCTTATTACGCTTCTTGGCGAAACCTCGCGCGCCGGTGCTGCCGAGCTTTTGGCACACGAGAAATACAATACCTCAATAGATGTGCGCATACAGGATATGGAGCGCGGCATTGTTGATAGGCTTCCTGACCGCGAGATAGTAGTCCATGAGGAGCCTGTTCTGGATGCACCCAAGCCCGTCGAGGATGACACGGCCGATGCTATGACCGACACCACCGTGACAGAAGCCACCGTCACCGAGGATAGCACTGTTACCCCCGATGTGACTGATACCGCGGTCACTACCGATACCACGACAGCTACTACCGATACTACACCTACAACCGACACCGTGGCAGCAACTACCGATACCACAGCTACCACAGACACCGTGGCAGCACCCCTAGTGCCGATTGTTGAAACTCCGACCACGGTTACCGAGCCTGTGGTTGAGGTGGCACACGCAGCACCTACATACACCGCGACGAGCGCGGTTACTGCGACTGCAACCTCTATTAATGTCGCGCCGGTTAACCTTGATGTTACACCTATGATTGAGCGTGCTATCAGCGTTGCTATTGAGCAGTTGTCGGCAGGACTTGAGGCGAAGCTGCGTGACTATGTCGCAGGACTTGCGATACCTAGCGTACAGACTAGCGTGGCGTCAGGTGCGACACCTGCTGTGACGGCATCCGGTGCGACAACCGAGCTTGAGACACATCTGCTCGAGGGACAGACCGAAGTATATAATAAACTAAAGGATATGTGTGAGTCTATCGACACACTCTTAGCAGGTATTGCAGAGGTTTCGGGTACATATCTCACTCTAACCCAGAAACTGAAAGAGGTCTCTGATGCTCAGCGTCAGGTCAACGATATGCAGCGTCAGACCATGCGTGACCAGCAGGGTATTCAGGTCTCCCAGAGGCTCATCAACGACGAGCAGTTGGAGCTTGCTACACAACAGGCACTTATCAAGGATAAGCAGGCCGAGGTTAGCGAGGCGGTTGCCACGCTTCAGGAAACACAGGCAAAGCTGCTCGAGACAGAACAGACTATGCTCGTTACACAGCGCGAGATAGAGAGTGGTATGCGGGAGTTTGTCGATATAGAGAAGGCTATGCTGGCGGCGCAGACCGCCATAGTACAAAGCACCGCTAAGGTACAGCAGGCACAGGATGCTCTCGCACAGCGTCAGGAGGCTGTTGTCGCTCAGCAGAGAGAAACGCAGGCACTTCAGCGCGCAGTTGAGAGAGGGCAGAGAAGCACTACAAGGCGTGCAACCAAAAAGGGTGATGCACCTGCCGAGTCTGTCGACGAGAAGCAGACACCCGAAGAGGTAGAGGTACCTGTCCCTGTCATGTAGGCTGCCGCTTCCAAATAAGAGAACAAATAAAAATAGGCCGACCAAGCCATCCGTCAAATATGGATTTGGTCGACCTTTTTTATTAAATTACATAGGTATCGTCTTCGCCAAGACCGCCAACCAAGCCATCGTGCTCGGCGGCAACATACTGTACGTGATATGCGTCAATAACCGCACTCTCCAGAGTTGCTCTAAACTCTGCGTTGATGGGGTGCACAACATCACGATATGTTCCATCCGGGTTCTTCCTTGATGGCATAACAATGAAATAACGTTCTCTTGCATAGATAACCTTGATATCGTGAACAGCGAGACAGTCATCGAATGTGACCGACACAACCGCCTTCATAGGTCCCTCATCGAAAAATTTTCTGATTTTGATGTCCGTAATCTGCATTTATCCATTTTCCTTTCTTATTGTCACAATCCTTCGGGTGCCGAATATATTGTACTAGGTATATTGGTCGAATGATGTGAAGTTAATTGCTTTATAATCGCAAGTATATTCTACACTATATTTATTTCCAATATTTCAAAGTTTTTTTAATAATATTACCAAAAAATGTTAACTTTTTATTGTGAAATCATGAAACTGGCAGGAAAGGTGGCTATTTATGTCGAAGATGGATAAAGCCGTGAGAATGTCGGCACTATCAGATATTCTTAACACTAAGGGAGCGCATCTGCATTTTGCCGGAATATGCGGTGTGTCTATGTCCGCGCTCGCGGAATACTATCACCGTCGGGGATATTATGTCACAGGCTCAGATGCCACACCCGGCTTTATAGGTGAGCGATTATGTAGCCTCGGCATTAAAGTATCACCCAGAAATTGTGCTGAATATATGCGCGGTGCAGATGCTCTAATTACCACATTCGCTATATCTAGGGCGTCAGATGAGGTAAAATATGCTATGCAGCATAGCATTCCTATATACTCTCGCGCAGAATTATTAGGCACGCTGATGCTTGGCTATCCACATCGTATAGGCGTATCCGGCACACACGGTAAGAGCACCACCGCGGCTATGACCGCGCATATTTTTTCGCGAGCGGGGCTATCCTATACCGCATTTGTTGGCGCACCGGTGTATGATGGCACAGGTCTATTTGAGGGGGGCGAGGACGGTATAGTTTATGAGGCTTGCGAGTATCGCGATGCATATCTTGCGTTTAGTCCGACGACCGAGGTCGTCACAGGCGTAGAGCTTGACCACACCGACTATTTTGATAGTCTTTTGTCGGTTGTGGCTTCTTTTAGAAAGGCGATATCGGGGGCTGAGTGCGTTGTTATCAACTCGGATTACGAAACTACCGACAGTATTATCGAGGACTTCTTAGGGGAGATTATCCGCTATGGAGTTGACAAGACTGCCGATTACAGCTATAATATAACATCATCGGATATAAACGGCACACGCGCTGTAATATATCGTGGGGGCGATGCCCTCGGAGAGCTGTTTTTGCCCATTCTCGGTGATTATAACATAGCAAATGCGACGGCGGCAATAGCCACTGCGGTTTATCACGGAATAGCACCACACATCGCTATAACGAGCCTATCCGACTTCCGCGGTGTACCGCGCAGACTAGAGCGCATAGGGTGGCTAGGTGGAGCACCCGTCTTTTATGACTACGCCCATCATCCGACCGAGATATCCGCTACGATTTCTGCCATAAAGAGCGTGTATAATAGACTTAGGGTGGTATTTCGACCGCATACATACACACGCACACGCGACCTATGGCAGGACTTTGTTAGAGTGCTATCTGGAGCAGATGAGGTGATTATCACAGATATTTATCCCGCCCGCGAGAGAAGCATAGACGGAATTTCAGCCGAGGCACTTGCCGGGGATATAGGTACCACAGCTAGGTATATACCACTGACAGGATTGTATAATGAATTGCGCACAGCCGAGGATAATATCCCACTTGTGATAATGGGGGCAGGGGATATGAGTGAACTTGTGGGGTCATTAAGGAATAATCAAAAATAGAGGACTGTATAATGAAAAGAAATCTGCTAATCAGTGCCTGCCTTATGGGTATAGGATGCCGTTATGACGGGGGGCGTGTTAAGAAAATAGATGTTGAGAGACTAAAAGAGCACTTTAATCTCATACCAATATGCCCGGAGATATATGGTGGCCTACCCACCCCGCGTACCCCATCGGAGAGGATAGGGAATATGGTGGTAATGCGCGACGGCAGAGATGTTACTGCCAACTTCATAAAGGGTGCTGAGGAGAGTTACGGCATAGCGCTCGCGCTCGGCGCAGATATTGCACTTCTAAAGGAGCGTAGCCCCTCTTGCGGCAAGGGTAAAATATACGATGGCACATTCAGTGGCACACTCACCGAGCGCGATGGCGTCACCACAGAATATTTTCTCGGACACGGTATAAAGGTTTATGGCGAGAGCGAGATTGACGCACTCATATCAGTCGAGGCTAAGTAGTGCATTACCCACATAGGCGAACAGGTTGACATAATACTAGACAGAGTAGGGTAATATCGCACATTTTTATCCGTATTTTAGGGCTGATATCTATTAAAGTGCCGAATTTTTTATCGGCACTTTGTTTTTTCCTAAATTGCCTTGACAATCGTAAGCTTTAGTGGTATAACATTATCTCGGTGAGTGTGTTTTTTGATATAGAGACGCGCATTACTTAGATACACATTACTATATAACGATATGAAGAAAACATTTGAAAGAAGGCGATTTTTGTGCCGGTAATTACCACTGTTTTACTTAGTCTATCCATAGCCCTTTTAGCAGGCCTTATGCTTTCGCGCCTTGCTAAGAAGGTGCATCTACCTGCGGTTACCGCGTATCTTATTGCGGGAATTCTTATAGGGCCGTTTCTGCTCGGGGCTCTCGGTATTGAGGGGCTAGGCTTCGTTAGCCTTGAGGTGCTTGAGGATAAGGACTCGGTTTATTCTATTCTATGCGATTTGGCACTTGGATTTATTGCCTTTTCGATTGGTAATGAGTTTAGGCTCAGCCAGCTGAAGAAGATTGGTAAGCAGGCAACGATAGTAGGTATATTCCAGGCGATTTTCACCACTCTTCTAGTGGATTTAGTCCTTGTCGCGCTCCATTTCTTTGGCATTATCTCTCTGCCAAGCGCGCTTGTTCTCGGTGCTGTCGCATCGGCAACCGCCCCTGCTGCAACCCTAATGGTTGTCCGTCAGTATAAGGCTAAAGGCTCTGTCACCGATATTCTGCTTCCTGTTGTCGCGCTAGATGATGCGGTCGGTCTTGTGCTATTTGCCATCTCGTTCGGTATTGCTAAGTCGATAGGGCTTGGAAATGTCAATATTCTATCGGTTGTACTTGAGCCGATACTCGAGGTCGTTCTCTCGCTCACACTCGGCTTTGTTATGGGACTTCTTTTCACTTTTATGGAGCGCTTCTTCCACTCGCGTTCGAAGCGTCTTGCCGTGTCGGTATCCTTTGTAATGATAACCGTTGCGCTCTCCACCCTAACATTCGAGGTTGGCGGTGTGCACATCGGCTTCTCCTCGCTTCTCACCTGCATGATGCTCGGTACAATCTTCTGCAATACCTGTGACTTCTCCGAGGAGCTTATGGGTAGGGTAGATAGATGGACAGCACCCCTATTTGTCCTGTTCTTCGTAATCAGCGGCGCAGAGCTAGATTTCACCGTCTTTGCCACACCCGCTGTTATCCTCGTTGGTATAGCATATATCCTTGCTCGCTCAGCAGGTAAATATTTTGGAGCAAACGTTTCCTCGCGCATCTCGGGTTGCGATGATAATATCGTTAAATACCTCGGTATCACCCTTCTGCCACAGGCAGGAGTTGCGCTCGGTATGGCATCCAAGGCTATGGAGCTTGGCGCCGACGGCGCAATGGTGCAGAGCATAACCCTCTTCGCCGTCCTCGTCTACGAGATTGTCGGTCCCTTCCTCACCAAGGTCGCGCTCACCAAGGCAGGCGACATCAAGCCCGAGGGCAAGACCAGTGCTCGCCACACTGCCATCATCGAGTCCCTAACCTCGGATAAAAAATAATCCATCAGCGACCAGCCCTCGCGCACCAATAAAAAGGTCATCTCAAGCAAAGTCTTGAGATGACCTTTTTTAATTATAATAGTCGATTTAGAACTTTCTCCAAACCATTTTGTTAACTACGCCGGTGTATGACTGAATAATCTTAACCACCTTAGTGGATACATTTTCCTCAATATAATCGGGCACGGGGATACCGTAGTCGCCTGCCTCATTCATAGACACGGCGGTTGCCACCGCGCCAACAAGACCTGCCTCATCTATACCGGAGAGCACGAAGCACGCCTTGTCGAGTGCCTCGGGGCGTTCGGTAGAGGTACGAATACAAATTGCAGGGAACGGATTGCCTATCGAGGTGAAGAACGAGCTTTCCTCAGGCAGTGTGCCGGAGTCTGAAATAACCGCAAATGCATTCATTTGTAGGTTGTTGTAGTCGTGGAAGCCAAGAGGCTCATGTCGAATTACTCTCGGGTCGAGCTGGAAGCCGCTCTTCTCAAGACGGTTACGGCTTCTCGGATGGCAGGAGTAAAGGATAGGCATATCATACATTTCTGCAATTCTGTTAATTGCGTTAAAGAGCGAGAGGAAGTTCTTTTCTGTGTCTATATTTTCCTCTCTGTGAGCAGAAAGCAGAATATACTTTTTCTTCTCAAGACCTAGACGAGTGAGAATGTCCGATGCCTTGATGCTCTCAAGATTGCGGTGAAGTACCTCTGCCATAGGAGAGCCTGTCACATAGGTGCGCTCGCGAGGTAGTCCGCAGTCCGCTAGATAGCGGCGCGCGTGCTCCGAATATGCGAGGTTGACATCAGAGATGATGTCGACAATTCTTCTGTTGGTTTCCTCAGGCAGGCACTCGTCCTTACAGCGGTTACCGGCTTCCATATGGAATATTGGAATGTGAAGCCTTTTTGCCGCGATAGCCGATAGGCAGGAGTTAGTATCACCGAGAATAAGCAGTGCGTCGGGCTTGCACGCTGCCATCAGCTTGTAAGAGCAGTTGATAATGTTGCCGACGGTGGCGCCGAGGTCATCGCCCACAGCATCCATATACACCTCGGGCGCGTCAAGCTTTAGGTCGTGGAAGAATACGCCGTTGAGGTTGTAGTCATAGTTCTGACCGGTGTGAGCAAGTATTGTGTCGAAGTACATACGGCACTTGTCAATAACAGCCGCAAGACGAATTATTTCGGGGCGTGTGCCAACGATAATAAGCAGTTTCAGCTTGCCGTTATCCTTAAATTTTACATCAGAGTAATCAAGTTTAATCTTATCCATTATTTTACCACCTCAAAGAATGTGTCGGGATGTGTGGGGTCAAAGCTTTCATTCGCCCACATCACCGTAACAAGATTTTCTGTTTCAGAGAGATTGATTATATTGTGAGTATATCCGGGGAGCATATGCACCGCCTGAATATTATCACCCGATACCTCAAACTCTATTACTTCATCCGAGCCAATCTTTCGCTCTTGTATTAGACCGTGACCTGCTACAACGATGAAGAACTCCCACTTCGTGTTGTGCCAGTGCTGTCCCTTGGTTATGCCGGGGAGCGAGATGTTTACCGAAAACTGTCCTGCGTTTTTCGTCTTGATAAGCTCGGTGAACGAGCCACGCGCATCGCACTTCATATCAAGAGGGAATGCAACCTTTTCGCGCGGTAGATAGGAGAGGTATGTACTGTATAGTTTTTTTGCAAAACTACCATACGGTATTTCGGGCATAAGCAGCGTCTTAGGCTGGTCGCGGAAGCTCTCGAGCAGTTCTACAATCTCACCAAGCGTAACACGATGTGTTACGGGCGAGGCGCAGTATTTGCCTTCTTCGGTCAGAACGGTCTTAATGCCGTCAAACTCGCATCTATGCTCCTTGCCCTCAAGTGCCAGAAGCATCTCGTCTACAAGGTCATCAATGTAAAGAAGCTCAAGCTTCACAGCAGGGTCATTAACTGTGATGGGCAGATCGTTTGCGATATTGTTGCAGAATGTTGCAACAGCAGAGTTGTAATTAGGCCTGCACCACTTTCCAAATAGGTTGGGGAAGCGGTAGACAAGCACCTTTGCGCCGGTATTCTCCATATATTCGAAGAAAAGATCCTCGCCTGCCTTTTTGCTTCTGCCGTAGTCGCTGTCATATCTACCAATTAAGGTTGCCTGTATCGAGGACGAGAGCATAACGGGACAGGTGTTGTTATACTTCTTCAGCGTGTCAAGCAGTGTCGATGCAAAGCCGAAGTTGCCCTCTAGGAATTCCTTGGGGTCTTTCGGGCGGTTAACTCCGGCGAGGTTAAAGACAAAGTCGCACTCGCGACACGCCTCGTCGAGCACTTCCCTCGGAGTATCAATATCATATAGATAGAGTTCATCAATGGCAAGCTCCGGATGTGTCCTATCCTTGCCATCGCGAATGTTTTTGAGTGCCTCGGTGAGGTTCTTACCAACGAAGCCCTTAGCACCCGTAATAAGAATTTTCATGTATTTCCCCATTCCGTCGCATAGCGACCGAGTATTTTATTTGGCGTTGATTATCTACCCATAAGAGCAAGCTGCTCCTGAATGTAAGCAAGAGATGCAATCTTAGCCTTGGTTTCTTCGACAGAAAGAAGTCGTGTATTATTGGAGTTGAACTCGGTTAAGGGGTTTCTCTCGGTGTCACCATCGTTGAAGTACTTGTCATAGTTAAGTCCACGCTTGTCTGCGGGAACGCGATAGAAGTTGCCCATATCAATTGCGTGAGCGCACTCCTCGTTTGTGAGCAGGGTTTCGTACATCTTCTCGCCGTGGCGAATACCGATAACCTTGATGTTTTCCTTGTCACCGCCGAACAGCTCGCAAACTGCCTCTGCCTGTGTCTTGATGGTGCAGGCGGGCGCTTTCTGCACGAGTATATCACCGCTGACACCGTGCTCGAATGCAAAGAGTACAAGGTCAACTGCCTCGTCAAGCGACATAATGAAGCGTGTCATTGTGGGGTCTGTGATGGTGATGGGGTTGCCTAATCTAATCTGGTCTATCCAAAGCGGAATAACCGAACCGCGCGAGCACATAACGTTACCGTATCTTGTGCAGCAGATCTTGGTCTTAGAGGGGTCTACTGTACGGCTCTTCGCTACAATAACCTTTTCCATCATCGCCTTAGAGGTACCCATAGCATTTACGGGATATGCAGCCTTGTCGGTGGAGAGGCAAACAATGTTAGCAACACCTGCCTCAATTGCCGCTGTAAGCACATTCTCTGTGCCAAGTACATTGGTCTTAACTGCCTCGATAGGGAAGAACTCGCAGGAGGGAACCTGCTTGAGTGCTGCCGCGTGGAATATGTAGTCTACACCGTGCATAGCGTTTCTAACGCTTGCAATATCGCGCACATCACCGATGTAAAATTTAATCTTGTCCGCAACCTCGGGCATCCTAGCCTGGAAGTCGTGGCGCATATCGTCCTGCTTTTTCTCATCGCGCGAGAATATACGAATCTCGCCTATATCCGTACGGAGAAATCTGTTGAGCACAGCGTTTCCAAATGAGCCTGTGCCGCCTGTAATTAGTAATGTTTTACCTGTAAAAAGTCCCATTTTTTCTTCTCACTTTCGTCTATCTTGATTTCAATTTAATAATTCATTGATTTTTGAAGTAACTACATCCAGCGCAACCTCGTTCATACCGCCATTGACAATTATGTCGGCATACGCCTTGGTTGGCTCTACGTGCATATTATGCATAGGCTTGACCGTAGTAAGATACTGCTCTATGATGTCATCTATCTCACGGCCACGCTCGCGAGTGTCGCGCCTAACACGGCGAAGTATTCGCTCGTCCGCATCACACTCGACATATATTTTCATATCCATAATCTCGCGTAGGCGAGGCTCGGAGAATATGAGAATGCCATCAATTATGATTATCGGCCGTGGCGCGATATGTACGACATCGCCTGAGCGCGTATGCCTCGTGAAGTCATAGACCGGACACTCGACACCCTCACCGCGCTTTAAGGCGCATATCTGTTCTATCATAAGCGGAAACTCAAACGCCTCCGGCGCGTCATAGTTCAGATGCCGCCGTTCCTCAATTGACACCTCGTCGTGTGGCAGGTAGTAGTTGTCACAGCTGACCAGCGCAATCCTGTCAGGAAAACGCTCGCATAACCGCTTCGCGAAGGTCGATTTTCCCGACCCCGACCCACCGGCTATGCCTATGATGTAGTTTGTACTTAACATAGGGAAGTGTCAGCCTCCAATATATCTGCTATCCTCTTGGATGCGTAACCGTCACCATAAGGGTTGCTAGCGTGGGACATCGCATCGTACGCACCCTTGTTTTCAAGCAGCAGCTTGAATTTCTCATAAATAACTGCTTCATCAGTGCCAACAATCTTAAGTGTACCTGCCTTGATACCCTCAAGCCTTGTGCCGAATACTAGCATTACAGTTTTCATATCTATATCCTTTTAAAAAATCCAGTCATATGGGAATACGCCGTTTCCGTTTGAGGTATATGCGGTCAAAATTACAAAGGCGGCAAGCGAAATTGTAGCTAAGGCGAAGAAGCCCTTGTAATGCTTCTTGCACATAAGCGCAATAGCCACCGGTTCAAATATCATAAAGACAAAGCCTATTCTTTCCATATAGCTGAAAATATAGCCCAAGAAGGTGAGAGCAAGTCCTATAATATAAATATAGGAAACAATTTTTGCCATGTTATCCCCTTCCTCGTTTTTAAATATATAAAGTTTATTGAAAATAATAAAGAGTATGAGAAGGGCAAGCTTTGCAAATATCATAAGGCCGATATCAATCTCAATCTCGTCAAAGTATCTTGAATAGTAGTCTAAGAGGGAGCCGAAAAGGTAGTAGGCGATAGGAACAAGGGCACCAATGACTATTACAAAAAACAGCTTTTTCGCTCCCTGCTGCGTGTCCTGCCAATAGTATATAATAAAGGCAACAAAGCCAAATATTGCTGAGTAATGGAAAAGGACAGCCAAGGCGACAAAGGGCAAAAACCATATATATTTTCGCTTTTCAAGCAAATAAGTTGCGAGAAATACAATCGATATTGCAAAGAACTGCCTCATTATGTTAAGGGATAGCTGAAGATAAAATGCGAGGTAGAAGAATACCATTATCGCATAGGAGCATTTGCTCCTCAGTGTCCAAAAACGTAGGAATACAAAAAGAACAGTAAGCGAGGAGAAGAAGAATACTACCCATTCAATCTTGCCAAAAAGCCTAAGCAGGTGTTTTGATAAGAATATGAAGCCGGGCTCTACGTGCGTAAGAATATCCCGCTCTGCCCAATCAATATATGTGTAATATACGTCGGTATCAATTCCTACCGTTCTTGCTCTTGCGCCGGCAAGCACCGCAATAAACAGCATAGAAATAACAAATAGTATTCGATTATTCTTTTTTTCTGCTAGGTATGCCGTAAGCACCGAGAGAGCGCAGAACGAATAGTAGACCAGCGTCATATTTACTCCTTTTCTTTCCTTTTAATTTTGCTCTTGATTTTCTTAATAAGCTCAGGGTTAAATCTGAGATATACAAGAGCGAGCAGCAGCCAGACGGCAACGGAAATCGTTCCGTTTACAAGAAGGCTCTTCCAGGGCGACCCAATATCAACACGGATAAAATCAAAGAGGAACACGAAAGCACAAAAGATTGCAATCATAAGATAATTTGATATATAGTGTCCCCTAGGACTTGCACAAAGCGCATTTTTATAAAGAATATATGGCTCCACCGTGTGGCAAATAAGAAGATTTGTAATTATTGTCGCTATAATAACACCCGCAACATTATATTCGTCGGGCATAATCATAACAAAAAGAATTGAGAGGACAAGGTTTACCAAACCCTCAATAATCGGCTTCCACCTATCGTTATAGAAAGCACCCGATGCATCACGGAACATAAGGGTTGCCTTTCTCATAAACTGGACAAAATAGTTGATTGTCACGCACTTGACAACGACTGTGGCAAGCTCCAGTCCCCCGCCAAACATAACAGCAATAAGGTCGTCTATTATCGCATAATAGCCACCAAAGAAAAGGAAGGCAACAAGGTAATTTACAAGGTGGAAAAGCTCATAATACTTTTTCATTTTTGCCTTATCCTCTTTAACGAACATATGCCCGATAATAGAGGTAAGAGGGGTAAAGACAAGGGAGATAATTGAAATAAGTGAGGTTGCAATTATCGTGTAGTTTGAGTATTTACCAAGGATAAGCACACCGACAAAGGCGGATATGATAACGCTGTCAACGGTATTGACAAGCGCATTACCTATCTTGTGCATAAACATCGCCTTGATTTTCTTTATAACATCGCCACGTGTATTTTCGTCAAGCGGCTCACGGTCGGCAGTAAGTACATTTTTATGCATTCTTACTGTAACAATATGAGTAATTATCCACTGGACAAGCGCACCGGCGATTGTAGCGATAAGATAAAGCTCAAACGAGTGCCAAAGAATAAGCACAACAATCTGCATCACCGACTGCACCACAATGCCAAGGCTGTGAATTATTGAGGTAATGTAGTTGTTTTTATGTGCATTAAGCAGCGAGGTTTTTGCGCTGTATAGATATGTTGAAACAACACCGAGCAGCGCAAGTATAAAGGTTATATAAAGGTTGGTATCGACATTCTCGTAGCCCTTCGCAAGCGACGGCAGAAACGGGGTGACCGCAAGACCGCCAACGAGCATAACGAGAGCCACAAAATAGTAAAGCTTTTTATAAAGCCTGTATAACGAATTAACCTTAGTAATCTCACCCTTAACAATCGGAGAGTACATTGAAAAGGCAATCGCCGTACCGACACCAAGCTCAGCCACGGATAAAAAGCCAATAATGCTTGTATAAAGGGAATTTATGCCGTTAATCTCGTTACCGACGCAGCTTATAATCAAACGCCTTGTTATAAGGGTAAATACAAGTATCAAAAGCTTTGAGAGTATGGAAATACCGATATTCAGAAGTCCCTTTTTCTTATCCATAGCAAATCTCCTTCCTTAGATTTTACAAAACAGTCTTGGGGATATTGAAAAAAGCAGAGCCTTTAGCCTTACCCTCATTGTGT
>JAZOPN010000043.1:0-17579 GCA_045655565.1 Eubacteriales bacterium | reverse complement strand
CAACATTGCTCCGTCGCTTCCGTGTCGGAAGCCTAGCAGGACGGAGCAAATTCCTGTTACAAAGGTCTGCCCTTGTGGTAGACCTATTTTGTATGGCATCCTCACAGCGAACCTGTTCCACGAGCGAAAGCGAAGTGGAATAAGGTATTGCCACTCGCGGTTAATCTGGTTGCTAGTGCATAGGTTTTTTACTAAAATGCATTCTGTTCTGCTCGTTTGGCAAGATACCGACAAGGCGGTATGCGCAACATTGCTCCGTCGCTTCCGTGTCGGAAGCCTAGCAGGAGGGAGCAAATTCCTATTACAAAGGCCTACCCTCGTGGTAGACCTTTTTAACAATATATTATGTATTATCTCTACGCCGAATTGATGAAAATACTATTTTCCCCCACGGACGGGGGTGAAAAATCAATAAAACTCGGTGACAAATCCAAAGAGGAAGAAGAGTACCTTATCCTTGAAGGATAGGGAGTAGAAGTTGATATCCTTGCCGCGACAGGGGAAGATGGGCGCGTTTAGCGGGGTGAGGATGGCGATGATTACGGTGATTAGTTGGGGGATAAACCAGAACCAGCCGAGTAGCATATAGACAATCATACCGGGGGTGAAGGATGCGCGCCAGCCGGCCTGTTTCACAACCTTTTCCTTTGCGACATAGTCGTTTTCCCACCAGCTGTATTCTACGCTGACACGGGTGACGGTTTCGTTGTCGTACCACTCGTCCACGCCCTTAAGACCCTTGCAGACACCGGATGCGACGCAGAAGTAGATATATCCTAGAACGCTTAGTATCATACCGATGAGGCCACCGAAGAGGTGGAAATTGCTGATGCCGGAGCCTGCCTGCTCGAGCGACCATAAGAAACCAAATACTGCGCCAAAGGAGTGGAGCAGGGTGAGGAATAGCACCTTAATTTGCCACCAGATGTTCTGGAGCTTGTATGTCATAGGGTCGCTGGACGGCTTTGCCCTTTCCTCGCGACGCTTAACCCTACGGTGGTGAGCCGAGGTATCGACATCAAGCATTAGGTAGTGGTAGAAAATAAAGCCCTTAACGCCGTCATATTCCATACTTGGGTCATACTGTGGGTCGACCGAAAGGTTGGTGAAGAGTGAGAGAAAAGCGAGGATGAGAGACAGAATTGTAAGAGGCAGACGAAGCACCGCCAGCGGTATATCGAGTAGCCAGAAGAGTATATTGCCGAAGCCATCGTATCGCGCATAGTACATTATATTGTTTACGAACAGTAGGACGATAACTGCGATAACACCGTAGAGAATTTCCGGCTCGCCATTATTGCCTATGAAGAATGCAGCAATTCCCATAAGTGCTGCGAAGGACTGCACTGCCGAGAGTGGTATAAGCACAAATATCAGCAGTAGAAATTTCTTAAATGTCATAATAATGCTCCTTTTGGTTGAGTCCGCCATTGTACTTGCGGTATGCTACCAACTAATTTGATACAGAAATTTTAGCACGCAGGCGTGCAAAAGTCAAGAGCAGACAGAAATATGGGTTTTAAAAAGATGAAATAGTGTCAAAAATAATACAAATTGAGCTCTGCCGCAGCATTAAACATAATCATGGCAGAGCCGTGGATTGAAATCTTGCCTCTTGACAAAAGTGCCCGATAGTAGTATCATTATTACAGCGCAACATCGAGGTGATTTTTATGGGTATAAGGCTTCCATATAAGCAGAATTTGCATACGCATACCACATACTGTGACGGTATGCATACGCCCGAGCAAATGATAAGGTATGCGATAGCTCAGGGCTTCGATTCGCTTGGCTTCTCTGCGCACTCGTATATGTCATATTCCGACAGCCTAAAGGTAACGCCGGATAGCACCCGTGAGTACAAAAAAGAGATAAATAGGCTAAAGTGCCTATATCGGGACAGAATAAAGATATACCTCGGTATGGAGTTCGATGTATTTTCGTCGGATGATACATCGGGGCTAGACTACTGCATCGGTGGCGTGCATACGATAAGGGGGCGTGATGGCTCACTTTACGAGTTCGATGGGCGCGAGAGCGTGTTCCGCAACGCTATTGATGTAGCTTCCGGCGGTGACGGAATGGAGTTTGCGAGGCGGTATTATGAGGCGGTGTCCGAGTTGCCTCTCTGCGGTAGGTTTGATATTGTCGCGCACTTCGATTTAGTCACTAAGCATAGGGGGCGTGTCAAGTTTTTCGATGACGAGAGCGAGGAATATCGCGCTATGGCACGCGAGGCGGTGAGGAAAATCGCACCACATATCCCATACTTCGAGGTTAATGTCGGGGCAGTGTCGCGCGGTTATCGCACCGAGCCGTATCCTGCGCCATTCATTATGCGCGAGATGCTTGACTGCGGTATGGGTGCTGTAATCGGCACAGACTGCCATAATGGTGAACTGCTCGACAGTAATATCGAAGACGGAATTCGCCACCTGCATAGCGTCGGTTGTGATACAATACATATCCTGACGGACGATGGCTTTATACCAATAAAGGCATAAATAAGATAACATATATTTTGGGGGTAGATTATGAGATTCAACTATGACAATGGTTACTACGAGGGCGAGGCGTACGACAACAAGCGTCACGGCTATGGCACATATGTGTGGAATAGCGGCTCGAGATATGTAGGCGAGTGGAAGGCAGGACTAAAGCACGGAAACGGTACTATGAGATACTCGGATGGCGCGAGCTACTCCGGCGAGTGGTACAATGATAAGCGCAACGGTATCGGAACATACTACTATGCAGACGGTAACAAGTACATCGGTGAGTTCCGCGAAGACAAGTTCCACGGTAACGGCACATTCATCTGGACTAACGGCGAGAAGTATGTCGGCACCTGGCAGGACGGTAGGCGTACGGGAAGCGGTACATACACCTGGCCTAATGGCGCAAAGTATGTAGGCGAGTTCCAGAATGCACTGCTTCACGGTTGTGGCGTATATACCTGGGCTGACGGCTCTAAGTATTCGGGCGAGTTCCGCGATGATAAGCGCAACGGATATGGAACATACTTCTATACTAATGGCAACAGATATGTTGGCGAATGGCTTAACGCCGATAGAACCGGTTACGGTATGTTCGTATGGAAGAATGGCGACACCTACTTTGGCGAGTGGCTGAAGAATAAGCGCGAGGGACAGGGTATGCTCCTATGTGTTAGCGGTAGAAAGTATGATTGCCCCTGGCACGAGGATGCACCATCGGGTTACGGTAGCATTACCGAGGCTGACGGAACTATGCTGATTGGCGAGTGGCTTAAGTTTGGTGAGGCTGATAATGTTACCAGAATTAAGGACGGTGCATACGAGTACGGTGTTGTCAGAGACGGTAACTTCATTCCACAAGAGGACGAAGAAGAGGACGACGGCGGCAAGAGCTATGTCAACTCTCTCTAATAAGTGATTTTTAGTTAAGACCATACCCGTGTTGAGTTTTCACACGGGTTTTGGTATATTTTTGCCTATTTTGGCATAGGAGCAGGTAATGAGCAAGATGGTTAGTAGCCTATTCCCACGCGGAGGGCGTGATATTGTAAGGCTTTTGAAGAATGCGCTTCTTGTTATACTCGGTACGGGAATTCTGGCGTTTGGCACAGGTCTATTTATAATTCCCTTTAATCTCGTTACAGGCGGTGTATCTGGTATAGGCATTGTTCTGGAGCAGATTATTCCCGACAAGACGCCTTTCTTTGGTACTCTCGGTGCGGATGTATATGCCTCGGTACTGATGTGGGTGCTGTTCCTTGTGGGGCTATTATTCCTCGGCAAGCACTTCGCTCTAGCAACACTTGTATCTACGATAGTATATCCCTTCTTCCTGTCCTTTGGCATCTGGCTTGCGAGTAGTGATATTTTTGGTGGCTTCTTCAATCTTCACTCCGAGATGTATCTGCAGTACGAGAATGTGTCCATTATCCTCGCGACCGTATTTGGTGGCGTGTGTGTCGGTGCAGGTAGTGCCCTTACCTTTATCGGTGGTGGCTCAACAGGTGGCTCTGATATAATCCCGCTTGTTATCTGCAAGTATGCAAGACGGCTTAACACCTCTATGATGATATTCATCACCGACGCTTCAATAGTTGTGTTCGGTATGCTCGCGGTAGGCAATCTTGTTATCAGCCTGCTTGGTATTGTCGCGGCGTTTATCTGCGCTATCGTTGTGGATAAGCTCTTCCTCGGCGAGTCGAGCGCATTTATAGCACAGATTGTGTCCTCAAAGTATGAGGCGATAAACAATGCTATTATAAAGCAGATGAACCGCACAACCACCATCACCACGGCAGAGGGCGGATATACAGGCGAGGAGAGAAAGATTATTATGGTGACATTCTCTGTGCGCCAATATGCCATCTTCTCGGCAATAGTCTCGACAATTGACAAAAACGCATTCGTCACGCTCCACCGCGCACACGAGATAAGCGGTGACGGCTGGACCTACAATCTTGAGTACAACCCGACAGAGCTTGACGAGGATGTGCTTAGGGCTGACAAGACAAGTGACCCTAAGAATTAAATAACAGAAGAAAAACCTCCCGACAAGGTACACGGCTTATCGGGAGATTTTTGACGAAACAAGACAATAACAAAACCAAAAAGAGATGCTGCTCGGCTTGATTTTCGCGCCCTGTTGTGCTACAATTATAATGTAATTTAACTTGCCGGAAAAAGGAAAGGGGGACAATATGGTAACGAGGACTATAACCGTTGACTTTACGAAGCGACTCGGTAAGGTAAAGCCTATTGGTGCGATAGGCGGGCCGAAATTCGGCATAGACCTTGAGTGCGACCTTAGCGAGGAATATCGCGCGCTCGGTGTGCCCTATGTCCGCGTTAGCGATGTCGAGCCACCGTATGGTGGCGGCAGGTACCTTGATATACATAATATTTTCCCCGACCCGATGCTGGACGAGCGTTTCCCCGAGTCCTATAACTTTGCGCCCACGGACAAGTATCTCTTGGCTATCAAGGAGTGTGGTGCGGGGATATATCTTCGCCTCGGCGAGAGCCTCGACCCATACGAGGTGCGCCCTCACCTTCTGCCCCACACCGACTATGAGAAGTGGGCGAGGATATGCGAGAGGATTATCGCGCACTATAACCTCGGCTGGGGCAGTGGCTACAAGCTCGGGATTAAGTATATCGAGATTTGGCCGTGTGCCGACCGTAGGTCGGGCTGGGCTGGCACAGACGAGGAATACTTCGAATTCTATCGCGTAGTGTCGAGGCATCTTAGGGAGAAGTTCCCGAGGCTCAAAATCGGTGGCATATCTTCAGGTGGCTTCTTTAGCCTCGACCACTTCGACGGCACAGATGAGGAGAGGGGATATGTCGATTTCCTTGATAAGTTTCTAGGGTTTGTGACCGATAAGGAGAGCGAATGCCCGCTTGACTTCTTGTCTTGGGAATGTAAGGCAGAAAGCCCTGAGGAGCTTGCACTGCACGCGAGATATCTCACCTCATACCTTACGCAGTATAGACTGCGCCGTACCGCGAGTGTCGTGTCCTCGTTTAGCCTCGCTACAGCAAAGTCTGAGGAGCAGTATTCGCGACGAGAATATCCGTCAGAGCTTGCCGCCTCACTTATTATAGCCGAGAAGTCGGATATTGATATGATGTTCTATGACCGTATCGACCCGAGGGGCTGTCCCATATTGACGCTGGATGATGGGCGAGATGTACACCGATATGCGGCATACGAGGTGCTCCGTGCTTTTGGTGTGTTATATAAGAATGGTAGTTTCGCCTACACCACCGATGATTTTAGGCGCGAGATATACACACTCGCCTCGGTGTCGGATGATGCCGGTGCGCTGCTTGTTGTGACGAGGGATTACTCGGGTATGATAGAGGTGGAGATAAAGGGCGGAGAGTTTAGCACCTATTCGATTAAGGGCGTTACAGGCGGTGGCAAACGTGGCGTCGGATTCTCAAGTACCGAGGAGAATATCCCCATCACTGACACCATAAGGCTAAGGTGCGGTAAATGCGAGATATACCTAATTGAGTTCCTAAAATAATATAAGCTCCCGTATAACCGCTTGTCTAATTACTCAAACCGAATAATTAGACAATTAAATTAGACAATTAAATACAAAAAATCTCTTGACAGGTGCGCGTGTATGTGATAAAATATAGGCGGTAAGAGCTTTTGTGACTGACGGATAGATCTTAGGATCGGTGGAATAGACCACGAAGAAGCAAAAGTATCATTTTAAGTCGACCGTCTGGGCAGTTCTACCGTAATGGGGTAGAACTGCCCTTATTGTTTTTTCACAAAATTTTTGGGGGTGTCAGAATGAAAAAAGTAGCAGTGCTTATGGGAAGTGATAGCGATCTTCCTGTTGTAGAAAAGTGCATCGGGGTGCTCCGCGACTATGGTGTACCGCACGAGGTGCATATATATTCCGCGCATCGCACACCGTCGCAGTGTGCAGAGTTTGTTCGCGGTGCAGAGGAGGCAGGCTTCGGGGTGATTATCGCCGCGGCAGGAATGGCGGCGCATCTTGCAGGTGCGGTAGCCGCTAACACAGTTTTGCCTGTTATCGGCATCCCGATTTCATCGAAGAATACGGGGGGTATTGACGCGCTTCTGTCTACCGTACAGATGCCCTCGGGTATGCCTGTTGCCACCGTTGCTATTGACGGTGCGGCAAACGCGGCACACCTCGCTACACAAATACTAGCTCTTAATGATAAGGAACTGCGCGAGAAGCTCGTCGCGACAAGGCGCGCGGGAGAAAAAAAGGTGCTCGAGAAGAACCTACTTATCGAGGAGCGCTATAACGGCTGATTGCCGTATATTGGCGTGAATTGTGGCTTTTGCCCCCGATATTCACGCCTATGGTTTTTGATAAGGAAAATTTACCCACAGGGTAAGAGATTGATATTTGTTAATACATAAATAGGAGAGATTATGGGAGTATTCGGAATAATCGGAAATGAAAGGACTGATGTAGCCTCCAGCGTCTACTACGGTCTGTACGCGCTCCAGCACAGAGGTCAGGAGAGCGCGGGTATCGTGGTAAATGATGACGGCATATTCCATTCGCACAAGGACAGAGGACTTGTGAACGAGGCGATAAGCTCAGCGACACTTGCCGAGCTGGGACTTGGAAATATGGCGATAGGTCACACGCGCTACGGTAAGCTCGGTACAAATGCCAAGAGCAATGCTGAACCTATTGTGGTAAATCACATAAAGGGCAGGCTTGCGCTCGCGACAGACGGTTGTCTTGTTAATGCCGTCCAGCTGAGGCAGGAGCTTGAGCTTCGCGGAATGATATTCCACACATCGTCGGATGCCGAGCTTATATCGGCTATCGTGACACAAGAGAGACTGACTGCACCCTCTATCGAGGAAGCTGTAAACCGCGCTATGACACGTATTCGCGGCGGCTTTAACCTGCTTTTGATGTCGCCCTCTAAGCTTGTCGCGGCAAGAGATGAGAATGGCTTGCATCCTATGTGCTACGGCAAACGCGAGGACGGTCAGTATGTCGTTGCCAGCGAGAGTTGCGCCCTCGACGCGGTGGGAGCAACCTTTATCCGTGATATTCTCCCGGGTGAGATAGTAGTTTTCAAAAACGGAGAGGTGTACGAGATCTCCGACCATAAAGATAAGCGTCCTGAGAGGATGTGCATATTCGAGTACATATATACAGCAAGGCCTGATAGCACGATAGCGGGTTGCTCGGTGCAGGCGGCAAGAAAGCGTGCGGGTGCTTTGCTCGCTAAGGCTCATCCAATCGAGGCTGATGTTGTTGTTGGCGTGCCCGACTCCGGCCTTGATGCGGCTCTCGGCTATTCCGAGGCATCGGGTATTCCATACGGAATAGGCCTTATTAAGAATAAGTATATAGGTAGAACATTTATAGCTCCGGGACAGGGCAACCGAGAGGACAAGGTAAGAATTAAGCTCAATCCCGTACCATCGGCGGTAAAGGGCAAGAGGGTAGTTTTGGTCGATGACTCTATCGTCAGGGGCACAACCTCAGCGAGAATAGTTAGACTTCTGCGCTCGGCAGGTGCTACCGAGGTACATCTCTGCTCCTCAGCCCCGGCATTCTTGAACCCCTGCTACTACGGCAATGACATCGACTCGAAGGAGAACCTGATTGCCTGCAAGTACACGTCGGAGGAAATCGCGAAGATAGTCGGAGCTGACTCGCTCAGTTTCCTAAGGCTGGAGGATGTTAGGAAGATTGCAGAGGATAGCGGCTGCGCCGGCTTCTGCACAGCCTGCTTCGATGGTGATTATCCCACCGAGGCACCAATCAAGATAAAAAATAAATTTGACAATAAAATATCCGAGAGGGAGAACTAAAGATGAAAAATTCAAGATCTGAAAGCTATGCTGCGGCTGGAGTTGATATTACCGCAGGTTATAAGGCGGTTGAGCTTATGAAGGCTCATATTGCAAGAACGGTGACTGCCGGTGCGGATACCGATATAGGCGGATTTGGCGGTATGTTTGAGCTTGACCTTACGGGTATTACGAAGCCTGTGCTCGTCAGTGGTACCGATGGAGTTGGAACTAAATTAAAGATGGCATTTCTTATGGACAAGCACGATACTGTCGGTATCGACTGCGTGGCTATGTGTGTGAACGATGTTATCTGCTGTGGCGCGAAGCCGCTCTACTTCCTCGACTACATCGCGTGCGGCAAGAATGTACCCGAGAAGATTGCCGATATAGTTAAGGGCGTGTGCGAGGGCTGCGTTCAGGCCGGTGCTGCACTCATCGGCGGTGAGACGGCAGAGATGCCGGGCTTCTACCCGATAGACGAATATGACCTGGCAGGCTTCGCGGTCGGTATTGTAGACAAGTCTAAGGTAATAAACAAGAATAATATGAATGCCGGCGATGTTATCATCGCAATTCCTTCGAGCGGTGTCCATTCCAACGGCTTCTCGCTTGTTAGGCGCGTGTTTGATGTAGAGAGTGCCGACCTTAAGTCACCAAGGGCAGAGCTGGGTGGTAAGAGCCTCGGTGAAACCCTCCTCACCCCGACAAAGATATATGTTAAGCCTATGCTGGATCTCTTCGAGAGCGTGAGTGTTAAGGGTGTGTCGCACATCACGGGCGGTGGCTTCTATGAGAATATTCCGCGTAGCTTCCCCAAGGGACTTGGCGCTAGGATAAAGAAGAGCGATGTCAGAGTGCTTCCCATCTTCGACCTTATCGCAAGGGAGGGTAATATCCCCGAGCGCGATATGTATAACACCTTTAATATGGGCGTTGGTATGGCTGTTGTCGTAGCACCCGAGGATGTCGCGCGCGCACTCGAGATTTTGAAGTCTCACGGCGAGGACGCATATGTGCTCGGTGAGGTTGTCGCATCCGACGAGGGCGTTATACTATGCTAAAGACTAAAATAGCCGTTCTTGTATCGGGCGGTGGTACAAATCTTCAGGCTCTTATTGATGCTGCGAGAGATGGCATAATACATTCGGGCGAGATTTCTCTGGTTCTCTCGAATAAGGCCGGTGCGTATGCACTCACCCGTGCTGAAAATGCCGGGGTGCCGACGGCTGTTGTGCTACGCTCGGAGTGTGATAGTGCCGAGGAGTTCGAGGATAGGATAATGGCGACGCTAGACGAGGCCGGAATAGAGCTTATTGTTCTCGCGGGCTATATGTCGATACTATCCGAGCGCTTTACCTCTCACTACAAGGGCAGAATAATAAATGTGCACCCCTCGTTGATACCGTCATTCTGCGGTAAGGGCTACTATGGTCTAAAGGTACACGAGGCTGCACTCGCCTACGGTGTGAAGGTCAGCGGTGCTACCGTACACTTTGTGAACGAGATACCCGACGGTGGTAAAATCATAATGCAAAAGGCTGTTGAAGTAAGAGAGGATGACACCCCCGAGGTGCTCCAGCGACGTATTATGGAAGAGGCGGAGTGGAAGATACTTCCCCTCGCAACCGAGCGCGTCTCGGCAGAAATAGCAAGAAAGCGCGAGGAATAATTCGGGCAAAGATGCGAGCGGATATCTCGCTTAGGAATAATAGGAAAGGTAACAGATATGAACATATACGAGATAAATGAAATCGGGGCAATCCTAAAGGATAACCCATACCCCGGGCGCGGAATAATCGTCGGTAAGAGCGAGGACGGTAAGTATGCCATCAGTGCCTACTTCATTATGGGAAGGAGCCGGAATAGCCGTAACCGTGTATTTGTGAAAAAGGGTGAGGCACTCTATACCGAGCCGTATGATTATAGTAAGGTAGAGGACCCCTCGCTTATCATATATGCGGCAGTACGCAGTTATGCAAATCAGTTGATAGTCACTAACGGCGACCAGACCGACACGATATATGATTACATCTCTCGCGGTGAGGATATGCGTGCGGCACTTAGGACACGCGCCTTTGAGCCTGACGCACCAAACTTCACCCCTCGTATAAGTGCAGTCCTCAATTTTGTGGGCGACGGCTTCACCTATGAGATGAGCATACTTAAGAGTGCCGATGAGATAGGCTCGGTGTGCAACAGATACTTCTATGAGTACACCCCTGTTCGCGGTCTTGGGCACTTCATACATACCTATCTTACCGATGGCAACCCCATCCCTACATTTATCGGAGAGCCGGAGCGCGTAAGGCTCGATAAGGATATAGACGCCTTTTGTGATGAGGTATGGTCAAATCTCAATCCCGATAACAAAATATCCCTCTATGTGCGCTATACCTCGCTTGAGGACGGCACTTTAGAGGAGAGAATAATCAACAAGCACGACGAGGTAAAGTAATATGAACGAGTTTGAACTTAAGTACGGCTGTAACCCCAACCAGAAGCCGGCGAGATTATATATGCGTGATGGCTCAAGGCTACCGATAGAGATACTCTCGGGCAGACCCGGTTATATTAACTTCCTCGATGCGTTTAACTCCTGGCAGCTCGTAAAGGAGCTTCGCGACGCAACAGGGCTTCCCTCGGCTACTTCGTTTAAGCACGTTAGTCCCACCTCGGCGGCTGTTGGTGTGCCGATGTCGGACAAGCTCAAGAGAGCCTGTTTTGTCGATGATATAGAGGGGCTTGACGCGTCACCGCTTGCGCTTGCCTACGCTCGTGCAAGAGGAACCGACCGTATGTCTTCCTTCGGTGACTGGATAGCACTGTCGGATGTGTGCGACCTTACAACCGCATTGCTGATTAAGCGCGAGATTTCCGATGGTATTATAGCACCCGGTTATACACCCGAGGCGCTTGAGGTGCTAAGCACAAAGAAAAAGGGTAACTATAATATTGTAAAGATTGACCCCTACTATGTTCCGGTGGAGACCGAGCGCAAGGAAGTGTACGGCATCACATTTGAGCAGGGTAGAAATAACTACAAGATTTCGCGCGAATTATTTACGAATATCGTAACAGAGAATAAGGAGCTTCCCGAGGATGCGGTTCGCGACCTAATCATCTCGCTTATCACCCTAAAGTACACGCAGTCTAACTCGGTATGCTATGCATATGGTGGACAGGCTATCGGCGTTGGCGCGGGTCAGCAGTCGAGAATACATTGCACACGCCTGGCGGGTACAAAGGCTGATACCTGGATGCTCCGTCAGCACGATAAGGTGCTAGGGCTTCCATTCCTACCGACTCTCTCGCGTCCCGACAGAGATAATGTTATAGACGGATATATAAACAAGAACGAAGAGGATGTCACAGCCGAAGGCGTATGGCAGAGGTACTTTACCGAGCGTCCCGAGCCACTAACCGATGCCGAAATCCGTGAATATCTTGACACGGTATCGGGGGTAGCGCTCGGATCTGATGCATTCTTCCCGTTTGGCGACAATATTGAGCGCGCAAAGCGCAGTGGTGTGTCCTATATTGCAGAGCCGGGTGGCTCTGTGCGCGATGATATAGTTATTGACACCGCGAATAAGTATAATATGGTAATGGCGTTCACGGGTATGCGCCTCTTCCACCACTAATTAAGGAGAAAATTATGAGAATAATGGTAGTCGGTGGTGGCGGTAGAGAGCACGCCATCATCAAAAAACTAAAGGAAAGCCCTCGTGTGACCGAAATTTTCGCCCTACCCGGCAACGGCGGTATGGCGGAGGATGCGACACTTGTCCCGATCGGTGCTAAGGATCTTGACGCTATTGTAGAGTTTGCTACTAAGAATGCTATCGACTATGCAGTTGTAGCACCCGATGACCCGCTTGTTCTCGGATGTGTGGACAGACTTGAGGAGGTTGGTATACCCGCGTTTGGCCCACGCGCTAATGCTGCTATCATCGAGGGTAGCAAGGTCTTCTCTAAGAACCTTATGAAAAAGTACGGCATTCCCACGGCAGGATATTCCGTGTTTGAGAGTGCCACCGATGCATACGAATACCTTAAAAGCGCACCGCTCCCCACGGTTATTAAGGCGGATGGGCTTGCGCTCGGTAAGGGCGTTATCATCGCGACTGAGAGAGATGAAGCACTTGATGCTGTGCGCTCCATTATGGAGGAGGGCAGGTTCGGTTCGAGCGGTAACCGCATAGTTGTCGAGGAGTTTCTCGAGGGGCCGGAGGTGTCGGTGCTCGCCTTTACCGATGGTAATGTCGTTAGACCGATGGTTTCCTCTATGGATCATAAGCGCATAGGTGACGGTGATACAGGACTTAACACGGGTGGTATGGGAACGGTTGCTCCCAACCCCTATTACACTCCCGAGATAGCCGAGGTTTGCATGAAGACTATCTTCCTGCCCACCATCGAGGCTATGAAAAAGGAGGGACGCGAGTTCCGCGGTTGCCTCTATTTCGGACTTATGATTACTAAGGATGGGCCTAAGGTTATAGAGTATAATTGTCGCTTCGGCGACCCCGAGACACAGGTTGTGCTGCCACTTCTTAAGTCCGACCTGCTTGAGATTATGATGGCTACGACCGAGGGCAGGCTTGCCGAGTGTGAGGTTGAGTTCTCGGAGGGGGCGTGTGCCTGCGTTATTATGGCGTCGGCCGGATACCCCGAAGCTTATAAGTCGGGATACACAATCACTATGGATGGCTCTGTTAAGCCCTATGTCTATGTTGCCGGCGCAAAAATGCAGGATGGCGAGCTGCTCACCGCGGGTGGCAGAGTTCTCGGTGTTACTGCTGTTAGTGATACGCTACCCGAGGCACTAAAGATTGCCTACGATAGGGTAGGCAAGGTCGGCTTCGATGGCGCGTACTTTAGACGAGATATAGGCAAAAGAGCACTTATGGCAAAGAAAGGATAAGGTAATGGTTTATCGTATATATGTAGAGAAAAAGGCGGGGCTTGATAATGAGGCGAGAGCGCTCGCCGGCGAGATTTCGACATTTCTTGGTATCTCGTCTGTCAGCCGTGTTAGGATAATCAACCGCTATGATGCCGAGAAAGTCACTGAGGAGCTTTTCGATTACGCGGTTAAGACCGTCTTCGCAGAGCCTCAGCTTGATGATGTTTACAAGTCACTTGATGCGGATGGTGCTGTGGTATTTGCTACCGAGTTTTTGCCCGGTCAGTTCGACCAGAGGGCAGACTCTGCTGCGCAGTGCATCCAGCTTATCTCGCAGGGCGAGAAGCCTATGATTGCATCGGCTAAGGTGTATATGCTATATGGCGCACTCACCGAGGACGAGCTGGCGAGAATAAAGAAGCACGTTATCAACCCGGTTGAGGCTAGAGAGGCATCTCTGGATTTGCGCGAGACGCTCGTAACCGACTACACTGTGCCCGCAGATGTTAAGGTTCTCGAGGGCTTTACCGAGCTTGATAGTGCGGGGCTTGCCGGCTTCGTCAAGGAGTACGGTCTCGCTATGGATGAGGGCGATATTGCATTTTGTCAGGAATACTTCATCCGCGAGGGCAGATGCCCCACTATCACCGAGATTAGGATGATAGACACCTATTGGTCTGACCACTGCCGTCACACAACATTCAATACTATTATTGATAGTGTAAAGTTTGATGACGCAGTAATTGAGGCGGCGTATGCCGAATATATAAAAACGCGCGAGAGCCTCGGTAGGCGTAAGCCTATCACGCTTATGGATATAGGTACGCTCGCGGCTAAGGCGCTTAGGGCGGACGGCAGGCTCGATAAGCTTGATGTGTCCGAGGAGATTAACGCCTGCACGGTTAAGATTACCGTGACGGTTGACGGCGTAGAGGAGCCGTGGCTTCTCCTATTCAAGAATGAGACGCACAACCACCCGACAGAGATTGAGCCGTTTGGTGGTGCTGCTACCTGTATTGGCGGTGCTATCCGTGACCCACTTTCAGGTAGGTCATATGTATACGGTGCGATGCGCCTGACGGGTGCTGCTGACCCAAATCGTCCGATAGAAGAGACGTTAGAGGGCAAGCTCCCTCAGAGGAAGATTGTTACCACCGCGGCTGCCGGATATTCCTCGTATGGTAACCAGATAGGTCTGGCAACCGGCATTGTTGACGAGATATACCACGATGGCTACGCCGCTAAGCATATGGAGGTTGGCGCGGTTATTGCTGCTGCCCCCGAGAGAAATGTAAGGCGCGAGTGCCCGGAGGCGGGTGACCTGGTTGTCCTGCTTGGCGGTAGGACAGGTAGAGATGGATGTGGCGGTGCGACAGGCTCGTCGAAGTCGCATACCTTAACCTCGCTTGAGAGCTGCGGCGCAGAGGTACAGAAGGGTAACGCACCTGAAGAAAGAAAGATTCAGCGTCTGTTTAGAAACCCCGAGGTCAGCCTTATGATTAAGCGTTGTAACGACTTTGGTGCTGGCGGTGTGTCGGTCGCTATCGGTGAGCTTGCCGATGGTCTTGACATCAACCTTGATGCAGTTCCGAAAAAGTATGAGGGACTTGACGGCACCGAGCTTGCAATCAGCGAATCACAGGAGAGAATGGCTGTTGTTATCGAGGCTGAAAACCGTGATAGATTCTTAGCTCTTGCGGAAACCGAAAACCTTGAGGCTACCGTTGTTGCCACAGTTAAGGCAGATCCGAGACTCACTATGACCTGGCGCGGTAAGGTGATTTGCGACATTAGTCGCGAGTTCCTAAACTCTAATGGCGCGGAGAAGCATATTAATATTGAAGCACCCAAGGTGCGTGCGTTTGAAAGGCAATTGCCCACCGACTTCGCGTCGGGTATGAGAGATACTATCTCCGACCTCAACTGCTGCTCTAAGCGAGGACTATCCGAGAGATTTGACAGTACCATCGGTGCCGGCACAGTGCTTATGCCCTTTGGCGGTAGATACCAGCGCACACCTATTCAGGCTATGGTGCAAAAGGTGTCGGTCGAGGTAGGACATACCGACCTCGCGTCCTTTATGTCCTGGGGCTATAACCCCTATATATCCGAGGCTAGCCCCTACCACGGTGCATACCTCGCGGTTGTCGAGTCTGTATCTAAGCTTATCGCAACAGGTGCTGACTATAACGAGGTTTACCTCACATTCCAAGAGTATTTCGAGAAGCCCTCGCGCGATCCGAAGAGGTGGGGCAAGCCCCTCGCAGCACTCCTCGGTGCATTTAGGGCGCAGATGAACCTCGGCGTTGCCGCAATAGGCGGTAAGGACTCTATGAGTGGCACATTCGAGAAGCTTGATGTACCCCCGACGCTTATATCCTTTGCGGTAACAACCGATAAGGTAGCAAATGTAATATCCCCCGACTTTAAGAAGGCCGGCAATAGAGTAGTGCTTCTTCGCCCCGAATATGATAAGGACGGGCTTCCTGTTACATCCTCGCTTCTAGCCCTCTATGGTAAGGTGACAAGCCTTATGAGGCGTGGCGTTGTTCTATCTGCTTATACACCTACAATCGGTGGCGTGGCAGAGGCCCTCGCGAAGATGGCTATGGGTAACGGATATGGCTTTAGATTTGACACGGGTGTAGCCCTGTCCGACATTTTTGGCTATAATTATGGTGCATTTATTCTCGAGGTAACAGAGGATGTAGATGGAGCTCTGACACTCGGCTATACCACAGAGTGCCGTGACTTCGTTTATCTTGGCGAGGCTGTTAGTCTTGATAGTCTTGTCAGCCTTTACGAGGATAAGCTCGAGAGCGTATATTCCTGTAATATAGACAGCCCGAGTGCTGTGCCCGAGACCGTAAGTTATAAGGCCGGTGCTATGCGTGCACCTGCAGTCAAGTGTGCGAAGCCTCGTGTGCTTATACCTGTATTCCCCGGCACTAACTGCGAGTACGATTCGGCAAAGGCGGTGCGTGATGCAGGTGCTGAGGCAGAGATATTCGTTATCAACAACCTCACAGCAGACGGTATCAAGCGTTCGGCTGAACTATTCACAAGCAAGATTGCCACCTCACAGGCGATATTCATTCCCGGTGGCTTCTCTGGTGGTGACGAGCCTGATGGCTCGGGTAAGTTTATAACCGCATTCCTGCGTGGCGCATCCGTCAAAGAGGCGGTGACCGATCTGCTTGAGCGTCGCGACGGACTTATGTGCGGTATCTGCAACGGCTTCCAGGCCCTTGTTAAGCTCGGACTTGTACCCTATGGTAAAATCATTGATACCGACGAGAGTTGCCCGACGCTTACCTTTAACAACATTGCGCGCCACCAGTCGAAGATTGTCAGAACACGCATAGCATCGAATATGTCTCCCTGGCTCGCACTCACCGAGGTTGGCGAGGTATATAATGTGCCTATCTCTCACGGTGAGGGTAAATTCTTAGCATCTGACAAGGTCATTGCCGAGCTTATAAAGGGCGGTCAGATTGCGACACAGTATGTCGACCTTGACGATAAGGCTACATACAACATCGACTACAACCCCAACGGCTCCGCTCTCGCTATCGAGGGTATCACCTCGCCCGATGGTCGTGTCTTTGGTAAGATGGGTCACTCCGAGCGTATCGGTGACGGTCTATATCGCAATGTTCTTGGCGAATACGACATAAAGATGTTCCGCTCGATGGTTAGATATTTTACTAAGTAATTTTTGTATGTAAAATACTTTCCTAAAATAACCTAGCATAATATATTTTTCAAAATGAAAACTACCCATGAGGATAATTCCTCAGAAAGGGTAGTTTTCTTTATGTCGAAGCAAAAAAATAATATGAACAAAAAAGCCTCGCCCCCTACCGATAGGTACGACCACGGGCGCGAGACCAATTCCACCCCGGGTATAAACTCTCCGGAGATTTCCCTCCCCGCCTTTAACCCGCCTGTGCCTAACCGAGCTTGGACGGCTATGCGTATGGGGCTTGACATCGAGGATTTGACGCCGGAGGAGAGGGACGAGCTATACTACGGTAAGGATTAAACAGATGCGGGAGTGGAGTCATCCGCTCCCCACATTTCTATAAACAGGCTAAAAATGGTAGAAAACAAAGATGTTCGTGCCGCGATGGTGCATATTTTGGTAGAGTATGTTCCGGGAATTCACAATAGTATTTTGGATTGATATTAGAATGGAACTGCTACGCGCTCTCTTCGGCTATACTCATATAAGATCTTTAATACATAAAAACCTATCCGCTAACAATTATTACGCCTATTATTGACTTTTTTAATTATGTATAGTATAATATAAAAAGTAAATAAATCTTTTAGGAGAAAAAGATGGAAAGAACAT
>JAZOPN010000042.1:0-7802 GCA_045655565.1 Eubacteriales bacterium | reverse complement strand
AAGTCTTTCGTCGTCAAATTTCAGCGTCTTTTGTTGCACCAAGTCTTGTAAAGTCATACTTAACTTCGCCTCGTTACAGCAAAATCCATCAGAAATTTGTCAGACGGAAGATGCGGAGCAGTTTTGAAATAATAGATTTTTCTATATTGGAGCTGAATTTTTTGAGGAATATACGATATTTAAGAAAATTCCGGTGAAGAAGATGGGGAAATCTATATTTCAAAACCTTATGAGTTCGGCTCTCTTCGGCTATACCCATATAAGAGCTTTAATACATAAAAACTAACTCGCTAACAATTATTACGCCTATTATTGACTTTTTTATTTATGTATAGTATAATATAAAAAGCAAATAAATCTTTTAGGAGAAAAAGATGGAAAGAACATATATTAAGGACATAACCCCCGGCACACGCCGTATTGCGGGCTTTGTCGAGAATTTCCGTAACAAGAAGAATATGGCGTTCATCGTTGTCCGCGATATCACAGGTAAGATGCAGGTTACGGTCATCAAGGAGGAGCACCCCGAGATGCTCGAGATGCTGGACAAGCTCACTATACACTCGGTAGTTACCTTTGAGGGTGAGGTCGTGGCTAGCGAGTATGTTAAGCTCGGTGGCATCGAGATGTATCCCGCATCGATGAAGATTGAGTCGCTCGCAGATGCTCTCCCCATCAAGGATGACTCGGATATTGATGTCCGTATGGATTACAGATGGATAGACCTACGCCGTGAGAAAAATCAGCTTATGATAGAGCTTCAGACCACTCTTACCGCGGCATTCCGCGAGTTCCTCTTGGCTCGTAATTTCGTAGAAATCCATACACCAAAGCTTATTGCTGCGGCTTCCGAGTCCGGCTCGGATGTATTTGAGGTTAAGTACTTTGACGGACACGCCTACCTCGCGCAGTCACCCCAGTTTTATAAGCAGATGGCTATGGCATCGGGACTTGAGCGAATTTTCGAGACAGGCCCCGTATTCAGGGCAGAGAAGTCATATACCAACAAGCACGCGACTGAGTTCACAGGCTTCGACCTCGAGTTCTCCTATATCGACTCTTTCGAGGATGTTATGAAGATAGAGGAGGAGCTTCTCGCATACGCCCTCGGTAAGGTTAAGGAGAAGCACGGTGAGGCTCTTCGTGAGCAGTATGGTGCCGAGCTTGTTGTTCCGACACTTCCTTTCCCGCGTATGAAGCTTGCCGATGTATATACCGAGCTTGAAGCAAGATATGGCTACAAGGTGCCAGACGAGCTTAAGGGTGACCTTACCACCGAGGCGGAGCGAATGACGAAGCAGCTTTGTGCAGATATGTTCGGTCACGAGTTCCTCTTCATCACCGACTATGCTAAGGAGGAGAGGGCGTTCTACCATATGCGAAATGAGGCAGGTGTGCCCCAGGGCTATGACCTCATCTGGCGTGGTGTTGAGATTACCACAGGTGCTCAGCGTGAGCATAGATATGATGTTCTAAAGGCGCAGGCAGAGGAGAAAGGGCTTGCCGAGGATGTTAAGTTCTACCTCGAATTCTTCAAGTACGGTTGCCCCCCTCACGGTGGCTTCGGTCTTGGCATTGACAGACTTACAATGCTATTCCTCGGTATGTCAATAAAGGAAGTGCAATTCCTCTTCCGCGGTCCTAACCGCCTTACTCCTTGATTTTTCGCGACCTTTGTTCGCTTTTCGACAAGCTCGACGTACCCTCGTACGCCTTCGGTCGAAAATCGAGCAAATCTCATCGAAAAATCACTGCCAAGCAGGAATGGGGATTAAATAATGACTAATTGTCGTATGTTTTCGTCACGTTATCTTGAAAAGTGTATAAAAGAATTTGGTGATGTTCAGGGTGCTAGGCGTTAGCGACAAGCTCGACGTACCCTCGTACGCCTTCGGCCCGAAATCGAGCAAATCTCATCGAAAAGTCACTATCGGGCGGGGAAATGGATATTAGGTGAGGATGATATTTTACAAAAAATGCAGTCAAACCATAAGATAATGTTTCTTTGGTAAAATGAGCTTAAAAAGCATAACCGACCCCAACCCGTGTTGAGTTTTTAAAAAATAATTACAATAGTAAAGGAAAAAGAAAAATGAAAATAGCACTTATAAATGAGAATAGCCAGGCGGCTAAGAATGCTCTTATCTGTGAGACACTTAAAGGGGTTGTTGAGCCTCTTGGTCATGAGGTGTTCAACTACGGTATGTACTCCGCAGAGGATAAGGAGCAGCTTACATATGTGCAGATAGGTATTCTCTCTGCCATTCTTCTTAACTCCGGTGCGGCTGACCTTGTTATCACAGGCTGTGGCACAGGTGAGGGAGCGATGCTCGCTTGTAATGCGTTCCCCGGCGTGCTTTGCGGTCATGTAGTAGACCCCACCGATGCATATCAGTTCACCCAGGTTAACAATGGTAATGCTATTGCTATGCCTTTCGCTAAGGGCTGGGGCTGGGGCTGTGAGCTTAACCTTCAGTATGTATTTGAGAAGCTCTTTGTTTCCGAGTGGGGACTTGGTTATCCTCGTGAGAGAGCAGTTCCCGAGCAGAGAAATAAGAGAATACTCGACGAGGTTAAGAAGGTTACACACAACGACCTTGTTTACATTCTCGAGAACCTTGACCGTGAGCTTGTGCTCGGCGCAATCGCAGGCGCGAAGTTCCGTGAGTACTTCTTCGCTAACTGTCGCGACGAGAGAATTGCAGAGTGCGTAAGAGGACTTCTTAACGCTTAAATATTGACATCTATGGGGGAGCATTTTTTGCGCCCCCATATCTATCCACCACTCGTGTGGCACAGAGGTGAAAATGAACTTAAAGGAAATTAAAAGGAAATACAGGCGCGACCAGCACGCGCTGGTTGTCGAATATCGTGCCCGTATGGGCGAGCTAACAAGGCAGTACCACACCGATATTGATGAGTATTACGAGGTCTCGGGCACGCCTAGGCCAAAGGATCCGCCGAAGCGTCCTGTGCTTGAGGAAATAGGAAACGCTGTGACACACGGTGTCGGCTCGATTTTAGCTATAATAGCATACATCTTTATGTGCATTTATGCAGATGAGACTATTGAATATGTTGGTGCTACTATCTATTTCCTTGGGCTGTTTATTATGTTTACGGCGAGTTGTCTATACCATTCATTTAGGCACGGTACCGTGGTAAAACGTCTATTCCGCAGATTTGACTACTCGTCTATATATCTTCTTATCGGCGCGACCTTTGCACCAATACTTCTATGCTATATCAAGGGCGTATTCGGTGTATCATTCTTCGTTATTCAGTGGCTGATAATCGCGACGGGCATCTCGCTTGTCGGCGTGTTTGGTCCCTCGCGCCTAAGGTTTATACACATCCCCCTGTATCTTATCCTCGGCTGGTGCGGTCTTATGTTTTTACCTAATATGATAGCAAATGGTGATTATGGCTTCCTCGGCTTTATTCTAGGTGGTGGTGTGGTCTACTCGATAGGCATTATCCCCTTTGTATTAAAGCGTGGGCCTGCGCACTTTATCTGGCACTTCTTCGTTTTGGCTGGTGCTGTGGTGCAGTGGGTTGGCGTCTTCACCTGTATCTACCTACCTTAATAATAGGAAAATAGGAGAGTATTATGGACTTCTTAAGATTTTTGGCAACACTACGCAACCCTGTTACCGACTTCCTCTTTTCGCTAATCACACATCTTGGTGAGGAAACATTCTTCCTCGTCTTTGCTATTATGATATTTTGGTGTGTGAATAAGCGCGGTGGATATTATGTCCTTATCACAGGTCTTGTCGGCACTATCATCAACCAGGGACTAAAGCTGATATTCCGTATCGAACGCCCGTGGGTGCTCGACCCCGAGTTTAAGCCTATCGAGAGCGCGATAGAAGAGGCGTCAGGCTACTCGTTCCCCTCGGGTCATACACAGAATATCGCAGGTACATTCGGTGCTATCGGCGCATTCTTCAAGAAAAGATGGGTTATGATAACCTCTATTGTGATTATAGTTCTCGTTGCATTCTCGCGTATGTACCTCGGTGTGCATACACCGCTTGATGTTAGCGTATCGCTCCTTATCGCGGCGGCGCTTCTCTTCATCCTATACCCGATATTCACGGACGAGGAGCGCTTCCACCGTGCTATGCCCTGGGTTATAGGCGTGTGTGCAGTGCTCTCGATAGCCCTTGCGGTGTTCGTAAATCTGCTTCCCGAGGAGGGTATAAACCTTGCTAACCTTGAGAGCGGCAGAAAGAATGGTGCGACACTTCTCGGCTGTATGGTAGGCCTTGCTGTGGTATATCCCCTTGACAGACTTTACACCAAATTTACAACGAAAGCAAGATGGTATGTCCAGCTTGTAAAGCTTATACTTGGTCTCGGTGGCGTTCTGCTTATTAAGGAGGGGATGCGCGCGCCCCTTGAGTTGCTGGTCGGGCTATTTACACCCAACTTTGTCTATATCGCAAGGGGTATAAGATACTTCCTAGTTGTGGTGTTCGCAGGTGCTCTGTGGCCCCTTACATTCAAATTCTTCTCTACTATGAAGATAGGTTTTATGGAAAAGTTCACTTCGTGGGTGATATCCCTTTTCCCGAAAAAGGTAGTGGCAGAGGATATGGATAAATCCGAGTTCTAACCGTGAAAACTTGACACGCCCCCATACTAAAGCATATTTCAGTAAACAACTATTTACATTTTAGAGCACTCTCCGTGAAATGACGATGGGTGCTCTTTTCCTTTGCTCTTATCAAGCTTTCGCGCGCGTACAAAAATTTTTAATGAAAGGTATTTACTTTCCTAAAAAAGTGTGCTAAAATAATGTGAATATATTTTTGCGTGCACAGCGCACGCGTGTGAGGTTTATATTTTATGAAGTGCCCGGCTTGTAACAATCAGGATTCCCGTGTGCTAGATTCTCGCCCTGTCGAGGACGGCACAAGTATTAAGCGTCGTCGCGAGTGCCCCTCGTGTGGTAAACGCTTTACAACATATGAGGTAGTAGATACCGTTGCTATCGCGGTGGTTAAGCGTGATGGTAGACGAGAGTTCTTTGATAGACATAAGCTTATGCTCGGTATTGAGCGTGCCTGCCAGAAGAGACCTGTTAACTCTGACGAGGTGGCGGCTGACATTGAGACAGAGCTTCAGAACTCCCTTGTTGCCGAGGTTACATCGAAAGAGATTGGCGAGATGGTTCTCCAGCGTCTACGCGAGATTGACATTGTCTCCTACATTCGCTTCGCCTCGGTATATCGTGAGTTCCGTGACATTGACTCCTTTATGGAGGAGATTAGGAGCCTTAATAAAAAGGGAAGGAAGCGTGCCACAACCGTCGGCACAACGGATGGAAAATGATTAGAAGTATGACCGCCTTCGGCAGAGCAAAGGTCGAGGGTGTGAGCAAGGATATTACAGTTGAGATAAAGAGCGTTAACTCACGCTTCTTCGACTGTACGGTTAAAATGCCCCGCGCATATCTCTTCCTTGAAGAGCGCATTAAGAATTATGTGCAGAAGAATGGCATCTCTCGCGCTAAGGTCGATGTCTATATCACGGTGGATAACCACGACACGGGGCTTGGCTCGGTTGAGTTAGACCGTGGCTATCTTGAGAGCTATATTGAGGCACTTAGGACGCTAGTCGCAGATTATGGTCTTGCCGATGACATCAGCGCGATGGGCGTGGCGAGAAACCAGGATATATTCAAGCAGGTTCGCCCGGAGTACGACCTCGAGGCTGAGTGGGTACTTCTCCGCCCTGTTCTTGATATGGCTATTGCCGACCACACCCTTATGCGTACTCGCGAGGGCGAGAGAACATTTGCCGACCTGTCGGCAAAGATAGATGTTCTTCGTGGTTATGCTGACGAGGTGGAGCGCATCTCGCTTGATGATACCGTTGGATATCGCGATAAGCTTGAGGCAAGGCTAAGGCAGATTTTAGCCGACAATGCGGTGACACCCGACGAGTCGAGGCTTCTTACCGAGTGCGCGATTTTCGCGGATAAGATTGCTATTGATGAGGAGCTGGTTAGGCTTCGTGCGCACTTCGGTGCGTTCTTCGAGATTGCCGGTACACCCGAGCCGTCGGGCAGGAAGCTTGACTTCCTTATGCAGGAGATGAACCGTGAGACCAACACCATCGGCTCTAAGGCGAATAACGCTCGTATTGCTCGCATAGTTGTCAATATGAAGGGCGAGCTTGAGAAAATTCGCGAGCAGGTGCAGAATATAGAATAAGGAGCGAATATGAAGTTTATAAACATAGGCTTTGGAAATATGGTGGCGGCAGGAAGAATAGTTGCTATTGCCTGCCCGGACTCCGCACCCGTCAAGAGACTTGTTCAGGATGCGAGAGAGGATGACAGGGTAATAGATGTATCCTGCGGTAGACGCACACGCGCCGTTATCATCACCGACTCCGACCATATTATTCTTTCTGCAATCCAGGCGGAGACTATCACTAACCGTCTTGCCAGCGATGACATCCAGGACGAGGAGGACCCCGAGGACTAATAGCCCTTAGGATTATGTAGTGCCTACGGCATTAAGGGACACCCCCCCGAAAATTCCTAGGTGACACCCCGAATGGGAAAATGACTAAAATAGATTAAGGTGCTCCCCTAGTAAAATCGGCTTCTACCGATACGATAAAACAGTTTACAATCGCCCAATGGGCTGATATATTAGAAAGGAATTTGTTATGATTTACCCAACCGTCGACCAACTCACAAGAGGCAGCTTCAACCGTTACGAGCTAGTTATAGGCGTAGCTAAGGGCGCGCGTATCGTTACCGATGAGTATGTTGAGATGAGAGCGAGAGCACAGCAGATGATCGAGAACCACGAGACCGAGAAGCCCCTTGCGGCACTTATCGACCCTGAGTACAAGGATCAGAAGGCTGTTAAGATTGCTATTGCTAAGCTTGAGCGCGGCGATTTCCACCTTGTTCGCGAGGAGAAATAATAGGCTACCAAGCCATAAATCTGACTTGCAACTGTGCCGAGCCTTCGCGCCCCTATGCGCGCTCGGTGCTTTTAACCTATGTAAAATGGAGGTGATACGGAATGTTTTGTCAAATATATCTACTCGATGTGCCGTATCATCTCGACCGTCCATTCGACTATATCGCTGTTCCCGAGGCTTCGCTCGGCAGTATTGTTCGCGTTCCGTTCGGGCGCGCTAACAGGCTTCGTCTCGGCGTTGTGATTGGGATATCCGACACCCCCTCGAGTGTAGACGGCGAAGAAATAAGCATCAAGCCCGTGCACTCTATATGTGGCGAGACCTTTTCGCTGACCGAGGAGATGCTCGGGCTATGCTTGTTTATGAAGGAGCATACCCTATGCACCTTTGGTGAAGCGGTGAGGACGGTTTTACCGCCCGGCGCGCTGTCGGATAGCTTGAATATCAAGTTCCGTAAGACCTGCCGTATTTTGCTCTCCCGTGAGGCGTGTGCAACGCTTCTTTCTGCCGCAGGTAGAGCCGGGATAAGGAGCGAGGGACAGCGCACAGCGCTTCGGTATCTTATGGATATCGGCACTGCCGATATGGAGCTTGTACGCGCACAGCCGGGCGTGACATCAGCGCATATACGCGCCCTCGCGGAGCGTGGGGTTATCGCTGTCGGTGAGTATGAAACGATACGCAACCCATATTCCGAATATGCTAAGGTGCGCGACACATCCCCCATCATCCTCAGCGATGCACAGACAGTGGCATACAACACTATTGAGGAACTTCTTCTTGAGGATAAGCCTCGCGCATCCTTGCTTTTTGGTGTTACGGGAAGCGGAAAAACCAAGGTTATAATGAAA
>JAZOPN010000041.1:0-63936 GCA_045655565.1 Eubacteriales bacterium | reverse complement strand
TCTTACGGTCTTGCTGACGGAACTCCTACCGCTCCCTTCCTTGAGGCGTACAACGCTCAGTTCAACTACGACAAGGAATGGCAGTCTGACTACGTCGGCGACGGTAATGTCGACGCCTTCGAGTTCTACTTCGAGAAGGGTGTTCAGTACACCATCTACCTCGAGTGCTCACTCGGCTCGCTCAAGAACCTCATTCAGAGAGTTGAGGCGGTTCTTAGCTCTGTAAACGAGAGCTACCTTACCATTCTTCAGCTTACCGGTTCTTCTCCTGACGAGTACCGTGACTACCAGTTCTTCTCGATCATCCCTGAGGTTCTTGTAAACCTTATCGACCAGGCTAAGGAGCTTATGGACGTTCAGGCAGAGCTTATCGAGCTTTGCGGAACCAACGGTTCTCACGTAGCTACCCTTGAAACGATAGCTATTCTTCTTAACAAAATGGGACAGAACAACGGTGACGACGTTGCCGCAAATATGTCCAACCTTAAGTCGTACCTCGGTACTCTCGGTACCTGGATCAATAGCTCTAAGGCGGGTACGGTTATGATTGACACCATCTGTGTTGTTCCTATGATTAAGAATGACGCGGGTGAGCTCGTGACCAACGATGCAGAGCTACCTCGTGCAGAGGCTAACTTCTTCGAGGGCATGTGGTTCGAGATTAAGGCGTTCTTCACCTCGTTCTTCACCGATTATGATATGATGGGTGTTACCTCTAAGACTGAGAACACCGACCTTGAGCACGTTGATGTATGGATATCCGCAGGTCGTGACCAGTCTCAGATCTGGCGTACTATGATTGACGCTGAGGGTGGCTTCACCGACAAGACCGGTGTTGCAGTGACCCTTAAGCTGGTTACTTCCGGCACTCTTTTACCGTCTATCCTCTCGCGTAAAGGCCCCGATGTTTATCTCGGCCTTGGCGCATCCGATGTTATTAACTACGCTATCCGTGAGGCAGTGCTCGGCGTAAGCGGAAATGACCCTGTGCTTGAGGCACAGAACTCTGAGTTCAACTCTGTATTTGTTACTCCATATTATACATATGTATCTATCGATCCTGTGACCGGTGATAAGACCTATGAGACTACCACGGAGCGCGATGATACGAAGACGCTTTCCTTTGAGACTAAGCCTTTTGATATAGCAACTGAGGGCAACTTTGCTGACGCGGCTATGGATACGATTGCACTTCGCGGTGTATCCTACGGAATACCGAGAACAATGCAGTTCGCTATGATGTTCTATCGTATGGATGTACTTGCTAACATCGGTAGGGAAGTGCCCGAGTCTTGGGATGATCTTCTCTCACTGCTTCCCCTGCTCCAGTCTAATAACATGCAGATCGGTGTTTCAAGCATCGCGGCGCTAGACTTCATGATCTATCAGATGGGCGGTAGTATGTGGAAGTACACCGATGAGTCACTCTACGATCCCGAGTATGCGGGAGCGAGGGTTGACATCGATTCTAAGGTTGCTCTTGAGGCGTTTGATTTCACATGTAGACTTTACAGTGACTACTCCTTCCCTGTATCCTTTGATGCGGCTAACCGTTTCAGAACCGGTGAGATGCCTATTGTAATAGGTGGTTATGCCGATGTTTACAACCAACTTATTATTTACGCGACCGAGATTTCCGGCTTGTGGAGATTCTGCTCACTTCCCGGTTCGTTCAGAACTGTGGAGAATGAGGATGGTACAGTTTCTCAGGTTCTCAATTATGACTCCCTCGCGCAGGTTACCGCTACCGTTATTCTTAATGGCTGTGAGGACCGCGACAACCTTCTTCCCGCTTGGCAGTTTATGCAGTGGGAGACCGATGCGGAGCAGTCTGCTGAGTATGGTAACAGAATAGTAGCGATCATGGGTCCCTCGGCTAAATACGAGACCTCTAACCTACACGCTATCAACAACCTTTCTTGGACTGCTAACGAGAAGGCGGCTATTATGAACCAGATGTCCCATATGTCCTCAATAGTTAACTACCCCGGCTCTTATATTATAACTAGATATGTACAGTTCGCTTTCCTTGATGCGGTTAACGAGGGTGCAAACGCAGTTGATGCTATGACATCATATATAGGTGCTATCAATGAGGAAATTTGGCGTAAGCGTGAGGAGTTTGGTCTTTGGACTCCCTCGGTGGATGACGAGGAACCCCCTCAGTTATCCTCAGCTGTCCTTGACTAAGGCTCGATCGTAAAGGAGAAAAACAATGTCAGAAACAACTACGACAACTATTAAAAAGCCGGTTAAGCGCGGCGAGGTGTCGAAGCTCCGCTGGACTTGGGAGGAAATGAAGAACCACAAGACGGCATACTTTATGCTGGCTCCCTTCCTTCTTCTCTTCATTATATTTACAGTCCTACCGGTTGTTCTTTCGATAATTCTCAGCCTTACCGACTTCAATATGCTGCAGATGCCGCACTTTGTCGGCATCTCGAACTACAATAGATTGTTCCTTAACGACGAGATATTTATTCTTGCGTGCCAGAACACTCTTGTATTTGCAGCAGTTACCGGTCCTGTATCCTACATCCTTGCACTTCTTGTTGCTTGGTTCATTAACGAGCTTCCGCCAAAGATTCGTGCGGTGGTAACGCTTGTATTCTATGCTCCATCCATCTCCGGTCAGGCATTTCTTGTTTGGAAGACACTCTTCTCATCTGACTCTTATGGTTGGGCTAATGCAATTCTTATTAAATACGGTTTTATAAATTCACCGATACTTTGGTTCCAGAACGCATCCTATGTTATGCCCCTGTGTATAATTGTTGCACTTTGGACATCTCTCGGTACGGCGTTCCTGTCCTTCATCGCAGGTCTTCAGACCATAGACCGTTCTATGTACGAGGCTGCTGCGGTTGATGGTATCAAGAACCGTTGGCAGGAGCTGTGGTACATCACTCTTCCTACGATGCGTCCTCAGCTTATGTTCGGTGCGGTATTGTCGATCACCAACTCGTTTGGTTTTGGTTCTGTCGTTGATGCGCTCTGTGGCTTCCCCTCGGTTGACTATGCGGCACACACGATTATGCACCACCTCGGCGACTACGGTGGACAACGTTATGAGATTGGCTACGCGTCTGCGATAGCTGTAATCCTCTTCATCATAATGTTCGCCTCGAACATCGTGATTAAGAAGGCTCTGTCGAAGGTAGGTGAGTAAGCATGGCACAGAAGTTAAGAACTCGTGGACACAGAGTTGTCCTTAACCGTTCCGCTGGTGGTGATACAGGTATCACTATTATGCTTACCATTCTCGGTCTGTTTATGTTCGTTCCTATGTATTATGTTGTAATACAGGCGTTTAAGCCTCTGGATGAGCTGTTTATGTTCCCCCCGAGATTCTATGTTATTTCCCCCACCCTTGACAACTTTGCCGACCTCTTTATCCTTATGAGTGACTCTTGGGTACCCTTCTCGAGATACATATTCAATACTGTGTTTCTCTCGATTTGCGGTACTATCGGTAACCTGATCTTTGCATCGATGGCCGCTTACGCTCTTGCGAAGCTCAAATTCCCCGGTAGAAATGCTATCTTCCAGATCATAGTTATGTCACTTATGTTCCATTCTACGGTTAATGCGGTTACGCACTTCATCATTCTATCCTCTTTCGGATGGATTGATACATATCTTTCGATTATCGTTCCGTCGCTTGCTTCTACAATGGGACTTTACCTTATGAAGCAGTTTATGGAGTCCTCTGTGCCCGATACGGTACTTGAGTCGGCGCGTCTTGACGGTGCGAGTGAGTTTAGAACATACTTGATCATCGCGATGCCTATGGTTAAGCCCGCGTGGCTGACACTTATGGTTGAGTGCTTCAAGTCTCTATGGAACGCAGGTGCCTCGGTATATATTCATTCCGAGGAACTCAAGACCTTCAACTATGCTATTCAGCAGATCCTCTCGGGCGGTATCGCTCGTTCGGGTGCAGGCGCGGCTTCTACGGTTATTATGATGATGGTACCTATTATGGTATTCGTATTTAACCAGAGTAAGATCGTTGAGACCATGGGATCTTCGGGTATGAAGGATTAAGGAGGGCAGTATGAAGAAATCATTAGTTAAAGTTTTACTTCTCGCCCTCACTCTTGTCCTTATCTTCGGTAGTGTAAATGTACTTGCGTTTAACGCGTATGACACCTACACCTACTCAATTGACGGTGAGCCGCTTAAGTCCCCCACAGCATATGAGGCCCTCGACTCCTTTGATTCGCTTTCTATTGATCTTGTAAAGAATACAGGCAAGAAGCTTAACGAGGCAGAGGACATCTTCGCTGATGAGGATGGTAAACTGTATATAGCGGATAAAAAGAATAATAGAATTGTTATTCTTAATAAGTCCTATCAGTTCGAGTCTGTTATCGAGAGCTGGCAGGATGCCGAGACGGGTGACACCCATACATTTAACGCGCCTAAGGGCGTATTCGTCAGCAAGCGCAATATAGCAAATGTTGATGACGAGTATATGGGCAGTTACATCTATGTCTGTGATACCGATAACAACAGAGTAGTTGTTTTTAACCATGATCTTGAGCATGTAAAAACAATCGCACGTCCTGATACCCCCCTTCTTGAGGCGGGAGAGTATAAGCCTCGCGCGGTTGCAGTTGATAAGTACGGTAGAATCTTCATCGTATCCGAGACTGCTACTCAGGGTATAATTGTTCTTTCAAGCGATGGTGAGTTCACAGGCTTCATAGGTACACAGAAGGTTACTGTAAGCTTCATCGACACAGTCCTCAATCAGTTTAAGTCTGAGGAGGAGCGCGAGAACAGCTTCAAGAATGTTTCCGCTACCTATAATAATATTACGGTAGATGATGATGGCTTTGTATATGCCACTACGAACGATATCGAGTATAGCTCTCAGCTAAGTTCAATCACCTCTAAGACTGCGGACTACTCGCCCGTTAAGAAGTATAACTCTACGGGTAAGGAGATCCTTAAGCGTAACGGATTCTTCGATCCGGGTGGAGAGGTTGTAACCAATCTTGGACAGCTTTCTCCCGTGCTGTCGAGTATAATTGATATCACCCTTGGTCCAGAGGGCTCGTGGACGATCCTTGACTCCAGCTCCTCTCGCCAGAGAATATTCACTTATGACTCTGACGGTAACCTCCTGTTCGCCTTTGGCGGCACAGGTAGCCAGCTGGGTAACGGTACTTCATTCAAGGCGATAACCTATCAGAACTATGACGGTGTATATCGACTTGTTACCCTAGATAATGCGGCAGGCGACTTTAAGATTACAGTATTTGAGCCAACACCCTATTGTGACTCTATTATCGCTGCACTTGAGAACCAGAATGACCACAACTATAACGCATCTATCGACTATTGGCAGGATGTTCTTACCAAGAACAACAATTTCGACCTTGCTTATATCGGTATAGGAAAGGCCCTTCATAATCAGGGTAAGTATGCCGAGGCTTATTCGATGCTCCAGAAGTCTTACGAGACTACCTATGCGTCTAAGGCATACGCAGAGATGAGAAACGAGATAGTTGCGAACTGGATGCTCCTCATTGTTGTGGGTATTATCGTACTTCTTGTTCTTCTCGTTAAATTCCTTGGCTATGCTAAGAAGGTTAATAAGATCACCACCCTTAAGGTTGGTAGAAAGAGCTATTGGGAGGAGCTTCTATATGCCTTCCACCTTGTCTTCCACCCATTTGATGGCTTCTGGGATCTTAAGCACGAGCAACGTGGCTCGGTTAGAGCAGGTACAACCATCCTTGGTATTACCATTCTCTCGTTCTTCTATAATTCCGTAGCACAGGGCTATCTCTTCAACCCGAGAAACAATTATTCCACCATATTTATGACAATCCTGTCGATCCTTGTACCTGTTGTCCTTTGGGTAGTAGGTAACTGGTGTCTGACAACGCTGTTTGATGGTGAGGGTAGTTTCAAGGATGTTTATGTAGCGACCACCTACTCGCTCGCTCCTATGCCTCTTTTCGTAGTAATCTCTACTATACTTTCGAATATTATGACGGCGACCGAGGGCGCGATGGTAACGCTTCTCATCTCCATAGGATTTGTATGGGTTGCTATACTTCTGTTCTTTGGCACACTCGTTACACATAATTACTCACTTGGTAAGAATGTAGTAACAGTCCTTGGAACAATCGTTGCTATGGCAATTATTATGTTCATAGCTATCCTGTTCTCCAGCCTTGTAGTTAAGATGGCACAGTTCATCATTTCCATAATTGCCGAGATAGGCAATAGATTGTAATAGCAGGAGGTAATAAAAGTGAATAAAAAGAAAATCTTATCATCCCTGCTTGTGGTGCTGATGCTGTTTACAGCAATAGTAGGGCTGATACCCACCGATGCTATGGCTGCACACTCTCCCTCGGTTGGCGGTTCTACCGTATATACCAAGGATCAGATTAAGACCATAGTTCAGAATTCTTACAGGTACGGTGAGGATGGATCAGAGTTCGACTTTGCAAATGCAGGTCAGATGCTCGATTACGAGCTTAGTCTCGGCTACCTCGATTCCGTAAACTCTAAGGGGAATGAGTATACCATCTATGTAAATAGATACACAGGCCTTGTATATTATGTTGATAATATTACAGGTCAGATACTCACTAGTAACCCCTACAACACCGCAGAGCTTAACAAGTCCCAAGAGGCTCGTTATGATCTTATGAGCCAGGTTGTGCTTGCTTACCGTCCAAGAGATGGTTTCACCACAACCGATGTCACCTACTACAGCACAAAGTGGGCGGGTGAGTATGCTCAGATTTCCGTATCCCCGATCGCGGGCGGTCTTCGTGTAAACTACACACTTGGTGATACTTCAACAAGATTTATGGTGCCCGGTCAGATCACCGCTGTTGCTTTCCAGGAACATATGCTTGAGCCACTTCTCAGCACATTCGTACAGTTGCTTGAGATGTATATCGGCGATTATTATCCCGATCGTGACTTCAGCGTTTACTCCCAGGATAAGTGGGGTGGTAACAAAACACTTGATGGTGATTATCTCGATCGTAGAGCACTTGACTCCTATCTGTCTGAGATGAGGGCACTCTATAAAGAGCATTACAGCACCAAAAGCGAGGAGTACAAGATTATAGACGCGGCAAGAGGCGCAGTATCCACTGTGTTCAGTGCCTACAACCTTAACAACCCCGCAGATTATAATCCGAACACCACAGTAGGTAGCAAGGCTCTCGAAGAAATGTACGAGCGCGCACCCCTCACCGAGCAGGGTATTCCCGTATATGTGCGTAAGTATAACGCTTCGCAGACCGGTAAGCTTCGTGATGTGCAGTCGGTTCTTCTTAAATACACCACCTACAATTCTTCCCTGCTTGCAGAGCACGAGGCTGAGTGTATGTACGATGAGAGGGTAGAGGAGAAGCCTGTATTTAGATGCGCAATTGAGTACACATTTGCTAAGGACGGCTCTCTTGTTACTCGCGTTCCGGCAAATTCGATTACCTATGATGATGTAAACTATATAGTTGCCTCTGTAACAACACTTAAGTATTTCGGTGCCGCAGACCTTGCCGGTGATGGATATGTATTTATTCCCGATGGCTCCGGCTCGATAATTGAGTATGAGGACTTCTATAACGAGGAGAGAAAGGACAATGTCTCTATTGATCTTCGTGTCTATGGTAACGACTTCACTTATTCTAAGGCATCCGGATATCACAACGAGGCAGTTACAATGCCTGTCTTCGGACTTGTGTCTGAGACACCTGCTAACTCTCGCACTCTTGCTAACCTTAACAAGAGTGTATTATCAACCGGTTTCTTCGCAATACTGGAAGAGGGTTCATCTCTCTCTACAATATCGACTAGGTTCGATTCCAATAAACTTGCGTCGGCTTACATCAATTACACACCCGTTCCTAACGATCAGTTCAGTACATCGGGATCCAATGACCCCTCGATCGTGTCTAGCACCTATACAATGGTTGCCGAGTCGAGATATACAGGCTCCTATGTAACAAGATATACGATGCTTACCGATGCGGCGCTTTCCGGCGCAGCTGGTGATACAGCGGCGTATGATACCTCTTATGTAGGCATGGCGGCTTGCTATCGTGACTATCTTAAGGATCAAGGTGCGCTTACACCCCTTGAGAATGTGGCTGAGGATCTTCCTCTCTACATTGAGGCGCTTGGCTCGATGAATGTGGTAGAGAAGGTGCTAACATTCCCGGTAACCGTATCTAAGCCTCTTACTACCTTCGATGATGTAATTAAGATGTATGATGAGCTTGCAGGTGCTACGGAAAAGCTTGCTGCTAAGGCTGAGGCTTGCAGACAGCAGGCGGCTGCAGAGACACAGAATGCCGTTCTTCGTAAGAAGTATGAGGATAAGGCGGTTCAGTATGACAAGCTAGCAGCGAAGATTGACAACATCACTAATGTGCATTTCAAGCTTACGGGCTTCGCAAATGGTGGTATGTACTTCACATATCCTACCCGTGTTGCTTGGGAGAGTGCTTGCGGTGGCGCGCAGGGCTTCAATAAGCTCCTTGCCGCTACAACAGAGAAGACAACCGGTGACTCCATCTTCCAAATTTATCCCGAGTTTGACTTCCTCTATATGAGCAATAAAGCTTGGTTTGATGGCATTAACGAGAATACGGATATCTCTCGTATGATCGATAACCGCTTCGCTTCTATGCAGTCTTATAACTCCATCCTTGGTGCTTATGAGAGCCTTTACAAACTCGTTGTATCCGGTGATGCTCTTGATAGGCTATACAGTGCTTTCATCAAGAATTATTCCGCATATGATATAGCGAACATTTCGGTTTCTACTCTTGGTTCTGATATCAACTCTAACTTCGATCCCGATAACCACGTTAGCCGCGAGGAGTCTCTTGGCAATGTTGTGAGCGTTCTTGACAGAATTGCTAATGAGGGCAAGTACAATGTAATGACTACCGTTGGTAACAGCTATGCTCTTGAGTATGCCGATCACATCATCGACATAGCAATTGATTCGAGCCATTTCAACCACTCGTCTTACACCATTCCGTTCACAGGCCTCGTGCTTCACGGATATGTTAACTATGCGGGCTCTGCAATTAACTATGTAGGTTCGCCCGAGTACAACATTCTTCGTTCTATTGAGAACGGTGCATCGCTATACTACATCCTCTGCTATCAGGAGAACACCAACTTTATGAAAGAGGATCCTGCGCTGAACGACTATTACGGTGTTGACTACGAGAACTGGTATGATGATGTGGTAACCAATTATGAAATCATCAATAGCGCAATCGGTGATCTGCAGGATTACTTCATCACCAATCACAAGACTCTTGTTTCCGAGAGATTTGTTGACGAGGACGAGAGGGCGGCTAACAATGCTAAGCTCAAGGCTGAGTATATCGATATGCTTAGATCCGAGATAGTTGATAGGGTTAACAAGACCTTAAGAGAAATGCTTGAGGCTAACAATCCCGACTACTTCGGTGCAGGCGTTAAGGTTACCGTTGATGTAGACAAACTTCTTCTTCAGGCTTCTAAGCTTCTTAATATAACAGAGAGTGACCTTGTATCTAGCGGATTTAAGACCTCGCTTGAGGCTATTAAGACCGAGTTTGAGACTGAGTATCCCACATCCACCGCAGGCTTTGAGGTGAATGTTCTTGGCGTCGAAAATTACAACTCTAAGTATGAGTATGTAACCGACTCCACAGCCTTTGATGAGGAGTATGATGAGACCATCTATACTCTCAATAATGATCGCGTTGTTCTCGTTACGTATGAGAAGGATGGCGATATTGTAGAGTTCCTTCTAAACTACAATGTTTATAAGGTAACTGTTAAACTTAGTGATACAGAAACCATTACCCTAGATAAGTATGGCTTCGTAAGAATTGACAGATAAGGAGGATAAGATAATATGGATACTACTGTACAGCCCAAAAAGCGTCGTCGCGCCTCTCTTGAGAAAAGACGTGCTAACTCCGGATATATCTTTGTCCTCCCCTTCATTCTTGGCATTCTGCTTATTTACCTCCCGATACTGATTGACTCTATTTGGTTCAGCTTCAACAGCTTTATTGCCGGCACGGATGAGAACGGATTTGCCGCTGAGGTTCTTCAGTTCGCAGGCTTTAAGCATTATGTGTCGGTATTCACAAGTACAACAACTATGACGAAGCTCCTTGCTTCGATTCAGCAGTTGATATTTGAAGTTCCCGCGATCATCATCTTCTCGCTGTTTATTGCAGTTGTTCTTAACCAGAAGATGCTCGGTCGTGCGGTGTTCAGAGCTATCTACTTCGTTCCCGTTATTATCGCAACCGGTCTTATGATCTCCATAAATGGTGATGATACTATGACCGATCAGATGGAGGGCGGTATCAACGATGGTAGTGGTACAACCGCAGGCGGTGGAATCATCAATATGCTTGATGTCCAGGCACTATTCTCCTCTATGGCGGTAGGTACTGAGCTTGTTGCGTATGTTGTGTCGCTGGTTAACAGCATCTACTCGATTATTAACTATTCGGGTGTTCAGATGCTTATCTTCCTTGCCGGACTTCAGTCTATCTCTCCCTCTATCTACGAGGCGTGCCGTATCGACGGTGCGTCAGGTTGGGAGACATTCTGGAAGGTTACATTCCCGATGATATCCCCGATGATTCTTGTAAACTCGGTTTATACAATTATCGACTCCTTCACAAGAACCAACTCGCCTATGATGAGATACATAGATGAGGTTCGTCTTCGTGGTGGCGACTCTGCGAACGAGGCAACCGCGATGTACTGGGTGTACTTCATCTTCGTTATTGCGATAATCGGTATTGTAGCTGCTATCGCTTCTACGATGGTATTCTACCAGAGAAAGGATTAAGGAGGTGCTATAATGGATCGTAATGTAGAATCTACTCCCGTAATCAGAAGGGAGACTAAGAACCGCATCTCCGTAGACTATGAAGGTAAGATGACCTTTAAGCAGAGGCTTCTTGAGAGGCTTAAGGCTTCAAACACTTGGATCACCGCTGTTGTTAACATCTTCAGATTTATTCTGATGCTTGGTGTTTCCTTCGTCATACTTCATCCCTTCATTGCGAGAATTGCAGCGTCCTTTATGACGCGCGCCGATGTAATGGATAACACCATTGCATTTATTCCTAAGAACCCCACGCTTGAAATTTATCAGGCACTGCTGTTTGAAAACAGGTACTTTGAGGCGTTTGGTAATACATTCCTTCTCTCTATATCCTGTGCTATCATTCAGACAATCGTATCCTGCCTTGTTGGTTACGGTATTGCTAAGTTCAAGTTCCGTGGCAACAAGATTGTTATGGCATTCGTTGTTATAACGATGGTTATTCCTCACAACGCGCTCTTCACCTCTATGACGAAGCACTTTATTGATTTCGACCTTGGTGTCGTAATCTCTGCGGGTTATCCCGGTATTGTTGAAATTATCAACAATGTTGTTTCGTCGATACAGGGAGTTGAGCCTAAGCAGGTTGACCTTATGTTCACCTTCGCTCCGATGATTATTCTCTCGGTCGGTGGTCTTGCATTCAAGAACGGTCTTTACATCTATATGATGCGTCAGTTCTTTAAGGGTATTCCTGACGAGCTTGAGGAGTCTGCTTATGTTGATGGCTCAGGTGTATTCCGCACCTTCGTGCAGATCATACTTCCTCTGTCCGTACCTATGATGATAACCATCTTCCTCTTCTCCTTCTCTTGGCAGTGGACGGATGAGTTCTACTACAAGATGTTCTTCATGACTAATCAGGCGAAGTATAAGGTTTGGCTTATGCCTGATATCTATCAGACTATGCCTACTTCGCTCGCAACAGATGCAGCGCTCAGTTCCGCGTATACTAATGTTATACAGAATACTGCCGGTATGCTTATTATAGCACCGCTCATTGTGCTTTATCTGTTCTGCCAGAGATACCTTGTTGAGGGTATAGAGCGTTCTGGTATAGTTGGATAACTTGTTATTTGCATAGCATTCGCTAGGCTTTGGGGAGCTGTGATAGAATCGCGGCTCCCCTTATATTTTCCGAGTATTTACACCTATTATTATCCATTGCTTAGGAAAACTTATATAAGTATATAAAATAATAGGAAAGAAACCGATGTTACTACAATGAAAACTGATTTAGCACACTAAAATCCATGGTCATTTTACACAAAAGAAGCCCTAAAAATCAAGCATTATTTGACAAGTATTAGACTTTGTCAAGTAATAAATGAATGCAGTGGTATCTATGACGAAATGTCATATAAAAACCTATTGACAAAAGTGACACGGCAATGTATAATGGTAACATCTTTAATAAACCAAAGGAGTTCACAAAAATGAAAAAGACATTTGTCAAAGTAGTATCGATGGTGCTCATGCTTGCACTTCTCGTAGTAGGCTTCGCTTCTTGCGGTAAGCCCCAGATCGAGGTTCCCGAGTTCTCTGAGGACACCATCAAGATCGGTCTCTCCGGTCCTCTTACCGGTGGCGCCGCAGTATACGGCACCGCTGTTTATAATTCCGCTAAGCTTGCTGTTTATGAGATCAACAAGGCTGGCGGTCTCAACGGCGTAAAGTTCTCTCTTGAGGCTTTCGATGATGTTCACGTTGCTGCTAATGTAGCACAGGGCTACGCTACTCTTAAGGAGGGCGGTATGCAGGTTTCTCTTGGTTGCGTTACAACCAACCCCTGCCTTGAGTTCCTTAAGTTCGCAGTAGAGGATGATATGTTCTTCCTTACACCTTCCGCTTCCGCATACGATGTTCCTGCTAACGCTGAGGGCTATGGCTATCAGATGTGCTTCGCAGATCCTACTCAGGGTACTGCTGCAGCTCAGTATGTAAACAGCCTCGGTCTTACCAAGGTTGGTATGTTCTACAAGTCTGATGATGCTTACTCCACCGGTATCCGCGAGACTTTCAAGGCAGAGCTTAACGATGGTATCCAGGTTGTTGAGCAGTCCTTCCAAGAGGGCGAGTCCGACTTTGCTACCGCTGTTCAGGCTCTTAAGGATTGTTCCTTCATCTTCATGCCTATCTACTACGGTCCTGCATCTGTCTTTATGACCCAGGGTGTTGGTGTTATAGCTGATGATGCTACATACTATGGTTGCGACGGCTTCGACGGTATGACCGCTGAGTTCGATGTTACCACTGTTCCTCAGAAGATCCAGATGCTTTCTCACTACGACTCTAACGCTACTTCCGGCGCAGCTAAGGAGTTCGCTGACAAGTATGTTGAGAACTTCGGTGCAGAGACCCTTAACCAGTTTGGTGCTGCTGCATACGACTGTGTATATGCTATCTACAATGCACTTAAGGCTTCCGGCGAGACCGTTAATGGTTCTACCACTGTTGCACAGATGTCTGCTATTCTTAAGGCTCAGTTCGATGGCGAGTTCAAGTACACCGGTGTTACCGGTACTGATATGACTTGGGAGAATGGTTATGTAAACAAGACCACTAACCCCGTTGTTATCAAGAACGCTGACTAATTAATAAAAATAATGTTTATGGCGATATGCTGACGCGGCTTTGCCCGTGTCAGCGTATTGTCGTAAAATACGGATTAAGGATTATTATGGAATTTTTATCAACTCTCATAACAGGCCTTAGTGCGGGTAGTACATATGCGATGATAGCGATAGGCTATACTATGGTTTATGGTATAGCGAAGCTATTGAACTTCGCCCACGGTGATGTAATTATGGTTGGCGCATATATGCTCTATGTGTTCCTCTTTACGATGAAGACGCCTGCGATTGTTGCGATTATTGCCGCAGTGCTTGTTTGTGTATTCCTTGGAGTTACTATTGAGCGTCTTGCTTACGGCCCACTTCGCGGTGCGTCACCTCTTGCCGTTTTAATTACGGCGATAGGCGTAAGTTATATGCTTCAGAGCTTAGCACAGATTATCTTTGGCTCGGGTCAGAAGATGCTTCTTAATCTTCAGGTTCGTGGCTCTCTTGAAATTGGTGCTTTGTCCATACAGTACAGCACGCTTATCACCCTTGTTGCCGCAGTTATCATTATGACCGCTCTAACACTCTTTGTTAAGTACACAAAGGTTGGTCGCGCGATGATTGCCGTATCCGAGGATAGAGATGCCGCAAGGCTTATGGGTGTAAATGTTAATGCTATTATCATCGTCACCTTTGCGATAGGCTCGGCTCTAGCTGCGGTCGCTGCAGTATTTATGCTTATGAAGTCACCTGCTATTCTTCCTACACTAGGTGCTATGCCTGGTATCAAGGCATTTACCGCCGCAGTTATCGGTGGTATCGGCTCTATACCCGGTGCTGTTCTCGGTGGCATCCTGCTTGGCGTAATCGAGTCTTTGACTAAGCTCGTTCCCGCCATTGCTCCTTATACCGATGCTATCGAGTTCTCGATACTTATAATTATTCTACTTGTACGCCCCTCGGGCATACTTGGTAAGAAGAGGAGGGAAAAGGTATAATGAAGAACTTTCTCTCTGGCTTAAAAAAGATTAAGTGGAAGCACTATATTAACTATATCATAGTTCTGGTGTTTACCATCTTGTTTGCGTCGCTTACATTTGCTGGCGCGCTTAAGGCATCGACGCTTTACCTACTTGAGAAAATCGGCATCTCTGTTATGCTTGCGGTTTCTCTTAGTATCGTTGTCGGCTTCCTGGGTGAGCTTTCGCTCGGTCACGCAGGATTTATGTGCGTAGGTGCTTACATTGGAGGTAAGTTTGCTGCTGTTATAGACCCTAACCAGGAGAGCATTTTCATTCTTATTATCGCTATGCTCATAGGTGGTGTTGTTGCGGCAATCTGCGGCTTTGTTGTAGGTCTGCCTGCACTTCGTCTTCGCGGTGACTACCTCGCGATAGTAACTCTTGCATTTGGCGAGATAGTTCGTTCTATCTTCCAGAACACCGACAAGGAGTCTTTCGGTGGAGCTATGGGTCTTTCGACCCCAAGATACGATAGAACATATCTCTTCATTATTGCCTTTGTTGCCGTTCTTGTCTGTCTTCTTATCACTCAGAACCTTATGCGTTCGAAACACGGTAGAGCAATCACCTCTATTCGTGATAACGAGATCGCTGCTAAGGCAACAGGTATCAATGTTACAAAGTACAAGCTCCTTGCATTCATAGTTTCTGCATTCTTTGCAGGTGTTGCGGGCGTGCTTTACAGCCACTCTAACTTCACCGTACAGGCGACTCAGTTTGGTTATAACTATTCGATAGAGATACTTGTAATGGTTGTTCTTGGTGGTATGGGTAATATAACAGGCTCTATTATAGCGGCTACCCTTATAACCTATCTTAATGTTGAACTCTCTACTATACTTACAGGTAACCTTGCTGTTCTTAAGAACCTGATTTACGCTCTTATCCTTATAGTTATAGTAATCTATAACAACGCCCCTGCTCTTAAGGGCTTCCGTGATAAGTACAACATTAAGGCTCTTTGGAGAAGAATCTTCAAGAAGCCCATAGATCCCTCTGTTCAGACGGATGACGAGGCACGCTGGGATGTAGTACCTACCAAGATTGAAATGAACGAGGTTCTCTCGATAGATGTTCAGGTAACCGAGAGTGTTCAGACACCTGACGCGGGAGGTAAAAAGTAATGGCAGAATATGTTCTTGAAACACGCGGTCTTGGCATCTCGTTCGGTGGTCTTAAAGCTGTTCAGGATTGCAACCTCCGCATTAAGGAAAACGAGATATACGGACTTATCGGACCTAACGGTGCCGGTAAAACAACAGTATTTAATATGTTAACGGGTGTTTATCAGCCCACATTCGGTACATTCTTGCTTGACGGTGAGGAGCTTAAGGGACTTCCTCAGGATATAATCAACCGTAAGGGAATAGCTCGTACCTTCCAGAATATAAGACTCTTTAATAATATGACCGTTGTGCGTAATGTTATGGTCGGTCTACATAATGACCCTGCCTATAACTGCACACTCTTCGAGAGCCTATTGCGCCTTCCTCGCCACTTCAGCGTTGAGAAGAGAATGCGCGAGCGCGCAAAGGAGCTTCTCGAAATATTCGGACTACTCGAGGATAGGAACAACCTCGCCTGTAACCTCCCATATGGTAAGCAGCGTAAGCTTGAGATAGCGCGCGCCCTTGCCACAGGACCGAAGCTTCTTCTTCTCGATGAGCCGGCAGCAGGTATGAACCCCCACGAGACAGAAGAGCTTATGCAGACAATTAAGTTTGTTCGCGACCACTTCGATATGACAATACTCCTTATCGAGCACGATATGAGCCTTGTATCGGGTATCTGCGACAGACTTACCGTTCTTAACTTTGGACAGACGCTCGCAGAGGGCGGCGTTAGCGAGGTGCTTAACAACCCCGATGTTGTTAGAGCATACCTCGGAGACTAAGGAGGATATTATGGCACTTTTAGAGGTAAAAGACCTTGAAGTAGCCTACGGCCTTATCAAGGCTGTTAAGGGTGTATCCTTCGAGGTAAATGAGGGGGAGATAGTTGCCCTCATTGGTGCAAACGGCGCCGGTAAAACAACTATTATGCATGCAGTTAACGCTATTATACCTAAGCTTTCGGGTAGTGTAACACTTATGGGTGAGGATATCACACATATTCCTGCGCACAAGCTTGTTGGTAAGGGTATGGCACAGGTTCCCGAGGGAAGACGAATTTTCCAGGAGCTTAGCGTATATGATAACCTTATGCTCGGTTACTACATCAAGAGTGACAAAGCAGAGTTTGAGCGCAAGCTTGAGGAGATGTATTCGAACTTCCCAATTCTTAAGGAGCGTTCCTCGCAGATAGCAGGTACTCTCTCGGGCGGTGAACAGCAGATGCTCGCGATGTCGCGTGCACTCATGTCCTCGCCTAAACTGCTTCTTCTTGATGAGCCTAGTATGGGACTTTCCCCTCTCTATGTTAACATCATCTTTGATATGATAAAGAAGGTTAACGAACAGGGAACAACCGTTCTTCTCGTTGAGCAGAATGCTAAGAAAGCACTATCCATAGCGCACCGCGCATATGTACTTGAGATTGGTAATATCACCAAGACAGGTACAGGTGTCGAGCTTCTTCAGGATGAGGATATCCGTCGTGCATACCTAGGCGGTTAATTCTAATATTTTTCCGCAAAACGCGGAGGGCAGTACAAAATCTACTTTATGTAGTAGACTTCCTGTCCTCCGCTTTTTATTTCGTTTGCTATCTATATAGACTATTATTGACTAAAATCTTTGTTTTCTTATATTTTTAGACATTTTTATTGCTGTATAAGCCGTCTAGATAATAAATGCTCTTGCATTTTATTTAATAAAATGCTATCATATATACAGTAAAAAAGGAGGCAGTATGCTTAAAACCGATATAGTATTACCGATAGGCTATGCCTCTATGGATATAAAGGTGGCAATAGCTGATAAGCTACCAATAACCGTAGCCGAGATAACCGATGTAGAGCTTATTCGTCGCACCATCGACCTCTCCGACACTACAAAGCCGTATTATAAATGCACCGTTGCGTTCTCCTCAAGTGAAGAGAAAGAGCAGGGGCTTATGAAAATTAGAAATAAGGTCTCAGAATATGCGCTAGAACTATATTCTGCGCCCAGAGTGACTATGCCATTTCGCCCCGTAGTAGTAGGTGCAGGCCCGGCCGGTCTTTTCTCGGCTCTTGCGCTTGCTGAGGCTGGCGTCCGTCCCATAATCCTTGAGCGAGGTCTGCCTGTTACGGAGCGTCAGGCAAAGGTAAACCTCTTTAACACACTAGGCATACTCGACACCGAATGCAATATACAGTTCGGCGAGGGCGGTGCAGGTACATTCTCGGACGGTAAACTAAAGGTTGGCGCTATCGATAAATACAAGGCGAGAATTATTCGCGAGTTTATTCTAAGCGGCGCAACGCCGGATATCGCATATTCCACGACGGCTCACCTTGGCACAGATCGCCTCTCACATATTGTAATGCATCTTCGCGAAAAGATTATATCCCTCGGTGGTGAGTTTATATTCTCTGCAAAGATGACCGATATCATCACTAAGAATGACAATATCGTTGCCGTGAAGTATACCAAGGATGGGGTAGAGAATAGTATAGACACTTCTGCTATAATCCTCGCGACAGGACATAGTGCGCGCGACACACTGCGCCATGTTTATAGCCTCGGCGTACCTATGGTGGCGCGTGGCTTTGGCGTTGGTATGAGAGTAGAGCACCCAAGGGAATATATCAATAGCATTATATATAGTGAGGCTAAGGATAGCATAACCGACACTGCTTCATATCACCTAGTTACTCACTTACCCTCAGGTAGAAGCGTCTATAGTTTCTGTATGTGTCCCGGTGGCACTGTTGTAGCAGCCACAAGCTGTAAAGAGTCTATTGTTACCAACGGTATGAGTGAGTACTCTCGTATGGGTGATAATTCAAACTCTGCTATACTTGTATCAGTAATGCCTAGTGACTTTGGCTCTTCTGACCCACTCGCGGGTATAGAATATCAAGAGAAAATCGAACGCTCTGCATTTTCTCTCGCCGGGAATTATATAGCACCTGCAACCACCCTTGCCGACCTTATGGCTTCTTCGACGCCAAGAGAGCTTGCATCGGTCAAGCCGTCATACCCCCGTGGCGTAATACCCGCATCCCCGGAGGAATATCTCCCCGAATACATCACATCATCTATGAGATCCGCCTTCCTTGATTTTGATAGGTGGCTCGGCGGATTTATGTATAATGATGCTGTCCTCACAGGCCCTGAAACACGCACTACATCACCCGTTCGCATTCTCCGCGGTGATGATGGTATGTCTGAGGTACTATTTGGACTATATCCGACAGGCGAGGGCGCAGGTTATGCTGGCGGAATAATATCATCCGCAACCGATGGTATTCGTATGGCTGAGAAGCTAATTATAAAGTTTGGAACACCCTACCCGTGTTAAGAAAGCGGAATATTTTTTGTTTTTTCTTCCTGCTTTCCCCATAAAAATATGCACCTCCAAAAGTGTCTAACTTTTGGGGTGCATATCACTTTGTGCTCCTTTTGCGTTTAGAATGCCCACTCGCCGTCCTTGAATATTTCTATTTCCCTGCCATCACTCGTGACACCTATAATTGACATATCCGATGTTCCTATCATAAAGTCCTCGTGAACAATAGAGTCATTAATGCCCTTAGCGTGCAGCTCCTCCTCGGTGTAATTCTCATATCCGCGATATAGGTTGGTAAATCCGCGACCGAGTGCTAGGTGACAGGCCGCATTCTCATCAAACAGTGTGTTGTAGAATAAAATGCCGCACTTTTGTATAGGTGAAGAGTGGGGTACAAGCGCACACTCACCGAGGTATGCAGCCCCCTCATCCATTCCGATAAGCTCGCGCAAAACATCCTCGTTTTTCTCTGCGCCAACATCAACAGCCTTACCACTCTCGAAGCGTATCCAGAAGTTTTCGATTAGCGCACCGTTGTATGCGAGAGGCTTCGATGCATACACAATACCGTCGGCCTCACCTCGCATAGGAGAGGTAAATACCTCTTCTGACGGAATGTTTGGGTTGAAGTAAATGCCCGAGCCGAGCGCGTATTCACCACCGCCCGCAAATGTTATATCGGGTGATAGTCCAACTCTAAGATTAGTGCCATTTTCCGCCTTGTACCTAAGCTCAACAAGACCGAGCGAGTTCAGGTAGTCGCATCTCTTAGCCAAGTCCTTGTTGTGCATATCCCACGCCTTGATAGGGTCATCCCACACGCGCGATGTGTCGAGTATTGCCTCCCACAGCTTTTCGATAGCCTGTGATACCCTCACACCGGGGAATACCTTCTTCGCCCATTCCTTGCCGGGCACAGCCGCGATACACCACTGGTACTTGTTTTCCATCTTTGTTCGTATCGGCTTTATTGCCTTTGCGCGGCGAGCCATGGCAGTAGCATACTTCGCCTGATCTATACCGTCGAGTCCGTCCGGGTTCTCCGACATCAGGTATATCTTGCAGGGGAGAACCTCAACCTGTCTTTCCCATTTTGCTAACTGCCAGTCCTCAAGCGTACCTAGCACATCAGGCTTACAGTGCTTCACATGCGAGTGCGTTAGTGGCTGATAACTCCAATCGACAGATACCTTTTTTGCACCGAGTCGATAGCATTCCTCGACCACCATTGCCACAAATTCGGGTTGGTCAAGTTCTGCCTGTATAATTACTTCCTGCCCACGCTTTACATTCGCGCCAACCTTGGCAATCAGTCTTGCATATTTCTTTAATCGTGTTTTATTCATATCTTTCTCCACAGGTTAAATAAACTCTACATATAGTTTACCCCAAACTTGGGATTTTTTCAACAGTAAAGTTGACTTTTTTTCTCTACTGCTGTAAAATATAAATATAAATTTTACCTTTCGGAGAGCAGTAATGAACAATATATGCGAACTATTCGACTTTATCAAGTCATCGCCAACCCCGTACCACACGATATATAATACTAAGCGTATCCTCGAGGATAAAGGCTTCACCGAACTTTCTGAGGCTGATACGTGGGAACTTGAGTCGGGTAAGAGTTATTTTGTCACTCGCGGTGGCTCATCGCTTATAGCTTTTACTTATAATAGCGATTTAACCGGTTTCAATATAGTTGCCTCGCATTCGGATTCCCCTGCCTTCCGTCTGAAGAGCCTTGGCGAGCGCATCGGTGCATACACCACCCTCGATACCGAGAGGTACGGTGGAGCAGTGCTATATACCTGGTTTGATAGACCGCTCTCGCTCGCCGGCAGGGTAGTCATCTCTACCGAGAGTGGCACCGAGGTTAGACTTGTCGCCCTTGATACAACCCTGGTTATACCCAGCGTTGCACCCCACCTAGACGGATCGGTAAATCAGTCCTTTGCGCCTAACCCCGCCAAGGATATGTTACCGTTATATACGCTTGGCACAACTCCGGATGCGTTGCTTGACGAGGTTAGCGCAGCCCTGGATGTTGAGCGCGATAGAATTCTATCCTCCGACCTTGTGCTGTATTGCAGTGCCATCCCGACCACGGTCGGCAGAAATTCCGAGCTTGTCCTCTCGCCACGCCTTGATGACCTCGCGGCGGTCTATACCTCGCTCTCTGCATTTCTCGCGAGCGAGAAAACCGACGCCACCTGCATTCTCGCTATTTTCGATAACGAGGAGGTAGGAAGTGAGACGATGATGGGCGCGGCATCCACATTCCTATCCGATACATTATATCGTATTGCGGGTGACAAGGAGAGCCTGCTTCGCTCGCTCCCCGGAAGCTTTATGGTGTCCTGTGACAATGCCCACGCCATTCACCCGGCACACCCCGAGCTGTCCGACCCCAATAATGCTCCTATTCTGGGCCACGGTGTTGCGATAAAGTACAATGCTAATCACCGATACACCACAGACGCTATTTCTGAGGGGATTTTCCGCGCCATAGCAAATAGCATAGGCATGTCCTTACAGACCTATGCCAATCGCGCCGACCTCGCCGGTGGCTCAACTCTTGGCTCGATAGCCTCAACCAAGGTTTCGGTTAATGCAATAGACATCGGCATACCAGAACTTGCTATGCACTCTGCTGTCGAAACCGCGGCCGTGTCGGATATATTTGATATGTATAAACTTCTTAGAGCATTTTATTCCTTTAATATTACTGCCACGCCCACAGGCTACCAAATAAAAAAATAAAGAGGGTATTAACCCTCTTTACCAAGACATATTCTGTCATAGGTTGCACGCATATACTTCTTGTTAAGTATGTATTTCTCACCGTGCTCGGCAAGGTCGCGGAAAACCGTCTCAATGAATAGCATTGTTCTCGGATGCCCGTTTATCTTGTTACCGTGTTTCAGCCAGTGCGCGAGTGCCTGCTCCCTGCGATAGCTCTTGCCACCATATACCTTAGTCGCGGCGAGCTTGTCGCATACGCACTCTACCGCGTATTTATATGGCATAAGAGGTGTAACCTCGCAGTCATCGTCCAGCCAGTATTCTATATGGTGCTTGTTTCTGCCCTTGTGGTGTAGCCATGCTCGGCTCATACCGGTCTCCCTTCGGCATACCCCGATAGGCGAGCGCACGCCGGTGAAGTATTTTGCGCTCTCGAACAATTCCTCAGGCGAGAATTTTGAGAGATCGTGCACAAGTCCGCGCCAGAATAGACCACACTTGGTACAGTTTATCAGCACCTGGTGCTTGTGCCTCATAACCAGAGATATATGACGGAAGAAATTTACTATTCCCATATAGCACCCCCACTTACTTCTAAGATTATTATACCACCTTAAACCTAAATTGTCAAGGAGAAGACACTAATGCTTAAAATCCTAAACCTAACAAAAAAGTATGGAGAAAAAGTCGCAGTTGACGACCTCACCCTCACAATAGCCCCCGGCGAGATATGCGCCTTCATAGGCCACAACGGCGCGGGCAAGACCACAACTCTCAAGGCAGCAATAGGCATCCTCGACTTCGACCGGGGCGATATATACATCGACGGTAGGTCGATTAAGGATGAGCCAATCACCTGCAAGTCTGTTACCGCATACATCCCAGACAACCCCGACCTATACGATTTCCTCTCAGGGATTAAGTATCTTAACCTAATAGCAGATATATATGGCGTCAGCACAGAGGATAGAAACAGCCGTATTGCTGAGCTTTCCGCCGCCTTTGAGCTTACCGACGCACTTGCTAACAAGATTTCCTCATACTCTCACGGTATGAAGCAGAAGCTTGCTATTATAGCCGCATTTCTACATGAGCCAAAGCTCATTATGATGGATGAGCCGTTCGTTGGTCTTGACCCTAAGGCATCGCATACCCTAAAAGAGATGATGCGCGAGCACTGCAACCGTGGCGGCTCGATATTTTTCTCGACACACGTTCTCGATGTAGCAGAGAAGCTCTGCGACAGAGTTGCAATTATTAAGGCAGGTAAGCTTGTATGCTCAGGCCCAATGGATGAGGTACGCGGTGACAACTCGCTTGAGAGCGTATTCCTCGAGTTGGAGGGTGACACAAATGCTTAAATCCCTCCTTTCCGTACGCCTTAAATCCTTCTTAACAGGATTTTTAGGCAAGAGCAAGGATGGCAAGGTATCGGTCGGCAGAACGATAGGAATGAGCATTCTTATGGCATTCCTGCTCCTATGCTTCGCCATCATAGTTATTAGTGTATCAGCACCTATGGCGCTCCTTTTAGTTCCTATGGGACTATACGCCGAGTATTTCGGCCTTATGAACATTGCTACATTCTCAATTGTGTTCATATTCTCGATATTTGAGACCAAGAGCGAGCTTTTCGACTGTAAGGACAATGAGCTTCTCTTATCTATGCCAATTCGTCCGTTGGACATCGTTATATCGCGTAGTGCAACAATACTTATCCTAAACGCCGCCGAGGCACTTTTCATAATGATACCCGCCTCGATTTTATTCGTCATCTTCGGTGGTAGCGCGTGGTATATTCCCACATCGCTCCTAACGGCGGTTATCATATCTCTCCTTGCAACCGTTCTAGCCTCGGCAATCGGCTATCTCGTCGCCATAATTGCTAAGCGCTTTAAGAACAACAGTTTCATCACTTTAGGAGCATCACTCCTATTCTTATTTGCATATTTCTTTGGCTATTCTGCCATAATGGAAATGATGCTGGCTCTTGAGGAAACCGATCCCGAGGTCGTACTCGAGATGATTTCGGGGCTTCTTAGACCATTTGCCTTTATTGGTAAAATGTCGCTGTTTGATCCATTGTATATCATTGGGCTCGTCGTTGTGACCGTTGCCGTCACAGCTCTCGCGTGGTCTATTCTCTCGAAGAATTATATCCGTATAATCACTGCATCATACACGGTGGCCGGTAAGAAGTATAAGGCAGAGCGTCTAGTATCAAGGTCGGCAACCCTAGCCCTCGCCGGTAAAGAGGTTGCGGCATTCTTCTCGAACGCTACCTATATGCTAAACGGTGCGATTGGTGTCATCTTCTCGGTTCTCATTGGTATCTTTGCGATTATTTCTCGCGAGGAACTCCTGCTTGCGGTAGATGAGTTAACAATGCTCCTGGGTGTACCATCCTCCGGTGTCGCGGCTCTTGCTATTGTAATCGTAACCACTGCCCTCACCGCCTTTAACGGTATATCTGCCTCGGCACTTTCTCTCGAGGGCAAGCGCTTTTGGATAGTTAAGTCTGCACCCGTCTTGGCAATAGACCTGCTTTATGCTAAGCTCGCGCCACATCTCTTAATATGTGTCCCCGCAACACTTATAACCTCGGTGCTTCTTGGCGTAGCGCTTGAGATTTCGCTTCCTGACTGGATATTCGTAATAATCACACCTCTTGTAGCGACAATAGCCTTTGCTATGCTCGGCTTGGTGTTTAATGCCCTTTGGCCGAAGCTTGAGTATGAGAATGAGGCACAGGTTGTGAAGCAGTCGCTTCCCGTATTTCTAACGACACTACTGCCTATGCTCCTTCTTCCCTTATTCTTCATAGGCGCAGTATATTTCTCGCTTCTTCTTGGCACTCTCATCACCGAAATTATATTCCTTGGCTTCAACCTTGCACTTTTCCTTGTTCTATATCTGCTCCTTGTCGGACCTATTGCAAGGCGTGTTGACAAAATGAAGCCGTAAGGAAGTTCTATGAAGCTTAAAGAATTCTTAAAGAAATATGTGCCCAAAGTAGTATGGGTTTCGTTTGGCATACTCGCTCTAGCCCTAATCCTATACCTTGTCGCGATACAATGTCCCACATTCGCCGACTTTATAACTGGGACGATAGGTCTTGCGCTTAGGTTTTTGATGTCATTTATTTCGCAAATTCTGCCCATTTCGTTTTTTGAATTGATTGTTATACTAATCATTCCCACGGTTATACTTACTGTTGTGTTGGTAGCTCGTGATAAGAGGGGAAATACCGAACGCATTCGCACTGCCATCTCGCTAATTGCTGTGGTTGGCATAATCTACTCGGGTTATATCCTTGTTATGGCAGTAGCCTACCGTGGCGAGCCACTCGCAAAGAAGATTGATATTCAAGAGACCGCGGATATATCACCCGATGAGCTATACGACACAACGCTATACATTGTAGAGCGTGTGAACGAATTGTCGGGCAAAATAGAGCGCGATGGTGGCGTGTCGGTTATGCCATATAGCCTCGATGAACTTAGCATCAAGATATGCAGGGCATACGATACGGTCAGGGAAGAGTACCCGTTCTTCACGAATTTTATCAGTCGTGCGAAGCCTGTATTTTTCAGCACCGTTATGAGTGATATGGGTATCACAGGCATATACACCTATTTCACAGGTGAGGCGAATATCAATGTCGAATACCCGGATTTTTCCGTGGCATTCGTCGTCGCGCACGAATTTGCGCACCAGAGAGGGATAATGCCTGAGAATGAGGCGAATTTTATGGCGTACCTCGCCACAATATCCTCGCCGGACCCATTCATACAATACAGTGGATACCTTTATATGTACCAGTATCTCGCGAATGCTCTATATCGTACAGATAAGGACCTATATCTCGACATACAGGGTAGAATAGACGAGGGCGCGCTGTCCGACCTTGCGGCATCTTCTAGGATAACATCGGCGCACAGAAACAGCTTCCTAAATAGGCTGTTCGACGCTCTAAACGATGCCTACCTAAAGTCTAATGGCACCCAAGGCGTAGTATCTTATGGATATGTGGTGAGGCTTGCCGTCGCATATCATAATAAATATAGTTAAACAGCAACTCGAATGAGCACCACTAGAGGTAATTCGCCCCCGGTGGTGCTTTTTAACCCAAAACCCGAAACAGGAATAGAATGTACTATCAAATGCTTTTGAGGTTGTTATGGGTTATTTTATTATAAATGGCGGTAGCCCCCTTTTCGGTAGAGTTCGTGTCAGCGGGTCAAAGAATGCCGCACTTCCGGTTATATTCGCCTCACTTACTACCTATGGAATATCTAGGCTTGAAAATGTCCCGGATATTCTTGATGTTAGGGTGGCGATAAGAATTATTGAGGAATATGGTGCGGTATGTAATTTTAACAGAGGGTGCTTGACGATAGATACCACAGCACTTAAACACGCGATACCGGCCGACGACTTAATATCTCGCCTGCGCGCATCAACATATCTGTTGGGCTCGACGGTCGCACGGTTCGGCAAAGGCGAAATACGCGCCTACGGTGGATGTAATTTTTCTCACCGACCGATAAATATGCACCTTGATGCCTTGCGTGCCTTTGGCGGTGTGATAGAGGGAAATAGTATTACCGCCACCAATCTTTCCTCCGCCATATTAAAATTCGACAAACCATCCGTTGGCGCAACCGTAAACGCACTTATCCTCGCGGCGTCGACAGAGGGGCTGAGCGAAATACACGGTATAGCAAAAGAGCCACATATCACCGACCTTGTTACATATCTTTGCAGCGCAGGGGCAAAAATAGAAATAGATGACGATGTAGCGCGTGTTGTGGGGGCTAAACTTAACGGTGGAAGCGTCAGAATAAGAGGCGATATGATAGAGGCAGGAACATATATTGTAGCCTCACTTATAACAGGCGGAGCAGTAGCAGTATCGGGTGTTGAGAGGGCGGAGTTGACCGCATCACTTGAGCCACTTATAAAGGCGGGTGTATGCCTTGAGAGCGATGGTGTCGGCATCCTTATGCGTGGCACACCGAGGGGGAGAATTAATATCACAACAGCCCCTTATCCCGGATTCCCAACCGACCTTCAGCCGATTATAGCACCGCTTTTATCCATCTCGGGCGGTAGCATTCGCGATAACGTATGGCAGGGTAGATTTGGTTACCTTGCGCCTCTAAATGAGTTCGGTATACACTCGCGCCTAGTCGGCAACACAGCTGAGATATTTCCATCAGAAATTCGCTCCGCAGACACCGTAGCACAGGATCTGCGCGGTGGTATGGCTCTTATACTCGCCGCCCTGTCTGCCGACGGAGAGAGCATAGTAAGATGCGGTGAGTATATTCTGCGAGGTTATGAACGTCTCACAGATAAACTGACCTCGCTGGGCGCAGAGATAATGTATAATGAATAAAAAACTGCTGTTTTGCTGTTTTTTCAAGATTTCTATTGACAAATTGCAAAAAAAAGAATAGAATGGGTTGTATAAAAATATTAAATGAGGTCGTACAAAAATGAAACGAATTATGACTATACAGGATATATCCTGTGTTGGTAAATGCTCGCTCACTGTTGCTCTGCCGATCATATCCGCCGCAGGCGTTGAGGCAGGTGTCCTTCCTACCGCCGTGCTCTCGACACATACCCAGTTTGCAAAGTTTACCTTCTGTGACCTTACGAGTGAAATTGAGCCCATCTCCGACACATTTCTTGAGTTAGGCTTAGACTTTGATGCTATATACACCGGTTACCTCGGCTCCTTTGAGCAACTTGGACTTGTATCGGATTTTATAGACCGTTTCGGTGATAAGGCAATAGTCGTTATTGATCCGGTTATGGCGGATAACGGAGTGTTGTATAAGGGCTTTACACCCGAGTTTGCCTCCGCTATGGCGAAACTTTGCGGCAAGGCGGATCTTATCATTCCCAACCTCACCGAGGCATCCTTTATGCTCGGAGTCCCATATAACCCCGATTATGACGAGGCATATATCCGCGAACTGCTTAAGAAGCTTTCTGCCCTCGGCGCAAGAGAGGTTGCCCTCACCGGCATCAGCTTTGAGGATGATAAAATCGGCGTTTACTCATACAACTCTGAGACAGGCGAGTATGCATATTACTGCAATAAGAAGCTTCCCCTATCCTATCACGGTACAGGCGATGTTTACGCATCTGCCACCCTCGGTGCTATGATGCGAGGCTTCACTACCAATGAGGCGCTAGCCCTCGCAGTTGATTACACGCTTCTTTGTATGGAGAAAACCGCGGAAGATCCCGACCATCGCTTCTATGGTGTAAACTTCGAGGAGGCACTGCCTTATTATATCGAAAGAATAAATAAACACTAATTAATAATAAAAAAGCTCGAAATATATCGAGCTTTTTTAGTTTCTCAAGGTCATCTCCCTCTGCGTCGCTTTCCCTTTGCCCCGAGCCAACCGCCCAGTAGAGCGACACCCATATAACAAACATAATTTAATACCACGCGCCAAGTGATATTGCCCATACCGATGATAGCACCGACAATGAGCATAACCACTACGGTGAGTAGGGAAGAGAGCACGGTTATTAGCATTTTCCCTTCGCGTGTGCGACGAGATATGATAAATGAGGAGATAAGTCCCGCGGACAGCAACGTGACAAGCGAGCCGATATCAATTACCGCCAGTGGGTCATCCATCATATACACCACAGCACCGACGACCAGTGAGACTATCAGCAATACCACAAGTGATAACCCCGCCCCCATAAGTATAGACATAAATGTGCTGCGCTCGCCCCTTGACCTTGCCTTAGACATCTCACACTCCCTGTCGCATAATTTAGACGAAAAAAAGGACCGCCCGCGACTTACATTACAAGTCTATTCGGCAGTCCTTTTATTTATGAGTGAAAAATTACTTCTCCTCGGGCTTTTCCTCAACCTTCTCTTCCTCGGCCTTAGGAACAATAGTGTCGGCAATCTTGACATCTACGCTTCTGATAGCACCTCTGAGGAAACGAATGCGAGTCTTGCTCTTAGTAGTCTCGAGCACGAAGGTCTCTTCCTTTATAGAAATAACCTTACCGATAATACCGCCGATAGTGGTAATCTCGTCGCCAACCTGGAGCGCATCGCGCATCGCGGCATCTTCCTTGTCCTTCTTCTTCTGCGGACGAATCATAAAGAAGTAGAAGAATACAATAAGTAATACGATACCACCGATAGACCAGAGCGAGCTAAGGTCACCGCCCTGTGTCGCGGTATTAAGCAAAAATGCAAAGTTCATTATAATAATCCTTTCGTTTTACTAACTTTGTACCCATTAATTATACACCAATAATATGCAAATTGCAAGGGTAAAAGTGTATTTTCATATAAATTCAGAAATTCGACATATTTATCGAGCGGTATCGACCGTTTAGGGTCACGGATTTTTTATGTCATGACCCGATTTGACAAAAATGTGTCCGTGGTTTTCTTGCTTGAGCCTATAATCCTGTGATACTATAACCTTGTATACTGGATTTATTCTAGTATAGCACCACCTAAAAGACTATTTTCACGCCCGGATATGAGTTTGTTCTTTCTGTAATCGGTGGGCGATACTCCATATTTTTGTTTGAAGCATCTTGAGAAGGCACTTATAGTAGAGAAGCCACACATTAGCGCAATATCAGATATGCTTGCCGTCTCGGAGAGCAAAACCTCGCAGGAATGCATCAGGCGTCTCTCTCGCACATATTCCATCACCGAGCTGCCGTAGTATTTTCGGAATAGTCGTGTAAAGTGTCGTCTCGAATAGCTAGCCATCTCCGCGAGTACCTCTAGTGACATATCCTCATCGCAGTGTGCATCAATATATGATGCGATGCTGGCTATCCTGCCATATTCCTCATCACATTCTCCGAGATCTCTGGGCTTTGCCCTTTTTGTAAGTAGCATCACAAGCGAAAGGAAAAGCGTGTCGCGCAGTTCTGGGTCGTTCTCGCTGCCGAGTATTACGGCGGTCTTCTCTGCAAACTCGGCAACATCCTTGTCTATACGCATATTCACAATTTTTGCGCCTTGCCGTCTGAGGCTTGGCTCGCGCACAAATATAGAGTGGAATGTTTTGTCGGCTAGCATATCCCCGCATCGCTCGAGCAGTACATTCATATTAAACTTAAATATGCAATACCTGTAATTTACCGTGCGCAACTGCGCGTGCACCACATCGTCTGTTAGAACATAGACATCGAGAGGCCCCGTGTCGGTGTATGCTCCGTTAATATTGTTTACGGCAGTGCCACCGAGCGAGATGAATAGCTCGGCATATGCGTGGCTGTGTATAGGCGCGTTGTCATCTCTTAGCCCTATGTCGGCAGTTTTTATAAGCTCCATAAAGCCCTCCGAAAAAAACTTACAAAACTATTATAAACCAATATATGACTATTGTCAAGCAATGAAAGGAAGGATAAAAAATGAGTTCTAACCGTGATCCTGACGACTACGGCCCATTCAGAATTTTTGGAAACCTATACTTTATAGGTACGCGTGCTGCCGGTGTGCATCTTATCGACACAGGTGAGGGGCTAATTGTGATAGATACACAATACCCAGACCTTTATACAAATATGATTGAAAAGGTGGAGCGCCTCGGCTTCAGTCTTTCTGATATAAAAATAATATTACATACCCACGGCCATGTCGACCATGTAGGTGGTACAGCTCGCCTTGTGAGGCTGACAGGTGCTAAGACCTATATAGGAGAGTTGGATTATGATATGGTCACAGGTAGGGTGAATTCCTCGTATGCCGAAGAGATGAATATGGCAACTGCCGACTTCTTTGAGCCGGATGTTCTATTGAACGATGGAGATGTTATCACCCTCGGCAACACTACGATAACTGCGCTACATACACCGGGACATACCCCGGGAACTATGTCGTATTTCCTTGATGTAACCGATGGTGAGCGCACACTTCGCTCCGGTATTATGGGTGGCTCAGGAATGCTGTCAATGAGATATGAGCACCTCGATAAATACGGCATTAGCGACAAGTGGCGCATAGGATTTCCTGAGGTTATAGAACGCCTACGCCTGGAGCGCGTGGATGTTATGATGGGAAATCATAACGGTGACCTTGATGTCAGAAAAAGATATGAAGAGATGCTTGCTACCGGGCGCAACACATTCCTAGATCCCACCGCTTGGGGAGAGCATCTAGACCGCACACTATTAAAATACAATGAACTAATATCAACAGATAAGAGAGGTAATTAAAAATGAGCAAAGTAAAAGTTTTGGAGATTAAGGAAAGAGTAAGGAAGATATTCCTCGCACTAGGCTTCGATGAGGAAAGAGCCAATATTGTTTGTGAGGTGCTTACCGACACGGAGATTAAGGGACTTAAGACACACGGCTATCTGCGCGTATCGAGATATGCAAAATGCGTAAGAGGCGGTGGAATAATCCCTATGGCGGAGATTAAGCGTGTGGTCGACCTTCCATCAATTGCGCTTCTTGATGCTTCCCATTCACATGGAATAGTCGCATCCTATAAGGCGACCGAGCTTGCTATCGAAAAGGCGAAGAATACAGGCGTAGGACTTGTGGCAGTTCGTGGCTCGCGTCATTTTGGCGCGGCAGGTTATTATACCGAAATGTGCGCAAAGCAGGGAATGCTCGGTATCTCTATGAGTAATGGTGATATTATGATTGCACCCACAGGCGCGTGTGAGAAGGCAATAGGTAATAACCCTATGTCATACGCCGCACCGGCAGGTAAATACAACTCCATTGTTTATGATATCGCGATGAGCATGGGCTCTGATATGAAGATAATCGAGATGAGCAAGAAGGGCGTGAGTGCGCCCGACGGTTGGATGATAGACCAAGAGGGAAGACCGACCAACAACCCGAACGATTATCTAAATGGTGGTGTTCTTCTGCCATTTGGTGGTTACAAGGGATATGGACTTGCTCTTATGGTTGAGTGCTTTGCCTCAGCCCTCGCTAATGCATCTATTACAAAGGATGCCTCCGCTTGGTGCGCGACCTCGGATGGTAAGGGCGATGTTGGTCATATGTTCTTGGCGGTAGATATCTCGAAATTTGATAGTGTAGAAGAGTATTCCAAGAGAATAGAGAAGATGATAGATGATATCAAGGCATCTAAGCGTGCGCAAGGTGTAGATAGCATATATTACCCTGGTGAGAAGGAGCATATCTCACGAGCTCTCTGCCTTAGTGATGGCGAGGTCGATGTGGCAGACGCAACTCTTAGTGATATAGATGCTTTAGAAGTAGAATTAGGACTTAAATAAAAAAAGATGGGCAGGTGCATTTAGTGCACCTGCTATTTTTATGCAGAAATTGTGCATAAAAATTGCATATATGCACGAAGAAAACGCATAAATTCCTCGTGTGCGCATAAATATTTAAGTAGCAAAGTGCACAAACTAAGGACTTTTATTACTAATAAATAGTATGTTTTTCATAGACTTTCGTTCTTTTTGCACTTTTTTTGGAAAAGGGGTTGACATATATGAATTTATATGCTAAAATTGATGCATATTTATTCAATCAGGAGGTTCACTGAGATGAACAAGAAAGATATCAAAAAGGTTGTTTTGGCATATTCCGGAGGACTTGACACCTCTATTATTATTCCGTGGCTTAAGGAGAACTACAACAACTGCGAGGTTATCGCGGTTTCGGGTAATGTAGGTCAGGCTGATGAGCTTGAGGGGCTTGAGGAAAAGGCTATTATGACAGGAGCGTCTAAGCTCTATGTCCTCGACCTCACCGACGAGTATGTTGACGATTACATAATTCCCACAATGAAGGCAGGTGCTGTTTACGAGGACTATCTTCTCGGTACAAGCCACGCTCGTCCTTGTATTGCAAAGGGACTTGTTGAGATAGCAATCAAGGAGGGGGCAGACGCTATCTGCCACGGTTGCACGGGCAAGGGTAATGACCAGGTGCGTTTCGAGCTTGCTATTAAGCATTTCGCTCCATCTATGCATATTATCGCTCCTTGGCGTGAGTGGGACATAAAGTCTCGCGAGGAGGAAATTGAGTATGCTGAGGCTCACGGTATTCCGCTTAAGATTAACCGCGAGACCAACTACTCTAAGGATAAGAACCTATGGCATCTCTCTCACGAGGGTCTGGACCTTGAGGATACAGGCAACGAGCCTCAGTATGAGAAGCCCGGCTTCCTTGAGATGGGTGTATCGCCACTTATGGCTCCCGACACTCCCACCTATGTTACTCTCGACTTCGTGCAAGGTGTACCAACAGCTATTGACGGTGTAGAGATGAGCGCTAAGGAAATCATTCTCAAGCTTAACGAGCTTGGTGGTCAGAACGGCATCGGTATTATCGACATCGTAGAGAACCGTCTTGTTGGTATGAAGTGCCGTGGCGTGTATGAGACTCCCGGCGGAACAATCCTTTATAAGGCACATTCCGTTCTTGAGAGCATCTGTCTTGATAAGATGACTCTCCACGAGAAGCAGAAGCTTTCTATTACCTTCGCAGAGCTTGTTTACAACGGTCAGTGGTTCACACCTCTTCGCGAGGCACTATCCGCATTTGTAGATAAGACTCAGGAGAAAGTTACAGGTAAGGTTAAACTCAAGCTCTATAAGGGTAATATCATAAATGCCGGTGTATGGTCTCCATATTCGCTCTACTCCGAGGATATTGCAACATTCGGTGAGAGTGACTACAACCAGCAGGATGCCGAGGGCTTCATCAATCTTTGGGGACTGCCGATTAAGGTTCAGGCTATGATTGACGGCAAATTTTGACGGTTTCTTGACGGTAAATTTTGCGCCTAATGCACGATTGTCACCAAACTCGCAATAGAAATCTATTGCTTCGGGTTCCAATCCTGTATTACCCATCAAAATTTCCTCATCAAAGTTTGATTATTGCAAACTTGAATATAGTCAAAATTCGCGCCTAATACGCAGTTCATCTAAAACAAACAATAAAAAATCGGGGGATGACTTGTCATCCCCCTATCAAGATAAAAGGACAAATTAACATGGCAAAAATGTGGGCAGGCCGCACAGACGGCAACACAGATAAGTTAGCAGACGACTTCAATTCATCCATTCGCTTTGATAAAAGGATGTATAGACAGGATATTATGGGCAGTATGGCACATGCGGCTATGCTGGCGAAGCAGGGAATAATTACCACGCCCGAGGCAGACGCTCTGATAGATGGTTTGTCCGGCATACTTGCCGACCTCGAAGCGGGCAAGCTTGATTTTGATATGTCGGCAGAGGATATACATATGTTTGTTGAGGCGGTGCTCACCGAGAGAATTGGCGAGGTAGGAAAGAAGCTACACACTGCTCGCTCTCGTAATGACCAGGTTGCGCTGGATGTGCGTATGTATCTTCGCTCGGAGTGCGATGAGATAACACTGCTTATAAAGTCGCTTCTCGCGGTTATCACCGATAAGGCGGAGGAGTATAAGGCGGTTATTATGCCGGGTTATACACATCTCCAGCGTGCACAGCCTATCACATTTGGTCAACACCTCATGGCGTATGCAATGATGCTTAGTCGCGACCTCGATAGGATAGCCGACTGCCGTCGTCGTATGAATGTATCACCCATAGGCTCTTGCGCTCTTGCGGGCACGACCTATGACACCGACCGTCGCTTTGAGGCTGAGAAGCTCGGCTTTGATAGCATCTGCCTTAACTCTCTCGATGGTGTATCTGACCGTGACTTTGCCCTCGAGTTAATGAGCACGCTATCAATAATGATGATGCACCTATCTCGCTTTAGCGAGGAGATTATCCTATGGTCTAGTTGGGAGTTTAAGTTTGTCGAACTATCCGATGCCTTTACCACAGGCTCCTCAATTATGCCACAGAAGAAAAACCCCGATATGGCAGAACTTGTGCGCGGCAAGTGCGGCAGGGTATATGGTGATATGATATCGCTCTTCACGACACTGAAGTCGCTCCCCCTCGCCTATAACAAGGATATGCAAGAGGATAAAGAGAGCGTATTCGATGCTGTTGATACCGCAAAGCTTTGCCTTGAGATATTCGCAGGTATGGTATCGGGAATGACTGCTATCAAGGAAAATATGTATCGTGCCGCACAGGGTGGCTTCATAAACGCGACCGACCTTGCCGACTACCTTGTAAAGCGTGGTATGCCGTTCCGCTCTGCCTATAAGATTTCGGGCGGTATTGTCGCTGACTGTATTAAATCCGGCTATGTCCTTGACACCTATCCGATAGAGAAGTATAGGACAGCGAGCGAGCTTTTTGACACCGATGTGTATAAGGAAATCTCACTTGAGACCTGTGTCGCTAAGCGCATATCAGAGGGCGGCACATCTGTTGGCTCTGTCGAGGCACAGATCGCATATATTAGAAAAATTATTAAGTAATAGTATAAGATTGAGGCGTGTCATGGCATATACCACACCCTCGCGGAGGATATTATGAACCTAACAGGAAAGAATTTTTTGAAACTGCTTGACCTCACCCCCGAAGAGATAAATGGGCTTATCGACCTAGCCATTCAACTAAAGGCAGAGAAGAAAGCAGGCATTCAACATCAGCATCTTGTCGGCAAGAATGTTGCCTTGATTTTTGAAAAGACAAGTACCCGTACTCGTTGCGCCTTTGAGGTCGCGGCACACGACCTCGGCATGCACGCGACATACCTCTCTCCCGATGCCTCGCAGATAGGCAAGAAAGAGAGCATTGCAGACACCGCACGCGTGCTCGGCAGAATGTACGATGGTATAGAATACCGCGGCTATGCTCAGCAGATAGTTGAAGAACTTGCTAAGTATGCCGGGGTCCCGGTCTGGAATGGTCTAACCAACGAGTTCCACCCGACACAGATACTTGCCGACTTTATGACGATAAAGGAGCATTTCGGCACTCTAAAGGGTATCAGGCTGGTATATATGGGTGATGCTCGTTATAATATGGGCAACTCGCTTATGGTCGGTTGCGCCAAAATGGGTATGTCATTCGTTGCCTGCGCGCCCCGTGACTATTACCCCTCGCCCGAGCTTATTGCCGAGTGCGAGAAAATTGCCCTAGAGACAGGCGCGACACTGGAATTCTCCGAAGATCCTATTGAGGCTACTAAGGGCGCGAACATCATATATACCGATGTATGGGTATCTATGGGCGAGCCGGATGAGGTGTGGGACTGCCGTATTAAAGAGCTATCCCCATATCGCGTGACCAAGGAGATAATGGAAAACGCAGGCGAGGGCTGCCGCTTTATGCACTGTCTACCCGCATTCCACGACCTCAATACTAAGGTGGGAAAAGAGATACACGAGAAGTTCGGCATCGACTGTATGGAGGTAACCGACGAGGTATTCGAGAGCGAGGCATCAATAGTCTTTGATGAGGCTGAGAACAGAATGCACACCATAAAGGCAGTAATGCTCGCAACCTTGAAGTAATCTGAATAACATATAAATATACAAAAAACACAGGAGATTGACACTTGAATTTGTGCTCGGTTTCCTGTGCTTTTGTTTGATTTTTAACAATTTGAAAACAGTATAAAAAATAGTAAATATTATATTGACTTTTCATTACCTCATTGCTATAATAATTAAGAACTTAATTGTTAAGTACTAAATTAATAGGAGGATAAATGAAGGATAGCCTTGTTGATAGGGCGATACATATGATGATGCACACCGATAGGACGCACCGTCACCTCATTGATGAGAGGGTGCGAGACATCGGTCTGCACCGCACCGCCCATATGCTTCTTATGCATCTTTCGAGAGTGAAGAACAGCCCCTCGCAAAGAGAGCTTGCCGAGCGCTTCTCGATAACCCCTGCTGCCGTTACGGGTCATCTAAAGAACCTTGAGCGCGACGGCTACATAACTCGCACCACAGGTCGTGACACACGCTTTAAGGAAATAACCCTAACCGAGAAAGGGCATAATACCGTCATCAGGTCGCGTGAGCTTTTTCACGAGGTCGACCAGGCGATGTTTCAGGATTTCACCGAGGGGGAGCTTCAGGTGTATATCCGCGCCCTAGAAAAAATTCAACTAAGCCTAAGTGCTAGAGAGGAGAAAAAATGAAAAGGTGGCTAAAATATGTTAAGCCCTATCTTCCTTACTTCATCCTAGGGCCGTTATGTATGGTTATCGAGGTTGCCGGAGAGGTGCTTATGCCGAGACTGCTTGCTAATGTAATAAATAACGCATCCTCCGGCGTGGGTACATCCATAGGCTCTATGCTTCTTATGATACTCACCGCGCTTATGATGATGGCAGGGGGTATCGGTGGCGCTTACTTCGGGGCTAAGGCGGCGGTTAACTTTGCCACCGACCTAAGAAGCGACACCTACGCTGCAATACAGCGTTTCTCCTTTGCGAACATAGATAAGTTTAGGACCGGCTCGCTTGTCACAAGACTTACTAACGATGTTACCCAGCTTCAGAATTTTGTAAATATGCTTCTTAGAATGGCGCTTCGCTCACCGGGTATGCTTATCGGTGGCCTTATTATGGCTATCACGATGCAGCCATCTCTATCGCTGGTGCTCGCTGTTACAGTGCCAATGCTGCTTATCAGCATTGCCTGCCTTATTGCGCTTGCATTCCCGAGATTTGCACGTATGCAGTCCAGCGTCGATGGCCTAAACGCCACTGTGCAGGAGAATATCACCAATATAAGAGTTGTTAAATCATTTGTGCGCGAGGACTTCGAGTGCGATAAGTTCGGCACTGCCAACTCTAGGCTTAAGGCAGCGGGTATGTACGCAACCAAGCTTATGATATTCATAATGCCGCTTATGAACGTGTTTATGTATGCTACCATTATAGCCGTTGTATGGTTCGGTAGCGGAATTGTCCTCGATGGCGGTATGCCTATCGGTGACCTCTCGGCATTCGTAACCTATGTAAACCAGATACTATCCAGCCTTATGATGGTTGCTATGCTCTTTATGATAACCTCGCGTGCTATGGCATCGGGTAAGCGTATAGCCGAGGTTCTCGATGAGAAGTCGGATATCACCGACGAGGGTGCTAAGCATCCCGACCTCGCCATCACTAACGGTGCAATATCCTTTCGCGATGTTACATTCCGTTATTACAAGGATAATGACGAGCTTGAGCTAGACCACATTAACCTCGATATTCCGGCAGGTGCTACCGTTGGTATTATCGGCTCGACAGGATGTGGCAAGACCACGCTTGTATCTATGATACCAAGACTATATGACGTTGACGGCGGTGCCGTCCTCATAGACGGTGTTGATGTCCGTGACTATTCACTATACCATCTGCGTGAGGGCGTTGGTATGGTGCTCCAGAAGAATGTCCTCTTTTCGGGTACAATCTATGAGAACCTGCGTTTTGGTGACCCGGATTCCACCGACGAGGAAGTGCAAAAATTTGCTACCTATGCCGCTGCTGACAAGTTTATTATGTCCTTTAAGGACGGCTACGATAGCGAGATAGAGCAGGGTGGTGCGAATGTTTCGGGTGGACAGAAGCAACGTCTATGCATCGCAAGAGCACTCTTGAAGCGTCCTCGCGTTCTTATCCTCGATGACTCTACAAGTGCCGTTGATACCGCTACCGAGAGGCAGATACAGACAGCCCTCGCCACCGAGCTTGGTGACTGCACCAAGATAATCATCGCCCAGCGTATCAATTCAGTAAAGGATGCCGATATGATAGTTGTTATGGACGATGGTGCTATCACAGCGATTGGTACACACGACGAACTTCTCGATACCAGCCTCACATACCGTGAGATATTCGAGTCTCAGTCGCGTGCGACCGAGAGAGAGGGGGCAGAGAAATGGCAAGAAGCATAGAACAACTTAGACGGCAGTACAACTCCCACGCCTCACAGCCCGGCAGAGGTGGCCCCGGCGGCGGTCCCGGTAGACATGGCCCGCGACCAAAGGGAAAGCCCAAGAATATGGGCGCTACCGTAAAGCGACTTCTCACCTATGTAGGAAAGTACAAGTGGCTATTCCTCGTAGTACTGTTTTGTATGCTCATTAATACTGTATCCACTCTATTCGCATCATACATGATGGCACCCATCATAAACCGTATTGCCGCGATAGTAGCGCCCGATACAGTAACTAATCCAAGCTTCGTAGAGATTTGGGCTGATACGGTTATAGAGGGATTCGCGACCTCCCCCTTAATAAGCGGTCTTATGGGCGATAGTGTTACCGCAGTCGTGATTTATGTTGCCGCAGCACTAATTATCCTCGGCTCTATATATCTTGTATCAATTCTTACATCTTATATTCAAGCACGCCTGATGCTCATAATCTCGCAAAGCTCGATAGAGAAGATAAGACGCGACCTCTTTGAGAAGATGCAGAAGCTTCCTATCCGCTACTTTGACTCTCGTCCCACAGGCGAGATAATGAGTAGGTTTACCAATGATATTGATAATATAGATGTTATGCTTAATAATTCCTTGACATCTATAATCTCCGGTGCGGTAAGCCTTGTTGGTACATTATTCTTTATGTTAACCACTAATATTTGGCTAAGCCTTGTTACCGTTTGCTTCATTCCAATCTTTATGCTTGGCGCATCCACAATAGCGAAGTGGTCGAGCAAGCACTATTCAGGACAGCAGGCAGCACTCGGTGCCGTAAACGGCTATATCGAGGAGACTATAACAGGGCAAAAGGTTATGAAGGTGTTTAACCACGAGGGCGTATGTGTTGAGGAGTTTGAAATCCTTAATGAGGACCTACGCGACAAGCAATTCCTCGCATCATTCTTCGGCGGTATAACAGGACCTGTCATAGGAAACACTAGCCAGGTTTGCTTCAGTGTAACCGTAGGTGTCGGCGGTATATTGATGTTCACAACAGGACTTACAGCAGGCGCACTAACCTTATTTGCAGGATACTCGAAGCAGTTCGCCAGACCCATAGATATGATAGCAATGCAGATGTCGACAATATTCTCGGCCCTTGCCGGTGCAGAGAGAGTGTTCGCTGTAATGGATGAGCCACCCGAGGAAATACAGGACGATACAGCATCGCGTGAGACGATACGCGGTGATGTGCGCCTTGAGGATGTAACATTCGGATATGTTGAGGGACAGACCGTCCTGCGCGGTATATCACTATACGCACATCCGGGACAGAAGATTGCCTTTGTGGGCTCGACAGGCGCAGGAAAGACTACTATCACAAATCTGATTAACCGATTTTATGATATAGAAGAGGGGCGTATTACCATTGATGGAAGACCTATCAAGGAGTTTGACCGCGATTTCCTAAGGCAGAACATCGCGATGGTACTTCAGGACACCCATCTGTTTACAGGAACTGTAATGGAGAATATCCGTTACGGTAGGCTTGATGCTACCGACGAAGAGGTAATAGCGGCAGCCAAGACCGCCAGTGCGCACAGTTTTATCACGCGCCTAGAGAAAGGGTATGATACAGTCCTATCGGGCGATGGTGCCAACCTATCGCAGGGACAGCGTCAGTTATTAAATATCGCAAGGGCAGCCCTATCACACGCCCCTATCCTTGTTCTGGATGAGGCGACATCCTCTGTTGATACAAGAACAGAGCGACACATCGAGCGCGGTATGGATGCACTAATGCAGAATAGAACTACATTTGTTATTGCTCACAGACTTTCCACCGTTAGGAATTCGAACGCCATTATGGTGCTTGAGCGCGGTGAGATTATCGAGCGCGGAACTCACGATGACCTATTGGCTATGAGAGGTAGATACTACGAGCTATACACCGGTCAAAAGGAGCTTGACTAGTACACACAAAATTAAGAGCACCGTTGGCTTTTGCTTGCGGTGCTCTTTAGATACACTATAAATTAAACCTAAAAACTCGACACGGGTGGCGACATACGCCCGATCATCTGAAAAAAACGAACTACCATAAGAGCAAAAATGCCCATAATACCTAACCGTATTTTAACAAATAGAGAACGCGATGTAACCAACTGTTTACACCGCGTTCTCTTTATGCATTTTTCTTGCTTCTCTCGGCTGCCGCCGCAATATTCTTTACGACCTTTTGCGGAGATATCCACCAGTCGCGCAGCCAAACTCGCATAATAGTCCAGCCACGGCTCTCTAGGAAGCGTGGTTTATACACATCGCGCTCCATTGAGGATGTCGAGGATGCATACGCATCTCTGTCGAGTTCGACACCGACAAGATACCTATCACTCTCAGCATCATAAACAGCAAGAGATATTCTGCTGTTTTTGCTACCCAGCCTTGTATCGACCTTGTAGCCGAGCTTTTCAAGACGCTCTTTCATCTGCGCCTCAACATCGAGAAGCGGTAGGAATGCCCCGTCAGCACGCATCTCAGATGCTTGCAGCTCCGAGAGTATGACCCTAACCTCGTCGGTCTTGCCATCCGATACCGCCCTTACATATTGCAGATATTTCTGCAATAGTTTTGGGCCATTGTTTTTCGAGGCTTCAACCTTGAGGTCCTCAGGCTCAATGCTTGTTACAACTATGATTTTTTTCTTCGCTCTTGTTATAGCGACATTCAGGCGATTTTCGCCACCCTCTGCCGAGAGTGAACCAAAGGAGGTGTATACCTTGCCTGCCTCATTCTCTGCATAGCCGATAGAGAAAACAATGATATCTCTTTCATCTCCTTGAACATTCTCTAGGTTCTTGATGAATATGCTTGTGTCCTCGCCATTCTCTATACGATGACTTTCAAGTATAATAGCAGAGCGGAAGTCCTTATCCTTGCTGCACTCAATATCAATCATATCAGCTATTGCAGACTGTTGCTCCGAGTTGAAGGTTATAATTCCAATGCTTTCGTTATTCTTCCTTGTTGCAAATATTTCCTTCAGCACCTCAACAACCCGTTTTGCCTCGGGAATATTTCGCCTATCCTGCCACTTACCCGCCACCTTGTAGCGCACAATAGGCCTCTCGACTTCATTCTTAGAGATATTGGGTGCTATCTGCAGACCCAAAGAATAGAACGCCGCATTAGAAAAATCAATTAATTCCTGGTTTCTCGAGCGGTAGTGATAGGTTAGATTTGTGCTCTCGTATCTCGATACCGCGAGGTCGAGCAGACTATCTACCTCTAGTGCCGCCTGCATAGAGTAGTCCTCGTGCGTCTCGGGGTCTGCGCCAAGATAACGCTTCATAAATGTAGCCGATGGGCGCAGCTGCTTGTCGTCACCGGCAACAACTATTGTCTTGCCACGATAAATAGTCGGGATCGTGCTCTCAATGAATATCTGCGATGCCTCATCGAATATAACAAGGTCAAACAGATTTTTTGTTAGGGGCAGGAGTGATGATACGTTCTCAGGCGAGAGTAGCCAGCAGGGGAATAGTGTCAGCACAAGGTCGCTATACACCTCGACCATTTTTCTTATAGGCCAGTAGCCCTTATTCTTGTTTATCTGGTGTAAATAGTTAGCGCTTTCCTTAGATTTCTTGAATATTGCCTCATAATCTATATAACTTTTGTTATATGCAATCTTCTCCGCCACCTCTAGTTGAGATGCCTTAAGACGGTATATCTTGGATGCAATATCCTCGAAGTCCATAAGACCCGCGAGGCTATCACGATACTCATCCTCACACCTAAGCACCTCATGATAAATCCTTACCATCGTAAGCTTTGCAATTATATCAAGGTAATTAGAGTTGTTTTTGCAGGTGGAATACGCGAAATTCAGTATTGCAAGTTTGTGCTCATCCAGGCTGGCGAGCAGGTTGTTTATATCCCTTAAAGAAATATAATTGTCTAGCGCATCATACACAAGTTTAATGTAGGATACATTTCCGCGCAGAATGTTATCAATAACCGAGATATAACCATCGGTGGTCATAACTCGATTAAGGCACTCGTATTCCTTAGCAAATGCGTCGATAGCATCCAGCGTGTCACTAAACTCTTCCTTGAGCTTAGCCTCCAGTTTTCCGCGAGCAAATAAGCCCGGCTTCTGGAAGTCTGCCTCAAGCTTTACAATTCTCTCAAGGCTCTCCTCGTCTCTAAGACGGCCATAAAAGGCGAGCACCTGTCTGTAATACGGATACTTCGAGGTGTTGAATAGACCTTTTTTAGTCCTCTGTATATCCTCGAGCATTCCCTTAACCTCGGCGAGTGTCCTGATATCCAACTCATCCTTCATATAGTCGATAAGAGGATTTTTCTCCTTCGCCTGCATATAGGAATAGTAGGTATCAGCGAGCTTCATCTCACCGATACCAAACATAGCATCCTTAAGCTCCCTGTATGTCAGCGACATAACCTCTGGGTGTGCAATAAGATTGAGATATATGGCGTATTCGGATGTGTTCTTTGCAATATTATAGGATGCCGAATACATCTCGGACATAGATAGACCAAAGGGCAGTCTCGGTGTAGTTAGTAGCGCGTGAATATCGTCGAGCTTCTTCACCTCCGCGGCAATTCTCGCTTCGGTCTCCGAATACTGTGCCTCGAGCACCCTCAGCCCATCAGCATCAACATCGCGCTCTCGTGTGTGTGCGGTGTGACACCTTTCATAGAAGCTACGCTTCTCTTTCGCCTCGTCGGATATATACATAGCCCTGTCGCTAAGCAGACCAAGACGGTTGAATACAACATCGAGCGCAGCCTTCTTCTGCGATACAACCAGCACACGCTGACGCTTCGCCAGAGCATCCGAAATTATGTTAACAATAGTCTGTGATTTTCCTGTGCCGGGAGGGCCATAGATAACAACATTGCCGTGCTCCTCAAGCTCGCGCAAAACCTCCGACTGCGCATAGTCGAGCATCCTTGTCGGATACACACGGGCATTTTTCGTTGGCTTCGGCATCCAGGGCCAAGTTCGCGCAGGCTTCGCCTTTCCAATGCGTAAAAGCTCGGCAAGTGCGGTATTTGATAGATTGCGCTTTTCGAGCGCGGTGTAGTCGGAATATATAGAGTTTGAGAGTGGGAAACGACCGAGCACCGCCGCACTTCTGAGCGATAACTCGGGTTTAGTCTCAGGCTCCTTATACTTCGAATAACTATGAATATTCCTCTGGAGCTTATCATCAATCCTGATGCCTGCCGCCACAAGATATGTTATAACATCCCTCGCCGTCTTGAATTTTGACATATCATCAAACTCAAGCTCGAGCGCATCAATATTCAATTTCTTTGACTGCGCGTAAGCATAAACGAGCGCGTGATTTATATGTATCTTTTCAGCCTTATTTAGACTAAGTTCAACGGTATAATCATCGGCAATGTCAATCTTGATAGGGAAGAGCAAAAGCGGGGCTTTAATCAGCGTTTTTTGAGCACCTTGAGGAATAGCACCGAATACGAATGGGTAGCCCACATATAACTCATATCTACCGCGCTCACGCTCTATCTCGTCTGCCTCGCGCCGTAGTTCCTTGACCTTAATAACCTCGGCCTCGAGGGCCTTAGTCGCCTCCATCTGCTTTGCACGCTCAATTTTCTTCGCCGTAGTCTCGTCAGTGGGCGGTGTGTCCAGCGCGGTATCACCCGATTTCGCACGCCTTTGCTGTGACTGTATATTCCTAAAGATGTCATCGCGCTCTGCCTTGGAGAGCAGGGTTAGGGTGAAGCTCTTAGATCTGCCCCAGAGAAAATCAATAAGCTCAGTGACTTTTTCATCGCGCCCCTCAAATATGCGACCGATATCATATGCACCGCGTCTTACGATGTTCTTGAGATATAGGCACTTGTTACCACCTCCGATTTCGATTAGACGCTCTTTGTAGTATGTATAAATGCTCTTACTCATATCGGTCTCCTTCCCTATATTTTATGCTGAGTTTTAGTGGGCGATAACTTAGTTAAATCAATATCGGTATCAAATGATATACCTCACCCATTTTACATATTATACAAGTATTCTAGCACACCCGTGTCAAAAAATCAATAGATTTTCGACAAAAACAAACAAATAATTCTCCTGTATTTCTTAATTCCTTGCGCATTATTCGTGGCACTGTTTTCCTATCTTTTTTTCTTTGAAAAAACAGCAAATCGTTTCTTTCGCCCGAGCGCCTCTCTTTGTACAAATGATACAAAACTGCGCTGATATTTTTGCTATATTTACTTCTTGATTTTTCGCGCCTGTGATGATATAATAAATTAAGTATAAATAATACGCACACATCTTTGTACAAGGAGAACAGATTTATGAAGCTTGCAAAGAGAGTTTTCATAGGATTGCTTGTGGTTGCTATTTTGGTATCTTCTATCGCGGTTGCTATTTCCGCGGATACTGCAGAGCCGGCATATGATGACATCCTTAAGTATTATGATCCCGCGACATCCACTATATATGTAGATGAGGATTTTGAGGGTGCTACATACGAGGGAGAGTTTGTTAATGGCGCTGATGATAAACTATCCGGTAGGGTAGAGTTGTCGGTCGAGACAGACAACAATAACAATCCTACAAACAAGTATATGGATATGATATCCGGCCCTATCACCAACACTGCAGCTGTTGGAAATATGCTCTATGTCGTTAACATTAACGATGAGAATGGCGATCCCGCGAAGCTCGGCACATTTGTGTTTGATGCCGATATTAAGGCATCGCATATTGAGCGTGCACATCTGCTTTGCGGCGACGGTTGCGGCTATGACGATGAGTTCAATTCGTTCGCCAACCTTCCTGAAGTATGTCCTAGATGCGGTGCTGCGGTGAATGTTAAGAAGAGTGGCTCGCCTCTTGTCAAGGTGTTTGTTGGTGAGACACCACATATGGACGGCTCTATTACAGGTACCGCGCTTATCGTTCTCGATTTCGCGAGAGGCAAGGTGCTTCTTAATGTTGGTTCTTCCTTTACCGAGCTTGATATGGCAATCAGCGAGAACAAGTGGTACAGTGTTCACATCGTATATGAGCAGAATAAGTTCGAGCTTATTATCGCAGATGTTGCGAATAAGGATAACAAACTTACTTATCGGGATATCAGCACTCCTATGCACTCTGTTGCATCCGTCAAGGTTGGTTACGACAGTACCTCTACCTTTGATGGCAGAGATACTGTAATTTCGCTTGATAATATTTATCTTCAGTCCGGTAGTGATTATCGTAAGACTACTCCCGAGGAGCTTGAGGCTCTTACTAAGGCATCCATAGCACAGCTTAAGGGTATGCTCTTCGATGATACCGTTTCGCTTTCTACTAAGTTCAAGGTTGTTGATGTTTATGATAAACTCCTTGATGTATACGGTTACACTACGACCGATGCTGAGGTGCTCAGTGATATAGAGGCGATTAAGGCTCAGATACTCGTTGTCTACGGTGAGTCGCTTAAGAATACCGTATCTTCTATCAATGTTCGTGATTCCTATGAGGAAAGATTTGCGCATATAGAGACCGGCAAGGTTGTTGCTGAGCGTGTTAGAACCTATATGAGCGGCGATGTTGCAGATGATATTAAGAATGCACTTTCGGTATACGATGCTGAGGTCGCAGACCTTGCTGATGATAAGGTTGCATCCGAGGCATTCATGGCATTTGTTCAGGAGTGGTTCGATGATGGCTACGACTTCTCCTCCAATGACTATAAGGTACTTGCTGAGTTCTACGATGCTGCTAAGGCCGCTTTCTATGACGAGGATAAGCAGAGCTACAAATATAACACTACATATCCCGGCATTTCCGACGCATTCAACAACCACGATCTTGTAAGAAGTAAGTTTGAGAAGATGAAATCTCAGTCCGAGGCATTTGTTGACGCTATTAATGAGCTTAAGGATGCCGTTGATGCATATGCTGATGCTAAGACTGCTTATGATGCTGTTGATCCTGCAGATACTGCTGCGCTTGAGGCGGCTGCAGCACAGCTTTCTCTAGCACAGGCCGATAGACTTGTCGCGTATGCAGAGTCCAAGGTGCTTGTATATGATAATGAGACCTGTCCCGGTGTTACCGATGCGCTTGAATTCTATGAGGCTCAGACCGAGCTTAAGGCTATTGGTGAGGTTGCGGAGAACTTCCTTGGTTTTATGGCTAAGGCTACCGTTGCTATTAACCTCGATACAAAGGAGAAGTACCTCGATGATGCAGAGTTGCTTCTCGATGAAGTTGCTATTGAGTACCCCGGCGTTGCCGAGGCAAAGGAGCAGTATGTCACTATCCGTCAGTCCATTGCTGACGTTAGAAAGGCTGCTGCTGATTATATCGCAGCGGTTGCAGCTCTTGATGGACTTACAGGTGATGAGCTTGTTGCTGCTGTAAACAATGCGCTAGCGCTCAAGGAGGCGGGTGACATCCTCGAGATTGACGGTGTTATTGATGCCAACATTGCTCTTTTTGACATCTACACCTCGCTTCGGTACGCTGAGGCTAGTGCCACTAAGTTCGTTACTCTTGTTGGCAATATTGACAATACCGCATCTCTCGCAACTCGTTTCGCTGCTATAAAACTTGCGAATGATGCTAGGAATGTACCCGACAAGACGCTGTCAGGTGTCAGCGAAGCTGAGGCAGTTCTCAATGATGCGATAGCTCTTTACGATTCAGATATCTCGGAGATTAACGCATCCTATGCCGAGTCCACTAAGAATGCAGCAGACCTTTCGGGTGCTCCCATTACACTTGAGGGCGTTGGCGCGTATGTAATCTCCTTTATTAAGTCACTTATCTCTTGATCCTTTTGTGGATAGTTAGGGCGACCAAACCCCATCGAGGAATGGTCGCCCTTTGTAGTATGGAGGAATTAAATTGAATAGTAATGATCGTTTAGATAGCATTCTCGTGGAGCTCTCTCGTACAGATGAGGGACGGTGCAGGTATTTTCACGAGCACACATATATGGTCCCCGATAGGAAGGCTATCATTAATATATTAAAGTGTTTGCAGTCGCTTATGTTTCCCGATTACTTTAAGCTTGATGGCTACAAGGGAAGTGATAGAGAACTAATCTCGGATATATTATCGATGCTTAAGCGTCAGATTACCGCTGCATTTGCTTTCCTTGATGAGGCGGCTATCGTAGATACCGAGGAATATGCATATAAAATACTTGAGACCTTACCGTCAATCAAGGCGATGCTTCTAAAGGATGTGCAGGCAATATACGAGGGGGACCCTGCAGCTCGCACGCCCGAGGAGGTTATCCTCTGTTATCCCGGTTTCTACGCTATATCAATATACCGCATAGCCCATGAATTTTATGTCAATAAGATACCGTACATCTCGCGCATTATGACCGAGTACGCCCACGAAAAGACGGGCATTGATATCCATGCGGGCGCGACAATCGGCGAGTATTTCTTCATCGACCACGGTACAGGTATTGTAATCGGCGAGACCACTACGATAGGCTCTCGTGTTAAGATTTACCAGGGTGTTACCCTCGGCGCTAAGAGCTTCGAGGTTGGCGAGGACGGTAATCCCATAAAGGGGATTAAGCGTCATCCCGATATCGGCAACAACTGCGTTATTTATGCAAATGCGACCATACTCGGCGGCAACACTAAGATTGGCGACGGCTCTGTAATAGGTGCGAGCGTATGGTTAACCTCGTCTGTTGCGCCCGGCACAGTTGTCTATTACGGCAAGCATTAGATCTAAAAAAAGGTATTTTTATGAAACGCTTTGAGGTTTGTTATCCCAATTATAGTAAGAAGGCTATAACCTTTACTATTGATGATGGTGACATACGACACGATGCAAAACTATTATCTATTCTATCCCCCGCGGGAATTAGAGGAACATTTAATCTTACGGGCTGTAGGCTTGATAGATATACAATAGAACAATACCGAGAGACCTATCGTGGCTCTGAAATTGCCAATCACTGTAAGGCACACCCATATTGCTTTGCCGATGGCGCGGAGTACGCATTTTCCGATGAGCCATTTTCGCACGAGTGCTCGGATGTGGACAAGCTTTATCCGCATCCCAACCACGACGGCCTATATTATATCCACTTCGCGCGCGGTTGGCGACTTATTGCCCGACCTGAGCTTTATTGCAAACTGGTAGATATGGCTAAGGCCGAAATCGAAGATGTATTTGGCAATGGTACTGTGCGCGACTTTGTATGGCCATTTGGAGAACAGAAGTCCGAGATGGTAATGTCACACCTACAAGAACGCGGTTATAGGAGCGTCAGGCGCACGGGTGCTACTCTTGATAAGGATGCCTTTAACATACCAAAGGATAGAATGAGTTGGTCGTACAATGCAGTTCACCTAAACCTATTGCAGGTTGCTAAAAAGTATGATGACATCCCAGACGATGGTGAACTCAAAATGTTCGCATTCGGTGTCCACTCGGTAGACTTCGAAAGGTCGGGGAATTGGAATGACCTGTGCACATTTGCAACTCTTTATGGTAATAGGCCGACTGAATTTTGGTATGCTACCGTTGGCGAGATTTTTGACTACCAAACCGCCACAATGCGACTGTCCGTCGTTGATGATTATATAATCAATAGAGCAGATACTACAATATACCTTAAACTTTCGGGTAGCTGTATAACACTGGAACCGGGGTGTAGAATACCATTAAAATAGTCAGGAGAAGGACTGTGTTTGAGATGCCCAAGTATAGACACCCCAACTTTACAGAGGCACATTTCCTAAATGCACCTAGCGTATCTTATGCCGTGGAAACAGAAATATCAAAAAGGGCGATAGGGTTATCCTCGGTCGCACAGACCGCTGTGAGGAGGGAGTATATGTTGTTCACACCAACGGCTTCCTCTCGGATGAGGAGCTAAACGACGATAAGCTTGTATTCCGTCAGGGCAGGAGTCGTGAGACATCATACGCCAGGGACTATGACAGGCTTACGTAACTCAAAATAGATTAAAAGTAGAAAAACGACTTATTCTCCCCCCATTTTATAGGGCGAGGTAAGTCGTCTTTTTGTACTATACGTTAGTGATGGTCGATTTCAATGCTTCAATCCTCGATCTTACCCGCATCGGGGTATCTTCTCAGTTCCTTGAAGCCATCAATTCCCGACGCGCACATAGCGTGGAATATTCTGTGCTTAACACCCTTGTTGTCGCGCTCAAGTTCTGCCAAGAGATTTTTCATATTCTCTCGTTCTGTCGCGTGGTCCTCGGGGCAAAGCGACTGAATTACAGGAAGTGTCCTGCGCCTAACAAAATACTGCACATCCTTCTCCGTCGCATAAATCATCGGTCTTATAAGAGTTATTTTCCTGTTAGATAGGTAGGAAACGGGCGAGAAACACCCGAGCCGCCCCTCGAAGAATAGGTTCATCATAAAGGTCTCTACTGCGTCATCATAGTGATGCCCGAGCGCAACCTTGTTGCACCCTGCATCCACCGCCTCAGCGTGCAGAGAACCGCGTCTCATCTTAGCGCACAGCGAGCAGGGGTTCTTCTCTTTCCTTACATCGAAAATTATCTTCGAAATTTCGGTCTTCACAATTCTGTATTCTACCTTGATGCGACGGCAGAATTCCTCTATTTCGGAGTAATCTGACCCATCAAAGCCCATATCCACCGTAATAGCAACAATTTCAAAGGATTTTGGATAGAAACGCCTAAGTTCTGATAAAACCTCGACTAGTGTTAAGGAATCCTTGCCACCCGATACACCGACGGCAATTCTGTCCCCGTCATCTATCATATTATAGTCATCAACTGCCCGTCTTACAAAACTGAGCATTCTTTTCATTTCATTCATATTAACTCCTACGCCAACCAACGCATATACTACTAAAAAAGGAGGGATGTAAATTGAGTATAAAGATTTATATTGACCAAGGGCATAATCCCAGAGATTTTAACACGGGTGCAGAGGGGAATGGCTTTTATGAGCAGGATATAACCTACGATATAGGCGTACGATTATATCGACTGCTAAGTGCCAACCCCAATTTTGAGGTTAGATTGTCACGCCCCACGGATGATACCGTCCTTGGTACAAGCAACTCATCGAGCCTAACTACACGAGTAAGAGAGGCAAATTCCTGGCCCGCAGATATCTTTCTCTCTCTGCATACCAACGCCGCTGCAAACCCAAATGCCACAGGCTCTGAAGCACTTATATACAGCACGACCTCACGCGTAGCATATGAGCTTGCAGAGGATATCCTGGAGAGTCTAACTGCTGCAACAGGCCTAAGAAATAGGGGGATTGTAGAGCGACCGGGTCTATATGTTCTGAAGGAAACAACAATGCCGGCAGTTCTTGTCGAGATGGGCTTCATTAGCAATGCCTACGATGCCCAGCTTATGGCATACTCCCCTGAGTTGTTTGCAAGGGGAATATATAACGGTATCCTCGATTACTATGACCTAAGCTGATAGGTTAGAGATTACTTAAGAGTAATACTATCAAGCGAGAGATAACTCTCTGCCATAGCCTGCGACTTAGCATAGAATGTATATGTTGCACCGCACTCTATGCAATGCGCCTCTGCCCCCTCATCGGTGAAGCGTAAGTCATACGGGCCTTTGCCGCAGGGGCATTTTACACTATCTGCATCCTCTAGGTCGCGTAATACAAAATTAAGCACATCAAATATACCTGCATCCGGAGCCGCCTCGCCCTCATCTATCTCGTGAGGCTGAATATCACTGATATCATCAGCCTCGAAAGAGGCGAGTATTCTCTCCAGCTCGTTAGCGGAACGGTTAAGCTCATCACCCATAGCGGCGCTCTCTGCTATGAAGAGTATATCCTGCCCTGAATGAGGACAAGAAAGACGGGTGGTCTCTTGCCTTGTAATTACATCCGTCTTAACAATATATGTATGTATATCCTTGCAATAAACGCAAGGAACATTCAGCCGAACTTTACCTTCGGCTTCTTTTTTTATATCCAGCATATACGCGCCGCACTCGCACTTCAGCCTCAACATATCCGAAACTTGTGCAAGCCCGCCGAGAAATCCAACGGTCGCTACACCGCATTCCGGGCAACGAAACGCAATCTGCTGTCTAAGTACACTTTTATCCATTAGTGGTACCCCGTGTCTGTTTTTTTAGTTTTTTAGTAGTTTGATATACTGTTTAACTTGCAAAGGATTAGTGAGTTCGGCTCTCTTCGGCTATAACTGCCTCAACCGAACTCAGAAAGCACTTATCGCTTACCTATGATGAATATTGTCCTTCTTATGGTGATTTTCTTCAGCGGCTGATGTGCCCTTTTAGTCTTTGCTTGACGAAGTGGAGTGGTCGAGCACTCGCTCGTCTTTTTCTTGGAGAACTCTAGTCAACTCATTTGCAAAATCAAGTGCAACCGTCATACCGGATGCTGTTGTTATATTGCCATCGGTAACAACATTGGTTTTGACATATATCGCACCGCGCAGCTCGTCCTCAAAGCCGGGGAAGCAGGTTGCGTGCTTGCCTGAGAGAAGCCCTCTGCGCCCAAGAATGAGCGGCGCTGCACAAATAGCCGCGATATGCGCGCAACAGCTCTTAGCTAGCTCTAATACCTTGTCGGTTAAAGGAGAGGCATCGAGATTAATAGATCCGGGCATACCGCCTGGGAAAACAACCATTTCTATACCCTCTGTCGGTATTTCCTCGGGCAAAATATCAGCCACAACAGGAATGCTGTGAGAGCCTGTAACCGTCTTTCCCGAAATGCCAACAGTCATAACATCTATCCCGCATCTACGCATAATATCAACGGGTGTTAGCGCCTCGATTTCCTCGAAGCCCTCTGCAAGCATAACTAAAACCATATCTTTCTCCTGTTAGTTTGTTACGGGCTGTTCAACAGATGCTTCTGTAATCAAGGATGTAACAGCCCTAATTCGTTAGTCCATATTTACACGCGAGAGCTTCTCATACCATTCGTCCATAGTGATGAGCACATCGCGCGGTTTCTGTCCGTTAGGCTCGGATACAATGCCGATTTCTTCCATAGCATCGACGTATCTCGCCGCCTTAGAGAAACCGATCTTCAGCTTTCTTTGCAGCATGGATGTCGATACCTTGCCCTGGCGTATAGCAACCTCAACAGAGTCTAAGAATTGCTGGTCGCCATAATATCCGCACTCGTCATCACCGTCGTCCATATCATCATCAGACGCGCTAGAGCCGCCCTTCTTGCCACACTTTTGTGCCGCTTTGTTGATTTCAGCCAGCACTGCCTCGTCATAGTGATCACCTGTTATCTGCTCCTTGATGAAGCTTATAACCGCCTCAACCTCAGGAGTAGATACAAACGCACCCTGCACACGAAGTGGCGTAGTCCTTTCCGGTGGCTTATAGAGAATATCACCGTACGGCAATAATTTCTCCGCACCAACGGTTTCAAGTATAGTGCGCGAGTCAACCTGAGAGGTAACCTTACAAGACATACGAGCCGTAATATTAGCCTTGATTGTACCGGTAATAACCTTTACATCCGGCCTCTGGGTACCGATAATCAGATGTATTCCTGCCGCTCTTGCCTTTTGAGCTAAACGCATAATCAGACTCTCAACCGGGTCTCTTACCTGCATCATTAGGTCGTTAAGCTCATCAATAACTATTATAATTTTAGCGAAGCGCTCACCGACAGACGGATCATTTGCGACAATACTATTGTATTCCTTTATGTTTTTGGCGTTGCAGCCCTCCATAATGTCAAACCTGCGCTCCATCTCATCGACTGCCCACATTAGTGCGCCTGCCGCCTGCTTAGCCTCAGTAACAACAGGCACGAGTAGGTGTGGGATACCGCTGTAAATCTTGAACTCAACCTTTTTCGGGTCGATAAGAATAAATCTCAACTCATCCGGCCTTGCGTGGTAGAGCATACTAAGTATTATCGAGTTTATGCATACCGACTTACCCATGTTGGTAGCACCTGCGATAAGGGCGTGAGGATATTTTTCTATCTCTCCGAACACCGGAGCACCGGCAACATCCTTACCAACACATACAAACGTTGTTGATGTCGCGTTCCGGTATTCGCCGGTTTCGAGCAACTCGCGCAGAGTAACGGTGCAGAACTTCTTGTTCGGTATCTCGAAGCCGATTGCCGACTTGCCGGGAATGGGGGCTTCCATACGAACGCCCTCAACCGCCAGCGCGAGCACAATGTCATTGAATAGGGTAGTAATCTGATTTACTCTTACACCCTTAGCCGGTACAACCTCGTATCTGGTAATTCTCGGGCCACGGTCAACGCCCTTTATAGATGCGGTTACATTGAAGGATGCGAGCGTCTCAACAATCGTCTTGATATTCTCGCGGATTTCCTCCTTTGCGATCTCGTCATCCTCCTCGTCAACCTGAGGTAGTGCCAAGAGGTCAAGAGGTGGCATCTTATAGTGCTTGAACTCGTCCTTTTTCTTGGGTGACGGCTCCCTCTTTGGTGCTTCGGGGGCAGGAGCGGGATTTATCACATCGAATGGCGGTATATCATCTACCTCTTTGTATTCATCCGACTCCATGTCCTCATCTTCGTCACTATGCTCATCCTCATCATATTCGACTATGTCGAAATCGGTGTCTTTGTCGATAGTTGACGCCGTTAATCTGACGTCATCCAGGGGAGCATCCTCTGCTACCTCTTCGGGATTGTCCTCTTCCTCGCGCCTGAAGAAATCAAATGTGTTTCTCGCGTTCAAAACATAGGGGTTTTGCTCCTCGACGGGTATATCGTCCTCGACTACATCCTCGTCCTCCTCGGGCATAGCCTCTACGAACTCGTTCTCATCTTCATTCTCATCGAAGGTGTGAGTTATGGAGTGAACAACCTCTCTCGCCTCAACTGCTCTTGCAGATGCCTCGCCCTCGATAATCCTGCGTATCTCTTCCTCTTCATTATCCACGGCCGCATCCACGAGCACACTATCCTCGGTGAAGTCGGGCTTAGCAACGGTGAATACTGTGCTTTCCTCAACAATAGGTGTGCGCTCAATCCTTATGGTGGTGTTGCTTTCCCTGATGTCCTCTTCGCCATCGACCTCAAATACAAGACCGGACGCCTTTGGTTTATTATCGACAGGCACTGTATACGGCCTAAATGCCGTCTCGGTAGCATCGACCTGTACGCCGGCTACCTTCTCGACGGTTACAGTAACACTCTCGATGCTGGAGTGAGCTTGTGTTGCTATCTCTTCGGTATCGTGTACGCGGTACTCGATATTCTTCGGCTTACCTACATATTCACCGGTATTTGTCACAGGCTTTGGCTCTCTTGTCGCCATCGCCCTGCGCTTAGCGCGCTCGAACTCCTCTATGCGTCGTCTTCTTTCATAATCCTCGACGGTTATGTCATCTATACTTTCGGTGACGGTCATGCCTGCTGTGCTACCAAAATCCGCGCGAGACGACGGCTTGTTTGAGAGTTCCTCGGACGCCGCAATGCTATACGGGTCGAAATCGCGTGTAAACACTCTATCAGCACTATCCGTCATAAGTGCCTCGTCAACAGTTGGAGCGTTATGCCTGTTATCCTCGCGATGAGGAGGCTCGTCCACGACAATATCCTCTCGCACAACGGAAGCCGTAGCTTCATCCTCGGTCTCGGTTGCCCATCCGCCGAGGCTCATATCAATCACTCGTCCTCTTCGTGCATCCTCTGTCGGTACATCCTCGCGTCTCGGCTCATAATCGGTCGTCGCGCTTCTGTGGTGCACCTGCTCGTGAAGTGTTGGGTTAGTCTCCAGTGTCTCAGCATCTCTGCTCTCAACAATCCCAAGCTCGGAAATCTCAAGACGCATAAGCCCGTTATCGACATCAAAGAACTCATCGTCGGTAATCCCGTCTATACGCTCGCTCTCTTTGGCTAGACGCGTCCTATTGCCAAATAAGCCGAAGAATGCCTTAAGCCCACGCTCAATATAGGCAAACACGGTGAGAATACAGTATATGATAATCCTGCCCATCTCCAGAAGTGTCTTGCCGGTGGAGAAGAGATATATTAGATACACAATGAGTATGGTGCATATAACAATCAGTGTGCCAATCTTGTCTATAAACAAGGTTAATGGATAGGCGAGAAGTCCGCCGATTAAGCCACCTCCTGCCAGCACACCCTCTGCCTCGGTGTAAAACCTAAGCAGGTCGAATGATACACCTTCGATAGCCCAATTACTTATAACATATCCGAGCATAGAGATCGCCAAAAGGCTAAGTAGCGACAGAAGCGCACGAGGTATAACACGGCCGTGTTCGACATCGGATAGGTAGAGCATTGCGTGTAGCGCAATCAAAAACGGTATAGCATACGCACCAATCGAGAAAAGTCCCTTGAGCGCGCCGGATATAGCACCGCCCAAAAGACCGGTATCGGACGCGGTAATAAAGCATATTCCGAGGAATACGGCGATAGCGATAAGTATAATCGGGACTGCTCTATGTAGAGCACCCACCTTTTTCTCCATCTCTCTTTTTTTAGCCATTTAACACAAGCCCCTCTATTATATTTGCGACTAACCGGATCGGGTATAGCATGTCATATACCACTTGTAGAATATCGCATTAAATTCCAATCTATATGATACCAAATTATAACTTGAAATGCAAGGAAATTGATAAAAAATATTTTAATTAATTTTTTTGTTATATGGCTGATTATATAAATAATAAAAATTAAGTGAATTTGCTCGAAAAACCTTGACAAACACCCTGCTGTTTGTTAAAATATTAAAAGCATAAAATTATAATGCCATACTATTGCCATTTGCGAGATGCCCTTGGCATAGAGGGAGGACTATATGTATTTATACAATTCTGCATCAAGAACAAGAGAATTATTTGTACCGCGTGAGGAGGGTAAGGTTTCGATTTACACCTGCGGGCCTACCGTCTATCACTTTGCCCATATAGGTAACCTGCGCACCTATTGCATGGAGGATATTCTCGAGAAATATCTCTGCTATCTCGGATATGAGGTTAACCGTGTTATGAATATAACCGATGTAGGACATTTGTCCAGCGACGGTGACACAGGCGAGGATAAGATGCTAAAGGGTGCTAAGCGTGAGCACAAGACGGTTATGCAGATAGCGCAGTTTTACACCGAGGCATTCTTCCGCGATTGCGATAAACTCAATATCAGAATTCCTAATGTCGTAGAGCCTGCGACCAACTGCATTCCCGAATTCATCGATATGGTCAGCACCCTGCTTGAAAAGGGCTTCGCATACGAGGCCGGCGGGAACATCTACTTCGACACATCGAAGCTCGATAAATATTATATCTTTAACGATTTCAACGAGGAGGACCTCGCCGTTGGCGTTCGCGATAGCGTAGAGGAGGACGGCAATAAGAGAAACAAGGCAGATTTTGTTCTCTGGTTTACCAAGTCCAAGTTCGATGACCAGGAGCTTAAGTGGGACTCCCCTTGGGGCGTCGGCTATCCCGGCTGGCACATCGAGTGCTCCTGCATCGCTCGCAAGCACCTCGGCGAATACCTCGATATCCATTGCGGTGGTATTGACAACGCATTCCCCCACCATACCAACGAGATTGCACAGAGCGAGTCCACCTTTGGCCACGAGTGGTGCAAGTATTGGTTCCATGTCCATCACCTCAACACCAATTCCGGTAAGATGTCTAAGTCCAAGGGTGAGTTCCTTACGGTTTCGCTTCTTGAGGAGCGCGGATATAACCCCCTTGTATATCGTTTCTTCTGCCTGCAGTCGCATTACAGGAAGAACCTTGTGTTCTCTTGGGAAAACCTTGATAATGCAAGAATTGCATATGATAAACTCATCGGCAGAATAGCACAACTCAAGGTTAACGAGGGCGATGTAATTGACGAGGTGGCATTCCTTGCGGGTAAGCGCCGCTTTACCGACGCACTTGATAACGACCTCAACACATCTCTTGCTGTAACAGCACTCTATGATGTGTTCAAGCTCTCGACAAATGACGCGACCAAGCTCGAGCTTATTCGTGACTTTGACCGAGTTCTTTCGCTCGGTCTTATCGAGGCGCGAGAGGCAGAGAATAAGAAAAGAGCAGAGGCTGAGGCTAAGGAGTACGAGGGCGTCGACCCCGAGCTTCTTTCTTATATCAAGTCTATGATAGAGGCTCGCCGCGAGGCTAAGCGCGCCAAGAATTTTGCCGAGGCAGATCGCATAAGGGATGAACTGCTCTCCCGCGGTGTCTCACTTCTTGATACCAGAGAGGGAACTAAGTTCACTATCAATTAAATAAGTGGGGGCAACCGTCCCATAAAGCACTTGTTTTTCGGAGGTGTAAAGTGCCGGATGTAAAAACCGCTAAGGTTCTGTTTCTCGATGGGAAGCACACCGAGGCTTGTAATATGTTTTATAAGTGTTCGCGTGATGGCGACGCAGAGGCGGCATTCCACTATGGATATTGCCTGCAATATGGCTATGGCACCGAGAAAAATCCAGTTCTTGCCCGTAGGTTCTATAACTACGCAAAAGAACTAATAGGCGAGGCAAACTACAACCTCGCCATAATGTATCTTCACGGTGAGGGTGGCGATACCGATTATAGAAAAGCGTATTCGGCAATGTATGATGCTGCGAACGCTGATATTATAGAGGCGCAACTCTATCTTGCCGTAGCGCATACTATGGGTACACTCTTTGAGCCGGATATCATAGGCATCTCGCTTATACCGTATCACGCCCAAATCGCAAGAGATACAGTCTATCGGCTCTCTGGTGAGGTGCCGGACCTCGAGGAGGATGAGGAGGCGCGAATTCGCGCGGTAAGATTTGACCCGCGCACAGCTTTCCATTGGTTTAGTCGTGCCGCCAGGCACAACTCTGACTATGTTGAGGAGCTTGCGTCACAGTCGAAATATCTGTTCGCGCTCTGCTACATAGACGGGCTCGGCACTGAGGAGAATAGGACCCTCGCTGAAGATCTTATGCTCGTTGCCGCAAAGGACGGCTCGCCCGAGGCACTGCTGTTTCTTCAAGAGAACGCACCGTACAGGCTTGCAGAGCTTGAACATACAGATAGGCTCGAGGCAATAAGAAAGACTTATCGTCTCGGTAATTAAAAAAATAAGGAGATGTAATATGTTCGCATATTCACACACCGTAAAGATGGTGGCAAGATGGGTACTTATTGCACTTATCCTTGCAACAGTAGTTTTCATATTCGCGAATTCGCTGAAATCCCCCGAGGAGTCGCTAGAGGATAGTAACGCAGTTGGTGGAATTCTATCTACGATATTCCCACCCGACACCGACCTCGGTGCATTTATCGTGGAATATGTGCGTAAAATTGCTCACTTTACCGAGTATGGACTTCTCGGTATAGAGGTGGCACTATTTATTTGCATTTGTACTGAAAAGAGGGTCAAATGCGCCCTTTTTGCAAGCGCGCTTGGCTTCTTTATCGGTTTTATCGACGAGACGCTTCAGTATATCTCGGAGCGTGGCCCTGCTATATCCGATGTCTGGGTTGATGCAGGTGGTTTTATACTGTTTTCGCTGTTAGTCTATGGCGTGTTCGGGCTTTTATATTTTATAAAGACAAAAATTCTGCCACCGTCAAGAGTGGGTAGAGAGGGAGGACAGGATGGTTAAAATAACCGGTGTTCAAAAGAATTCTCGCGCATCTCGTGCAGGCATTCTTCCCGGGGATGTCCTACTCGCTATCTCGGGTAACGAGATTATCGATGTGCTCGATTATCGCTTCTATCTCACCGAGAGGCATATCACCCTTGAACTTATGCGCGGCGAGGGGAAGTATTCGGTAGAGATAAAAAAGGGTGAATATGACGATATCGGGCTTGAGTTCGAAACTCCGCTTATGGATAAAAAGCACTCTTGCAAGAATGGTTGCATATTCTGCTTTATTGACCAAAATCCCGAGGGGCTTCGCGAGACTCTGTACTTTAAGGATGACGACTCTCGCCTGTCCTTTATTCACGGCAATTATGTCACTCTAACCAATATGTCGGATAACGATGTCGCGCGAATAATTAAAATGCGTATGTCACCGATAAATGTATCCATCCATACAACCAACCCGGAACTTCGTGTCAAAATGATGAAGAATAAACGCTCGGGTGAAGTGCTAAAATACCTCGATGACTTTAAGAATGCAGGCCTTTCTATGTGTGGGCAGATTGTTCTGTGTCTAGGCGTTAATGACGGGGAGGAGCTTCGTCGCACAATAACCGATCTTATGGAGTATTATCCGGCACTCGGCAGTGTGTCAATTGTACCCGCAGGCCTTACAAAGTACCGCGATGGACTTTATCCCTTAACAGACTTTACAAAGGATGAGGCGGGTGCTGTCATTGATATGGTGGACGAGCTGGCAGAGAAGTGCATATCCCGCTTTGGTGTGCGTCTATTCTATGTTGCCGACGAATTTTACCTAAAGGCGGAACGCCAAATCCCCGACGATAGCTATTACGACGGCTATCCGCAGATAGAGAATGGCGTGGGAATGCTTCGCTCCTTTACCGAGGACTTTGCATATGCTTATGAAGAAGTCGAGGGGATTGACCCCGGCACACCCGGTGTAAGGCGTGTTACGGTTGTAACAGGAGTTGCAGCCTACCCAATGCTCACGAGCCTCTCGCGTAGGCTTATGAGCCGTTTTCCGAACATTCGCATTAATGTTCGCAAAATTATCAATAATTTCTTCGGCGAGAGTATAACCGTATCAGGTCTTTTAACAGGAAAGGATATGCTCGAGCAGCTCTCAGGCACACCACTTGGTGACGAGGTGTTAATACCTCGCTCGTCGCTGCGCTCGGATGAGGATGTATTCCTCTGCGGTATGACCGTGGGTGAGCTGTCGCAGGCACTTGGCGTCCCTGTGCGCGCGGTTGGCGGTGACGGATATGAGTTTTTGGAGGCGATTTTTGGCGTCACCTAATAGACCATAAGGAAAGGAAGTGTATTAAATGTCGAAACCAATAGTAGCTATTGTCGGCAGACCTAATGTCGGCAAAAGTACACTATTTAATAAATTGATCGGTGAGCGTCGCTCAATCGTCGAGGATATACCCGGAGTAACCCGTGACCGCATATATGCAGAGGCAGAGTGGGGTACTCACCGATTTATTTTGATTGATACAGGCGGTATCGAGCCAAAGAGCGATGATACCATACTGAAGCAGATGCGTAATCAAGCAGAGATGGCTATTGCCTCGGCTAATGTTATAGTCTTTATGTGTGATATCCGCGCAGGACTTCTTGCCGATGATAGAGACATCGCAATAATGCTGAAAAAGTCGGGGAAACCCATCGTACTTGTAGTGAACAAGATTGATAAGGTCGGTGAGATACCCTATGAGTTTTACGAGTTCTATGAGCTTGGATTTGATAGAGAGCCAATACCGCTCTCCTCGCTTCACGGCTCGGGAACGGGTGACCTGCTCGATGCTGTTATAGATGAATGTGATTTCTCTGACGATGACAGCGAGGATGAGGGCGTTATCAATGTTGCAGTCATTGGAAAACCTAACGCGGGTAAGTCCTCTATCATCAACCGTATGTGCGGTGAAGAGCGCGTCATTGTATCCGAGATTGCAGGCACAACACGCGACGCGGTGGATACCCGTGTCGAGAATTCGCATGGTATTTACAACTTTATTGATACCGCTGGTATACGCAGGCACTCTAAGGTTGAGGATAGAATAGAGAAGTTTAGCGTGCTTCGTGCTAAGATGGCTGTTGAGCGTGCTGATGTATGTCTTCTCATGATTGATTCTGTCGATGGCGTTACCGAACAGGATGAGAAAATCGCAGGTATCGCACACGAGGCCGGCAAGGCTGTAATTATCGTAATCAATAAGTGGGATAAGGTCGATAAGGACAACAACACCGTTTCCGCTTACAACAAGGAAATTCGCACGGCCCTCGCCTATATGACCTACGCCCCAATAATCTATGTTTCGGCACTAACAGGTCAGCGTTGCGCTCATATATATGAACTCATTAACAAGGTTTATGCCGAGTCGCATAAGCGCATCACAACGGGTATGCTTAACGACCTCTTAAATGATGCTACCACAAGAGTTCAGCCCCCCTCGGATAAGGGCAAGAGACTCAAGATTTACTACATTACCGAAAGCTCGGTCGCGCCCCCCACATTTGTAATTTTCTGCAACTCTGAGGAGTTATTCCATTTCTCTTATCAGAGATATCTTGAAAACTGTCTGCGTGATACCTTTGGCTTCGAGGGTACACCGATAAAGCTTGTCATTCGTCAAAGGGGCGATGACTATAATATGGGCAATTAAGCCCTATCCCGATGAAAGGAGGCGTATGCCTTGTTTATAGACAATATCACAATATATGCCAAGGCAGGTGATGGCGGTAATGGCGCCGTTGCTTTCCACCGCGAGAAGTATGTATCGGCGGGTGGCCCCGATGGCGGTGATGGCGGTCGAGGCGGTAGTATTATATTCCGCGTTGACCCCGGAGCTAACACGCTTTTAGCGTTCAGGTACAAGAGAAAATTTGTTGCCGAGCCGGGCGAAAACGGTAAGGGCGGTAAGAGGCACGGTAAAAATGGCGAGGATGTAATTATTCTTGTACCGCCGGGTACGCTTATAAAAGACCCAAAGACCGGAAAAATTATCTACGATATGGCACAGTCGGATGAATATGTGCTGTGCCGCGGTGGTAGAGGTGGCTGGGGAAACCGTCATTTTGCAACCCCCACAAGGCAGATACCGAGATTTGCTAAATCCGGCACTAAGGGTGAGGAACGCGAGGTGCTTCTTGAGCTGAAAATGCTTGCCGAGGTCGGACTTATCGGCTTCCCGAATGTCGGCAAGTCCTCGATACTCTCGGAGATATCATCCGCAAAGCCCAAGATTGCAAATTATCACTTCACAACTCTCTCGCCAAACCTCGGCGTCGTGAGCATCGGTGAGGGCAAGGGCTTCCTTGCTGCCGATATACCGGGACTTATTGAGGGTGCTTCGGACGGTCTGGGTCTTGGCCACGCATTCCTACGCCATGTCGATAGGTGCCGTCTGCTTCTTCATGTAGTCGACATTGCAGGTACTGATGGTAGAGATCCACTTGATGATATAGATAAGATTGATACCGAACTTATGAAATATTCGCCCGAGCTTGCTACAAGACCGCAGATTATGGTGGCTAATAAAATGGACTCGGTAGACCGCGAGAGTGGCATTATCGAGCGTTTTGAGGCGAAATGTCAGGAGCTTGGCAGGGAAGTGGTCTACATCTCGGCTTATACGGGCGAAAACCTAGAGGAGCTTGTCGCGACGACCATCGCTAAGCTCGAGGAGCTTCCTCCATTAACGGTATATGAGCCTGAGTATATACCCGAGGAGGTTGCTCGTGAGAATACTGCAGGTGCTAAGGAAACCACAGTCCGTAATGAAAACGGCAAATATATCGTAGAGGGTGAGTGGCTCTATAACTTTATGGGGCAGATTAACTTTTCCGACTACGAGTCGCTTAACTTCTTCCAGAGGGTTCTTGCTAAAAACGGAGTGTTTGATATGCTTCGCGAGGCTGGTATCGAAGAGGGCGACACAGTCAATATCTATGACTTTGAGTTTGATTTTGTTTATTAAACTAGTTTAATAAACAATAATTTCTAAGGCTTAAGTAAGGAGAAAAATCAAAATGAATGTTCTTGATCTTATTGCTAAAACTCGCTCGGTTCGCAGATACAAAGAGAATAAGCCTGTTTCGATGGAGACTCTCACCTATATCGCTCAAGCTGCACGCTTCGTGCCCTCTACCGGAAATATGCAGAGACTTCGTTTTATGCTCGTGAATGATAAGGAAGGATGTAATGCCATCTTTGAGGAAATCAGCTTTGCGGCTCACCTTCGCCCCGACTGGACAGGGCCAAAGGAGGGTGAGCGCCCCAACGCTTACATAGTCGTTATGACTAATGTCGAGCCGGATGTCAACCTTGGCATAGATATGGGAGTCGCAGCAGAGGCAATGCTTATGACTGCAAGAGAGGAAGGGCTTGGTGGATGTATCTTCCGTAGTTTTGATAGACAGAAACTAGGTGAGAAACTCGGCAAGCATCCTTATATGCCGTCAATGGTTATCTCTATCGGCTATGATAACGAGGTGGTTATTATTCGGGAGGATGTTAGATCTGACAGCGACCTTAGGTATTACAGAAATCAGTACGGTCACCACATCGTGCCGAAGCTCCCCCTATCCGAACTTGTAATTGAGTGAAAATACGAAAGTACGGTGAACGGGTCTTGTCCTTAGAGAGAAAAATGAAAATTCCGGTATGTGCGAGCATCTCATGTAACCGGTAAAATAAAAATACGGTTAGGATAAACCCCAATTAAGAGAACCCCAAAAGCTCGACTGCGATCGTTTCGGGGAACTCTATGCAAGCAGAAAGAGAGGACATTTAGCGTGTTCTCCGTTAAGGATAACACGCTAAATGTCCTCTCTTTTTTTTG
>JAZOPN010000040.1:0-12704 GCA_045655565.1 Eubacteriales bacterium | reverse complement strand
TGAGCTGATTTTGCGTAGCAAATGCCACCACATATGGTGGCAAAGCGTACCTCAAGCGGTCGCAACACTACCCAAGAGTACAATGCGACCGCCGATCCTTGGCGGCACACAAAAAACAACCTAAATTATCCTATCAGGATCAATTTAGGTTGTTTTTATCTAAGCCGTGGCTAGTATGTCATCAGCCATAAGCTGGATGTAATTGCCAATAGCGTATGGTATCACAAAGGTGTATTTCTCTGGCTTGTTTCCATACGATGGCTCGCATAGGTTCCATACCGTCAAAAAAGGATAGCATACACGGCTTTGCCGTTTATCGACCTTTTCTAAACCTTGTTTAGCTAGTCCTCATAATGTTGCGCCCATACTAATAATTCACCGGGGGGTGTTCAATTATCCTTCCTTGCTCTTATATATCAACGCCGAGCAGCTGCTTTGCGAGTATGCCTACTACAAAGGATATGACCGACACGCCGACGCTAATACCCGACATCTCAAGGAAGCGTGAGCCGAATTTCAGATCCTGTGCCACCGATGTGTAGTAGGTGAAGCAGGCTATAATGAGGATTATTATGCCAATCATAACCGACAGAGCAATAATCGGATTGGTGATTAACAGGTAGGGCAGTATTAGTGCAACAACAGTCAAAAGATATGCCGTTCCCGTATATAAACAGGATTTTAGGGCGTCGCTCCGCCCCTCGCTCTTGGCGGACAGGAATTCGCTGGATGCCATAGAGAATGTTGCTGAAATACCAACAATTAGTCCCGAAAGCGCGACAAGACGCGTGTTTTGCAGGGCGAATGTAAAGCCTGCGAGGCTTCCTGCAAGCTCGACGAGCGCGTCGGAGAGACCGAGCACCATACTGCCTACATAGCGTAGATTTTCTTCATCGAGCATCGCGAGAAGCGATGCCTCGTGTTCCTCCTCCTGCTCTTTAATATGTACGCTCTCGGGCACCTCCTCGGCTATGCGAGAATATTTCTCCTGTGCTATCCCCTCGCCTCGTTCCATCAGCTTAACGGCAAATGTGAAGCCGAAAAGTCTTGCTAAAAGGGTGTACTTGAAAACCTTGAATTTATTGGGCTTCATCTCAATTCCTGTGTAGCCACGCCAAATCTCGTAGTGAGCGCGCTCCTCTTTTGCGAGGCGTTCGAGCGTCGCTTTGTTTTCATCCCCTTTTGCAAATTTCGCAATTCGCCTATAAATCTCACTCTCGGTCAGCTCGTTCTGTTGCATTTCCTTGATGATCGCGAGAGCCTCCCCTGATATCTCTTTCATAATAACCTCCATATATTACACTCTACCCGTGTTAAGAAAAAGCGGGTAAGTGATAGTAATTCAAAATGAATATAAACGCGCGCGTCATTCTATAATATTTTTTGGCGCGTCTACACCTACATTATAAACTATTCGCGCACTCCAGTCAACGGAAAATGGAAAAGAAGTCCATTTTTATTGTTTAGTAAGCTCGCGGTTTCCAGTGTAGTTGTACAATTGTTATAAGACTACAAATTATCTTTTAACTTTTCGGTCTCACATCATTGACAAACGTACATATGTTTGCACTCTGACACTTATCTTTTGTTAAGTGTCAGCATAATTATCGAATGCAGACTTTTGAAGTTTAAGTCCTCAAAAATTCAGTAGAAAGATTGCTTATAATTTTGATACGGACACTTATCTTGCTTCCAAAGGCGAGAAAAGCCTTCTAAATTAAGGCTTCCCGATAAAAAAATAAGCACCGCTTTTACGATACTGATTTGTATCATAATTACGGTGCTTATTGGTCTGAGTAACGGGATTCGAACCCATGGCCTCAACTACCCCAAAGTTGCGCGCTACCAACTGCGCTATACCCAGATCGCATTTTTAGGGGTTATTAAATATTTCTCACGAATGTGTGTGACAACATCCGCGCGCCCTCACGGGCTGAACACGCCGTCGCATAGTCGTCTGTCTTCGCCTCTGCCAGTTCGTCTCGACACACTCCTTGCTTTGGGCTTTTTGTTTCGTGAAAACGATTATAAACCGTTTTCGCTCACAAACTACCAACTGCGCTATACCCAGATCACATTTTTAGGGGTTATTAAATATTTCTCACGAATGTGTGTGACAACATCCGCGCGCCCTCACGGGCTGAACACGCCGTCGCATAAAGAGAGTGATACCTCTTAATGCTAATCTATTATAGCACCCGATTTCATAAAAGTCAAGAGTTTTTAATAAAAACCAAAAAAAGAATTTGTAGTGTTACAATTCAAATGGATCAAGGATTACCATAGAAGAAACTAATTTTTCGTTCTGCGAGCTTTACGGTAAACTGCGTGAGGATAAGGGATATGCAAGAAATCCCGGCTCTCTTCGGCTATATCAAGTGTAGAGTTGAGAGCAAGACCAACAACAGTTATCGTTTTTCTGGCTCCGAGGTGTAAGTTTTTATCGGTTTGTTACAGTCAGACATGCTGTCAACAAGACCTTTACAACATATTTTTTCAAATAATCGCGCGAATTATAAGATTTTACATAGGTTTTGATTACTGATTGAGGCTCTTGAGGTAGTCGCGTCTTCCACTCTCATAGAGGTTGTTGCCCTCACTGTCTATTACGACAACAACAGGGAAGTCCTCTACCAAAAGCCTGCGTATCGCCTCTGCTCCGAGGTCATCATATGCTACAACCTCAGCACTCTTAACGCACCTGCCGAGCAGTGCGCCACATCCTCCAATAGCGCCGAAATATACTGCACCGTGCTTCTTCATCGCGTCTACAACCTCAGCACCGCGCTTGCCCTTGCCTATCATTCCTGTCTGTCCAAGGGCTATCATAGTCGGGCTGTATGCATCCATTCTGTAAGAGGTTGTCGGGCCTGCTGAGCCGATTACCTCGCCCGGTCTGCTCGGTGTCGGGCCAACAAAATAGATAACAGTGTCTTTAAGGTCTATCGGTAATTCCTCGCCTCGTTCGGCGAGTTCGCACAGTCTCTTGTGCGCGGCATCTCTCGCGGTATATATAACCCCCGAGATAAGGCAACTATCGCCTGCGCGAAGTTTTCTTGCATCCTCGTGACTGAGAGGTGCTGTAATTTTTATTGCCATCTTAGATCACCTCCGTCATATGCCTTGTAACATGGCAGTTGATGTTGACCGCTACGGGAAGTCCTGCGATATGCGTGGGCATAACCTCTATATTTACGGCCAGGGCGGTGGTCTTGCCACCGAAGCCCTGTGGGCCGATGCCGAGAGCGTTTATCTTTTCAAGAAGCTCGTCCTCAAGATGTCTATAAAACTCCGAGCCGTTACGCTCGTCAAGCGGTCTTATCAGCGCGCGCTTAGCGAGGTATGCCGCCTTATCAAATGTGCCGCCTATACCGACACCGACAACAATCGGTGGGCAGGGGTTAGGGCCTGCCGCCTCAACCGCCTCCAGCACAAACCTCTTTACGCCCTCGATGCCGTCAGAGGGGCGAAGCATAGCAATTCTGCTCATATTCTCGCTACCGAAGCCCTTGGGTGCAACGGTTATAGTTAGCTGCTCGCCCGGCACAATATCGTAGTATATCATCGCGGGGGTGTTGTCACCGGTGTTCACTCTGTCTAGAGGGTCGCGCACAACGCTCTTTCTGAGATATCCGTCGCGGTATCCCGCCCTGACGCCCTCGTTTATTGCTTCGTTAAGGTTGCCCTTAATATGAACATCCTGACCTATCTCCAGGAATACGCAGGCTACACCTGTATCCTGGCAGACGGGGCAGTTTTCTCTGTCGGCAATCTCAAAGTTCTCTATTATTCTGTCTAGGATTTCCTTAGCACCATCCCACAGCTCGCCCTCGCGACTGCATCTTATGCATTCCTTGACATCCTCGCCCAGGTGGCAGTTCGCCTCGATACATAGACGCTTTACGCACTCCGTTATTATTTCTGCCTGTATTTCTCTCATTTGTATTACCTCTTACTTCAGTGGGGAATAGATTTTGTCGAGAAGTCTGCCGTCTCGCGAGATAACCTCGGCAACCACTCGCTCACCCTTTGGCACTATTCTTGGTGTGCCGGTGATGCTCTCGGTCTTAGCTTTTAGTTCTGTGATTTCGATGATCGGAAGCCCTGCCGCGATAAGTCTTGCCGCGTGCTGTGCCATAGCCGAGACTACCGCAAGCACTCTTTCTGTATTTGCCGGACGAGTTACCCATAGTGTCGGCAGTCGGGGACGGAGAATAGATAAACCTACTAAAACGAAGGGTAGACTAATCGAATAGACAAAACTAATAATAGTTGGATAAAAAACGAATAAAAGCGAAAAACAGAATGGTAACCAATCATTTTTTACTGTATTAAAGTCGGCATATCTCCCGACTTTTTATTTAGGTTCGCCCAAAGTGCGACAGTTCCATTTTATTCTCTGTTGCGCTTCGCCATCTCCGACACCTCGCGAAGCTTGGAGCAGATATATTCATACCCCTTTTCTGTGTGAGGTATCGAGCAGCCCGAGCAATCCTTTATTCCATCCTCTATGTAAACGAAGTTTCCGCCACATTTGTCACCGAGCGCAAAGAGCGGACAGCAACAAAACATACAGTTGAAGTAATCCCCCGTAACCTTATGGCAGGGAAAGTACTCACAGGCGTCATTCTTGAAGTATTTGCTGCAATTATCCATTATGTCCTCCTTAGGACGCTGTCCCACGGGTGATGATGTATTTTTGTGTGATTTTCCACTTCGTATTTATTATATATAATCCGATTTATAAATGCAAGCAGTTATGGAAACTCTTCGAGCATTTTTGCATCACACTTATCTATTAGCATCTATTATGAGGATATAAGAGCCGTTCTAACTATAACCTCTCTAAAAGCCGTCTATCTTGTCACTTTAATCATACCATAAAAAGGAAAGACAATCAAGCACAATCATCAAATGATACAGAATAAGCGTGGGTGCATCACCCATTGCTATATAGAGCGAAGTGCTTAAGTATTCTATAAAAATAAAAAACACGCCGGTGCGATTTTCGACAGTCGCGATTTTGGGCGTGTTTTTTATCGTGGAATAGTTTCAATAATACCGAGGCAAGCCTGCCTTGCCGGGCGGTTTTACTTCGACTTGATGTGCAGGGTGGGATTGACGATGGAGTCGCAGGAGGCTACATCGGTCTTGCGCATAGCCATCAGGCGCATTCCGATATTCTCGATGATGTGGCGCGGGGGAAGCGGCAGGTGGCGCATTTCCTTGGCGTTAATCTGCTTAGACTTTGAGATTATAGAGAGGAAGCGGTCGTATATCGTCGAGTTGAGTAGCGCGAACAAACCGTAGGTAAGGTGCGGTGTCATCTCGTAGGTATCATTCTTGGTGTCAATGAAGTTTATCTTGTTGTGGGTGGATATGTAGCGGAACTGCGGTAGCCAGCCTGCCATATACACGCCTGCGTTGACAAACCTCGCGTCGCTTTTGGCAGGGACACGCTTGATGATGACCATGTTCTTATTTCTCTGAATAAGGCTTGTGCCTGCCGGAGCAATATACTGCTTCTTAATAGGTAGAGGGAATATAACCTGCCCATTCCTAATCGCAGTCGGACGAATAAGCGGTATGCAGCCACTGATGGGGTCGGTGAATAGCATATCCTCGCAGCGCGAGTCGATAACCAGACCGGTCGACATCTTGAGACCGAGGGTCTCGAGCGTCTCGGGAAAGGCGGATATGTATCTTACAATCTTAGTGTCCTCGACACTCTTCGGCAGAGTGAGCGAGCCGTCGTTCTTATCTACGACAAAGTCGTATGCGAGGGTCGGAAGGGTAGCGGTATTCTCAGGCTTACCCCAGTCGGTCGAGGTGGATATAACCACCCCCTCAGGTTTATCAGCGTTGGTGTACGATATGATTATAGACTTCTTTAGGGGGACTGCGCGCTTTTCATTTTTCTGCTTAGCTACAAAGAGGTGAACGCGCTCAATAGAGAGCTTTTCCGCCATCTCCTTGCGATATGCAGTAAGTGCCGATGCGCTGGCAACCGTGGTGGGCAGGATAATAACCAGCTTACCGTCCGCCTCGAGATGCCTTGTAGCCATCTTCGCGAACAGGAACGCCACGTTTATCTTCACCTGGGTGACACCGCCTGCGCGCGCCGCCTCCTCGGTAGACTTCTCTACGAGGTCTGTCGGCGGATTGCAGATTATGATATCGAACTTATCTTCAATAGCACCATCGAGCGTCACGGTGTAATGGTTCTGTGACTCGGTGATATAGTTTTCCTCATATACAGTCACATACAGGCGCACATCATAGTCGTGCCTTGCCTTTTTGCGTACGCGCTCTAGGTTGTCCTGAAGTAGGGCGACGAACACGGGATTGTTCTCATAGCAGGTCAAGAAAATCTGCTTACAGGAAGGACACCTTTTACAGATTTCTTCAACCACAGCGGCTGATAGGATGCCTGTGCCGGCACCGGGGTCAAGAATGGTATATGCGGCGCGGCTCTCGTCGAGCGTAATCATAGACGCCATAAGTCTTGCGGTATCTTTCTTCGTGAAGAAACGGCCGAGACGAACATTCTCGCTCTTCGACTTCGCTCTAATTAACTTGGCGGTATTTCTAACAGCTAGGCTAAGCATTGCGGTGACTTCCTTTCTCGACCGGACGGTTGGTCGGTATTCTGCCTTAAATTATCTTAAACTAATTCTAGCATATTTTTTGCTGAGTTGCAAGAGATTTTTATTTTTTTAGTGAAAAATCTTGCAAATCCTATAAATAAATGATAAAATGATAAATAGAGAAGTTTTATCCTTAGTAAAGACGGGGCAATATCCCTCTACATAAGAAAGTGTAACAACTAAAAACACCCCACAAAACGGGAGGATACATAAATGGCAAGTAAGAAAATTAAGTTTTTGCATTGTAGTGATGTGCATCTTGACGCGCCCTTTGTCGGGATGTCGCAGGACAAGAGCGACGAGAGGAGAAGAGAGCTTCGCTCTACTTTTATGCGTATGATGGAATATGTAAGAGAGCGTGCGATAGACTATGTGCTCATCGCCGGTGACCTCTTTGAGACTGCATATGCGACCAATACCACAGCAGAGGTGCTTATCCGTGAGTTCCGAACCTGTGAGAAGACCAAGTTTATCATCGCGCCCGGTAAGTGCGACCCCTATATTGATAACCCGATATATCGCTCGGGTAGACTTCCCTCGAACTGCTATGTGTTCTCCTCGGAGAAGCTATCGAGCTTCGAGTTTGACGAGGACAGAGTAACCATATACGGTTGGGCGTTCACAAGTGCTGTCGGTATAACCGAAAGCCCGCTTTACGATAGCCACGTTGAGGACGGCTCGAGAATAAACATCGTTGTCGGCTATGCAGACCTCGGTGGCGAGGTAGGCTCTGATGGCTGTCCCATCTCGACTAAGGAGATGAACAAGTTCGGCGCGGACTATTACGCTCTAGGTGGCAGACATCAGAAGACTGACCTGGTTAAGCGCTCGGGTGCTATGTATAGCTACTCCGGCTCGCTTGAGAGCATAGGCTTCGAGAACCCGGATATGGGCGGCGTGAAGCAGCTCGATATCGACTACAATGACGGCGAAATGTCGATTGAGTGCAAGCAGTTCTCCTTTGGCCATGTTAGGTTTGTTACAGAGAAAATTGACATCACAGGCATCAGCGCGAATAACGAGATAACCAATCGCATAAGCCAGCTTATCAGCGCGAAAAAGTACGGCATAGACACCGCCCTCAAGGTGGAGCTTGTCGGAAGCATTAATCCGCGCTTTATGCTACCTAAGAAGCTTGAGTGCGATGTGCTAGGCCTCTATTTCTTTGATATGATAGATAAGACTATCCCTCTCTATGGAACAGAGAAGTATAGAAGGGATATGAGCGTTGCGGGTGAGTTGTATCGCCATCTGTTGCCTATGCTAGAGAGCGAGAATGAGGAGGAGAGACTTATTGCCGCTCGCGCTTTTAGAGTTGGACTTGCCGCGCTAGAGAAGCGTGATATTGACCTATAATAAGCGGTTAATGCATATTTTTGACCGAGAGGGGGAGGCAGTGCCTCTCCTTTTCCTTTTCTCTATGGCTACGCCTTTTCGGTCGGTAAAATTGTTCGAGATAGGTAGGTGGCAGACTTGCCGTGCAACAGGCGTATTCTTGTATATATCGCACGCGCCGGCTTGAATATTAATTTTTATTAATTAATTTATCAAATCATTGAAATAACATATTCTTTTATGCTAAATTAGAGGTGCAACATTATCCACAATTTCTACTCGGACGGAGGGATTCTATGGACAATTATGTAATCTGGCTCTATGAGATATTAAGTGTTAGGATGGATACGCCGCCTGCATATGGCACATTTCATCTTGTGAGCTTCGCGCTGGTTATACTATGTAGCGCGATCTTATGCATATTCTTCAGAAACTGCAAGAATATCACTATGCGCTTTTTGCTTCTTGGCTTTTGGATTGTGCTTGTCGCGCTAGAGCTGCTTGAGCAGTTTGTTATCGGAACAACGGTTACCCCTGTGGGCACGCTCTACTTTTCGTACCAATGGTATCGCTTCCCGTTCCAGCTCTGCTCGACATCGTTATGGATATTACCGTTCATAATTCTTCTTCCGGACGGTAGGGTGCGCAACGGACTTATGGGATATATGGCGTTGTTTTCCTTTGTCGCGGGGCTTATCGTTATGGTTTACCCCGGTGATGTCTTTGCTGCGCCGATGATTACTAATATACATACTATGGTGCACCACGGCTCGCAGGTCGTGCTCGGTATATTTTTCATTTCTCACGAGCGAAATAAGTACAGTATGCGCTATTATGTCGGTGGCGTGCTCTCCTTCCTAGCACTCGTTGGCTTTGCCTGTCTCTTAAACGAGTTTGTCCACGAGAGCTTCCTTGCCTATGGAATAGAAGCTGTCTTCAATATGTTCTATATCAGCCCATATTACCCCTGCACACTTCCTGTTCTTTCCGAGATCTATAAGGTTGCACCCTACCCGGTATTCTTTGCGATCTATTGCGTCGGCTTTATCCTTATCGGCTTTATCGTGTACTTTGTCGCAGGGCTGGTTAACTACATCGTTGATAAGGTTAGACACCCCGCCCTTGAGGTGAGCGATGCTGAGTAGGTCGAAATTCTGCCTGCCTGCCATCGCGCTGTTTGCCATAGTACAGTGTACGCTCGGCGTCCTGATGCACACGGTAAATGGTAGGTTTTCGCTCTTCGCCTACACCTCGGTTGTCTTGGCATTCCTTTTCAACCTGCTTTTCTTCGAGAAGAGGCTCGACTTCGCCTTTACGGTATCCGCCCTCGCCTTTACCCTTATATCCGACTACTTCTTAGTCGTCAGGGGCGACTTATATGTTGTGGCGATGGTCTTCTTTTCGATAGCACAGCTATCCTATGCTGTGAGAGTTCATATCGAGCTTTCGGGAAGGTTTGAGAAAATTCACCTTATAGTCCGCGCCTCGCTATCTCTCGTCGCGCTTGTATTGCCACCTTTAATACTCGGCAGTGGTGCTGACGCGCTCTCGGTAATATCCGTATTCTACTTCGTACAGCTTATCGCGAATTGCATATTCGCCTTTATTAACATTAGGCACGGAGGGATAATTTTCCCGCTAGGACTTCTATTGTTCCTGTTTTGCGATATATTCGTAGGCTTCGGCAACCTCGGCGCATATCTGCCGATACAGCCCGGAACACTCGCCGCATGGCTCGCCCATCCGCCAATAAATATGGCGTGGGTGTTCTATCTCCCATCGCAGACCCTGCTCGGTATGTCGATGATGAAAAAATAATCTAAGCGTCGGTTTTGCCAACCGACGCTTTATTTGCCGAAAGATTTTTAGAAAAAATTCCCCCTTTTCTATTTACGAGATTAGGGGTATATGGTATAATATAATCGTAATATGCAATTCGCCTATGAGGTCACCGTCGTGTCGCTCATAGCGACGGACTTTGTGCGCTATGCTTTATGAGCAGGGCGCATTTTTGCTTTTAGTTTCTCGAGGCACAAGATGCTATGACCCTGCTGTTGGTAGATGGTTGAATGCGGATGACTCTTTGTATCACAGTATACTTGGCTACAATATGTATGCGTATTGCAACAACAACCCTGTGAATTACTTTGACCCTACCGGACAAAGTGCAGAAGCATTACTTAGTGGTTGGGCATCGTCTATGTGGTGGATGCAATTAGCGGACGGACCAATACCGGTTGGAGATGCTGCATATTGGGGTGGTCTGCTCATTCTCGGCGTTGCTGCTTTGGGTATTTGGTTTGCCGATGCTGTTTCAAATTAGCAAAAGGATGCTACCGATGCGCCTGAGTCTATAACTGATCCAGAAAGTGATCCCGAAGATGATGCGCAATCGCTTGATATAGATTACCCTGGTGATGATCCAACAGTTGCTCCTGACGGTTATGAATGGCGTGGCCTAGGTGAGCAGGGCTCCAAACAGGGAAACTACTATAATCCAAATAACTAATCTTCGTTACATTCAGATCTAGATCATCCAGGGCCTATTGGGCCACACTGGGACTATTCTGGGCAAGAAGGAAAATTTAGGATATTTCCTTATGGTAAAATATTGCCTAAATAGGGGGTGCTTATGGATGATTGGAGACTAACTAATCAATTGGACTATTTATATAGAAAAAGGTTAAAACGGGCTGATTTTCTCGATTTCCCAGAAAAAGACCACGAGCACTGTTCATTTTGTTGGGACAAGTTTGGACATTCGGTAGGCGCGATCAGATATGGATATTGCACCGATGATACATATCACTGGATTTGCGATAAATGCTTTCAAGATTTTAAGGATTTATTTGCTTGGGTTGTTGATATATAAGGAGTCATATGTCTAGTTTGAAAAGCATATATAGAAGCATTAATTATTTGTATAATACTATGTTAAGGGGTAATGAAATAGAGTTTAGTTATGCCGGACATAGATATTTTATACTACCAGTTTATAGTGAAAAAGCAGTAGTAGGTGTTGTTCTAGGAGAAGCGGACTCTAACATAGAAAAGAAGTATTTTTCATATTTAGAGCTGCAGAGTGCTCACATTAATGGAGACTTATTTAGCAAGGTTTTTGGCGAGTGCGAAGTGCTATGGAATAATTTTTAGAATAAAAAGTATTTGCGAATTAACCAAATGCAAATAAAGAGAAAGTTAAACATTCATCTGCGATGGTAACAAAGCATTAGGAGTACCCTATGACACCAGAAAACATTAATAAAAAGCATTAGGTCATTTAGCGATGCAAGAGTGGGGCGAGGCACAAAGACTTCTATTCTATAATGCTAAGAAATATCCGTCGCACAACACTTACAACAATTTGGGTTACTACCTAATAACCGAGGAGTTACAATTGGTGCTCTATCGGGGTTGATAGGTGGCGCAGGTTCAGCATCCAAGCATGTCCAGAATCATTTTTGTAAGATGGTAGGTTCAAGTGGCAGAAATATAGGTTACTACTTTACACAGGTTAACCGGCAGCAGTTTATGACGGTCTAAAGGCAATACCTAGCATTATAAAGTCCACTATACCATCTTTAACTAAGGCATTATTCCAGTTTATGGGACAGTAGGAGGGGATATGGGTAGATTAGGATTTATAGTAATCGTTATATTTACATATCTCTTTTTTGACTGGCACGCAAGATATGTTTTTGTAGCAGCAGGTTATACGAGACGATATGGTCACGGAAAAAGCTTTAATAGAGCGAAAAAACACTATAAATCAAATTGGAGTTTTTGGCAGAGAATGTTGTGGGTTCCGCTCTTCAAGGAAAAGTATGAGGCTGATTTTATGCTGTTTGCATACTTCTCCTACATACATCTGTTTATATCTATTGCTATGATAAGCGTGATATTGGTCTTGGATGGTAGCATTAAGCCAGATAAGACTTATCTGGCGTATGCATTAGGAGGGTATTTAGCACTTTCACTGCTGCGCTTCTGTTTCAGCAATGCAAAAGGCAGGAGGATTATATAACGAGTTTCCAATTATCTCAAAAAAGTAGCGAGGTAATATATCAAAAGCATATATACTCCCAAGATGAAAAAGTGGATTAGTCCCGGAAAAGAATATATAAAAATAATCAGAATGTATCCTGCGTTTCTTTACCATCGCTTAGATAAGTGGCTTAAATTAATGAGCCGTTCTGGTTGGCATATAGTGCATTGTGGGCTTTTCACCTTTTGGTTTGAAAAGGGCAAGCCTATTGAAAAAGAGTATTTTACTTATGGCTTATCCACACAGGAAGGAAAGTACAGCATTTCTCTTAGATATCCAATGCTTCGGGATTGGGTATAATTGCACAAGCAGGTATTAGTTCTGCGGTAAGTGGAATAAGTAGCTTTGCAGATCAAGCATTGTCTGAGGGAATTGATAATGTTAATTACGACAAGGTTACAAATATATTTCTCAGGCGATCAAGCCAACGAATATCTTTAGGGGGATTTCATCCGTAGCAGGCAGCGCTATTAGTGGTGTTGCCGGAGTGGGATATAATTTTGTCAAAGGTCTATTGGGGTGGTAGGGTGAGCAAGTAAAAACCTTCTAAACGACGGTTTTTACGCCGCGAAGTCAACAAAGCAAGGAGAAAACGGAAAAAATCTGCGATTTTTTGATGTTTTCGACTATGCGACTTGACAGGGTAGCACAAGTTCTGTCGCCTGCGACCTCGCTCT
>JAZOPN010000039.1:0-19246 GCA_045655565.1 Eubacteriales bacterium | reverse complement strand
GATTGATGGTGCCGAGGCTGTCAGCAAGAGCTACCCGGGGTTCTTCGAGGACCTCGCGGAGCTTGGGATTGAGGTTATAAAATATGACATTTAATAAGGATACAAAAATACTAATCATAGGACTTGGTGTAATCGGTGGCGGATATGCAAAGGCACTGACCGACGCAGGCTACACAGTAAGCTGTATAACGAAGGAAGAAAAGGATATAGAATACGCCCTCGAGAGAGGAATGATAGCGAGGGGTACAACCAAGCTTGACGCCGAGATGATAGGCGATGCCGAACTTGTTATATTTGCACTCTACCCCACCATATTCATAGAGTGGATAAAGGAAAATCAGGGGCTATTCTCCCCCGGCACCTTGATAACCGATGTTACCGGTGTAAAGTGCGGTGTGGTTGAGCCTGTGCAGGCTATGCTACGCCCCGACCTCGAGTTCATATCCGCGCACCCGATGGCCGGTCGTGAGCGTAGCGGTGTCGAGTATGCAGACCCCGGGGTATTTCGCGGAGCTAACTATATCGTCACCCCGACCGAAAAGAACAGCCCCGAGGCTATCGAGATATGCAAGGAGCTGGGGCGCGTCTTAGGGTTTGCAAAAATATCCGAACTTACCCCCCTAGCGCACGATGAGATGATTGCATTCCTATCTCAGCTGACGCACGTAATTGCGGTTACCTTGATGACCTGCAACAATTCACCAAATATGGAAAAATACACAGGCGACTCATTCCGAGACCTGACGCGAATAGCAAAGATAAATGACGCGATGTGGTCAGAGCTGTTCCTATCCAACAAGGAAGCACTCCTAAACCAGATGGATATGTTCATCGAGGAATTCACACGCTTCCGCAGGATGCTCTCCGGCGGTGACCGCGAGGGTATGAGGGAATGTATGAGAACATCAACAGCAAGACGAACACTGTTCGATAAGCCAAAGGAATAAGTTTTAGGTGAGGTAAATAGAAATGAAAAATAACTTAAAATTCTTTAGAAAACTGCCAATCCCTATGGATGTAAAGGCGGAATATCCTGTAAAACCCGAACTATCCAAGATGCGAGAAAAGCAGATCGATGAGATGGCAGCGATATTCGAGGGTAGATCGGATAAGTTCCTGCTAATCATCGGTCCCTGCTCGGCAGATAGCGAAGCTCCTGTACTAGACTATACCGAGAGGCTGGCAAGGGTAAGCGAAAAGGTCAAAGACAAGCTAATGATAGTACCGCGTATCTACACAGGTAAGCCAAGAACGACCGGTGAGGGCTACAAGGGTATGCTCCACCAGCCCAACCCGAATGCGGCACCCGATATGCTCAAGGGCATACTCGCGATAAGGAGTCTTTTTACTAAGGTAATGGAGATAGGCTTCGCACCCGCTGACGAGATGCTGTACCCCGAGAATTACAGATACCTCTCTGATGTACTAGGCTATGTTGCAGTAGGTGCGCGCTCAAGCGAGGACCAGCACCACAGACTTGTTGCAAGTGGAATAGATGTACCTGTCGGTATGAAAAACCCGACCAGTGGTGACATATCGGTTATGATGAACTCTATTAAGGCAGCTCAAAGCTCGCATATGTTCCTATACCGTGGCTGGGAGGTACAGAGCACAGGAAACCCCTTAACCCACGCTATCCTGCGCGGATATATGGACAACCACGGAAAGTCGCACCCGAACTACCACTTCGAGGATCTATACGACCTATACCTTACCTATCAGACATCAGGGCTAAAGAACCCTGCGGTTATCGTGGACACCAACCACTCGAACTCCGGAAAGAAGTATCTGGAACAGACTAGAATTGCAAAGGAAATATTACACTCTGCAAGATACTCGCCCGAGGTACGCTCGCTCGTCAAGGGACTTATGATAGAGAGTTACATCGTGGACGGTGCACAGAAAATATCCGACTGCGAGGTGTACGGTCAGTCTATAACCGACCCATGCCTCGGCTGGGAAAAGACCGAAAGGCTTATTTACGACATCGCAGATGTTCTCTAAGGCTATATTGCCCTCTTAAATATCGTGTGAGATGGCATATTATGTCGAAAAACTTAACACGCCCCCACCCCAAGGTGAAAAAACATCAAATAAGGGTTGGTATATAGCCGAAGAGAGGTGGAGTATATCTAATTCGGCACAAAATACTATGCTATAAGATAAGTGACTTAACACTACCTATACAACAAAAAATGCAGGAGACAAGCTCCTGCATTTTTCATTATTCAATGCCTACAAGAGGCGAGTCACCGGTGGATACAGTGATTATATCCGAAGGATCCATATCCTCAACCTCAATGGAGGGGGTCTCATATTTAAGCATCTTAATTCTCCTTTTATTGTACGCCTAAGAGAGCGGTGGCTCTCTTAGGCTATTTGCTTATCATCCGTAGTAGTAAGCGTTAGCGTAGCTCGAATATATAGCAAGTGCCTCAGCAAGTGCGATAATATCGGGCTCAGCCTGTTCTTTTACCAGTGCATCAATGTATGCGGAAAGGTTATACTCACCGCTCACGCCATTATATCTAATGGTGATATCGGAAAGAAGATCGTATGCCTTAATATCAAGTGTGATAACCTCGCCGCCACGAACCATTATAGTTTCCATAAAGCTGGAGCCACCCTTGCAGTAGGTGAACACGAGGTTGCCACTAAAGCCCTCATAAGTCCTGAATGCTAATTGGAAGTTATCGCCGGCGGTAAGACCTACCTTCTCGAATACCTGACGACCATCTCCATCTTTAATTTCACCAATAGTGGACTTAGCTGTGGGAAGCTGCTTTGTGAGAGTGATAGCCTTATACTCATCGAGGTTAAGAAGAGCTGTAAGAGCAGAATCCTCTCTGCCTGCTGCCGCATACATCTTAGCGATGTAGTTGACAAGCGCTGCGATGAGCTCACGAGACTTCTCTGTCTCATTCTCATTCTTGAGAACGCTCCTAGCATAGTCGATAATAGATACCGTCTTGCTGGTAGATGCGCTGAGTCCGTCCTCGGTATATACCGTGTAGGAGAGTACAAATTCCTCTGCCGCGTTTACAGGGGATATATCCTTGATGGAGATAGCCTTGTAATCAGTGCCATCTATATTAACGCTTGTTATGGCTACCTTCTCACCGTTTACTCTAAGTGTGTTGTATGTATTATCACCAAGATCTGCGGGGAGATAGAGGTTGAATGCGAAGTTGTTTGAGAGAGTCATATTAGCCTTCATAGGAACTGTAACAACAGTCTCAAGGAAGAATGCGCCATTCTCGTCAAGCTCGTCAGCCCACTTAAAGTCTACATAAGGGCTATTGGTTGTAACATCTACGGGAATTATATCGTTGTCAATGGGATCTCCGGCATACCACAAGAACTCATACTCTTCACCACCTATGATATAGGGGTAAGGAGCAATATTGGTTGTCACCGCGTAGGGTGCTACACCGGCAGCACTTCTCGGAACGAGGTAATATCCGCTCTGTATATTAAGGCTTACACCCTCAATACCGTCGTCAGTCGCAACATTGGTGCTAATGGCACACTCACCCGAGTAGGTGATGTCGATTGTGTCAGACGATGCGGGGATATTCTTAGTAGCGTGAGCATTGTCAAGAGTTATCTCGGCGGTATCAATATCAACATTGGTATCGTGAAGCACCGAGGGCGCGCTCCTGAGACTATAAGTCGAGGGAATAAGACCATTCTCGGTCACATGCTGCTGTGCAATATAGACAGCCTTAATAATACAGCCTACTATGCCGGTATTGGTAACAAGCTTGAAGTTGTCAGCGTATAGGACATCATTTGCGCCATCGCCGTCAACATCATAGCAGTCGTTCCTAATATCTGCAATCTCGCTGTATACAACAGAGCCGCTGACATCAACGGTAGAGCCAACTACCGAAACATTAACAACATTGTTGTTATCGCCATAGCCTGCACCGGGAACAAATGCACCACCCGAAACCTCACCGGTCTCGTTTGCATAGCTCCTAATATCTACAAGATGTCCGCCTGCTGTGACTGTGGAGTTTACAATCTCAACACTTGCGTCAAGAGAACCTGTGATCTTATCACTGACAGAGTTGTTGGTTATCTCTATCGCTGAGCGAGCAGATGTAACGGTACAACCGTCAATAAGAAGCGAGGTCTTAACCTTACCGCCACCGGTTGTAATCAAAGATGCGTCCTTGACGTCAATTTTACATCGAACAAAGGATACATTACCGTTTTTCTGCTCTATGAGCGGATGATCGGCATCATTTTGGATATCAGTGCCGTTGAAGATAACCCTAGCGTTATTGCTTGCCTCATCCTCACCGATATAAACTAGGTTGGCATTTCCTTCGTTCTTGACAACTATTTTACTACCTTTACCACCGTTGAATACGATTGTATTCGAGATAGTGAAGCTATGAGGGGGTGTTGTACCATCACCCTTGTTCGACATAGTTGTCAGAGTGTGCTCGCCAAGGTCGAGAATAAGTCTCTTAGCAATATTGACGGGTACTGTATTTTTATAGGTAGCATTCCCAAGGAATGTCGCGCGAATATTGTGAAGCTTAGAGAATTCAGCAATACCTGAGTGAAGATTGGTCGTATCAATGAGAACCTCTGTGCCTATGACATTATCAAGGGTATATCCCAGATCCTTGATCTTAGAGATATCGTTGCCAAGAGTCTGTCCTAGCTCGCCGTTATAGTCAGAACCGAACGCATTGATGCTCCAGTTAGCAATATCAAAAGAAGAATCTGAATCTTTTGCCTTCCTAGGCTCAATTTGCGCCATAGTAATTTTAGCTCCGTCCATGAAGGAAAGCTTTAAGTCGCCTGCAAACTTGCCGTCGATATAAGCATACGCCTTCCAATCGTTGTAAGACGTGCCGGTAAAATCATAAACAACTGTAACGTGTGTCCAAGCGTTTGCCACCGAAGAGCAATATTTGGTATCCCCTTTAGCATTACTAACGCCAACCTTACCATCCTCGAATATATATCTGAAATTGGCTGCGTTTTTATTCACTGTACCGTCAGAAGTCTTAAATCTAAAACTGTGCTCAATATATTCGTAGCTGTTGCTATCCGCCTTAAGATCGGCGTCAAAGACTAAATAATTGGTATCTGTGATTGTTAAGCCAGCAAGATTTGGTATGGAAAAATTGTGGCTGCCGGGTGCATTGGCTGCGATGAGAGTCCAATATGTCCTGCCGTAATTATCCTTATTCGTCGTGAATCCCTTAATGGATTTATCATTCCACTCAGGAGGATCTGTATAACCGTTCTGATTGAATATAGTCTCAATACCAACGGTAGGAGTCTCAACTTCATCATCGGTTATAGTATCATTAGCATAGCTAAGAACCTCACCAGTATCAAGATCGCGAATAACAACATTTACTTCGCTGTAATTAACTTTCTTTGGCTCTACCATATATCGGCCATTGGTAACCCACTCAATATCAGCATCATGGGGAACAATTATAGTGTTAACAAGATCACCGTAGAGAGTAACCTTGTCGCCATCCTCAAGAGATGCATCAAGTGCCATGGGGTTAGAAATATTCTTAACCTCGCCATCACGCTCAACGGTAGCAAATAACATCTCGGGCTTATCCTCAAGACAGTAGCCGAGATCGGCGAAGTCGGAAATCCTAGAGCCGGTAGCACCGAGGTTATCAATCTTAGTAGCAATCTCACCGTTATAATCTACGGGGAAGGACTTAATAGTATAGTTCGCGAGGTTAACAGTAGCCTCGGGAGCCGAAAATGTTGTATCATATACAAAACGTGATTGTTCAAATAGAACCGCATCATTTTTTACTGTTGGTATCTCACCGGCATACACACCGTTAAGGTATAGATACGCTTTCCACTTCGTGTACTCCTCGCCGCGGAAATCATATATAAGAGTAATGTCTACCCATCCGGTGTCATCAATCCCGAGTGGATAATAAGTATCAGAGGTAGCAGTAAAGACACCTGATTTCTCATTACAGGTGTATAAACCCAGCCCCTCATCGATAGTAGAACCTGTTATCATCGGTAAGTTGGACTGCGCGTTTTTTGCAATCTCGGTTTTCCAACGGTTCTTGAAACAGAAATCACCAAATGTTCCGTCCGTCGAGAAATCAAAGTCGATTACGAAAAAGTCGGTATTCTTATCTCCGTACATATTCGAATTTACTATTACTGCATTACTCGATGCGAAGTGCCCGAAGTATACACTATCTGGATTATTAGGGTTCTTATATGTGCCATTATCCTGAAGCTCACCTATCAGGAGATGTTGATAATAAGGCTTCTTATTTACATCTTCCTTATAGACGAACTGTACAGAGTTAGCCCCATTAATAACCGCCGGGTCACCATTGATAATACCATTTGCCTGACCAAGCGACGCTTCCATATCATAGACAACTGTCGGTGACATAGTAGCATCCGCACCGAATGAAAAGACGGCAAATGCTGATACCACGATCGAAAGAAGGAGGCAGAGTGCTATGACCTTGCTTATTCTTCTCATGTTTTTTCTCCTTTATAGTTATTGTTTCCTATCATTCTTCCTTTTCATAGTTAAATATGGAAGAGTGATAAGTGTTGCCCACACCCTGTACCTCTGTGGTAGAGGGTGTGGTCGCCGTCTTTATGCTCCAATCAGCTGATTGGTAATAGCATTGACATGGTCTGTTGTCGACAGTATATCCTTGACATACGCATCATAAATAGCGTAATATCTATCGTAAAGTTCAAGGTACTGTGAAACTGCTTTGTTGTTAGCTATCGCATCTCTGCCACACTCTTTGACGATGTAGGTTGTGTGGGTGATAGCCGAGTAGAATTTCCCAAGGTCGGACAAGAGGGGCTTGCCCGAATTCTCAATATTCTGGATATCTTCGATTTTACGTATCTCGGTGACCTTAGCCTGATTACGCTTAGTAGTCTGTTCCACACCGGGCTGTTCCTCAACAGTCCCACGAGTATCAGTGTAGGGTACCCAGTTAGCCATGTCAGTGAAGGTGTAACCGGTATCAATAGGAGCGTCAGGGTTGATAATCTCAAGAACTACCGAGAACTGCACTGTAGTGAGGTTCTCGAACTTAACCGCAAGTTTCGAATACATACGTCTATCTACCTCGGGCTGCCCACCGAGCGCCACAGACTCACCGGGTCTCATCGTCTTATCAAGTAGAAAATCCTCTGTAGAAAGGATCTCGAACGCGATACCACGCCTGATGGGAGATATCATCTTAACGCGAAGCACATAGTCTTTATCGTCGAGACTCGAAGTACCTTTCATATATACCGTTCTACCGCCGTCCTGTATCGTGGCAGAAACCTCTTTGTTGTTGTAATGTGCGAGCCACCAGAATGTCTGTTTTCCGTTAGGCATTATTTCATCCTGAATAACAACGGTCTTTCTATCATTGGTAAGAAGAAGTCCGCGATGTGACTTTAGGAATGCGGTACCGAATGCAGGTGTTGTATCGACCGTAGCGAGCGAGCCGTACTCGTTATCGAATACTCTAATAACAGGGCTTACAGAGTCACGGAGCTGTCCCGCGTCAATCTTATCCTGCATAGATGTAAGAACGATAACATTGTGTCCCTCGGGGTTTTTCTTATACAAATTGTTATTATTAGAGTAGCCGTATACGCTGTAGTCATCGTAACCTATATCCTCGAAGTAAACGATACTCTTGTTGTAGTAAACCCACTGACCTGCATCTATATGTCCGTGTGCGTCATGGTTATCACCACCGAGAAGTCCGGCGAAGAGAGCGCCCCTATCCCAAGAGGAACGAGTTGTGTATCCGTGGATACCGACGTGGTGGTACTGAAGCTCAAGCTCAACATCTTCAAGCTCGTCGATATTCTTATAGAATATAGAGTCTGTGATCGTGGAATAACGATCGAACCACTCAATATGCATACGGCGAACAATTCTTAGGAAGTCGTCGTCGAGAGCGTGTGCAACATAGTTGAAGTAGTCGGAGTCGCATCCACTTCTTACATCAGTATCGTTATACGCGAAATTAACGAAGTCGGAGGATACCATATGAAGGATAGAGTTACAAGTTCTATCAATACCCCAAGTATCCATAATACCCATATGGCTACCCATAGCAGACTCAAGGATCTGAGAATACGCGAAGAGTCTACTTGCACCGTATGACCAGTAGTTTACAGACTCCTCGTAGGAGCCGTCGGGTGCGTAAACAGGAAGACCGTTCTTGATAAGCGTCTTGAAGTTGGAGGCTATGACATAGGAGTTAATGGTTGGAATGTTAGTTCCGCCGTACTCATCTACGGCTTTTCTTGCAGCAGCAATCTTAGTGTCCGCGGTAAGACCGGTGTAGTCCAGAGTCGCAAAAGCTGCCATAGCTACACCTGCGGTACCAACTGCGTTCCAGTTGTTTATCTTTTCAGTATAGTTACCGCCAGACCCCTGCGGTCTGCCGTGATCATCAGGATTACCGATAGTATGGAGGTAGCCCTGAAGTGCGCAGTGGTAGTAGATGCCATCAGCGATAGCATTCACATCGAGGCCAAGTCTAACCCACGCATCATAGCACCAGTCATATGCACGGGCTACTACTAACCCGGTATCTGCCGCATCAATGAAGTGACCGGCTCCCCAGTGCTTCCATTTAGCAAGCTCAAATGCATAGTCATAGCAAAGACGGGCAAATCTGTCATCTCTGGTTATCTGGTAAGCATAGGAAACAGTATGAAGAGCATCATACGGGATGGCTTGTCGAAGTTGACCGTTTATCGGGTGATAACCGTTAGATGCAAGGTACGGGTGCTGAAGACCGAGACTACTCTGTGTCGAGTCGTAGATATAACATTCTTCACGAAGTCCTTCATACCCATCATCATTACCGTTGGGAATAATCTCGGACATCTTTGTGACGGAATACTTGTTATAATCTTTTACACCATTCTCTACAATATCGTTAATATAGCCGTAAAGAGTCTTATCATACTCAATGGTAGGATCTGTCTTAGCAGCCTCACCAAGCATCCAAGCCTCGTGTAGCTCATCAAATCTGGTCTGATTAGCGATGAGGTAGGGGTGGTCAAAGTTATTGGTGTTTTCCTTAACTATATCATATACCTCATCTGCCTCGAAGTAGGAGTAGATGAAGTCGCACATAAGTTCAATTCTACGTTCCTGAGAAACATCGGTATTAACAAGGTTTTCATACCGGGAGAATGTGATGAGGTTCATATCATCGATCTCACAGTGGAAGCCGGGGAACAGAGTCTCAACATCATCAAGTGCGATAGCAAGGAAGTCGCCGTCATCCTTAGGAATAATAGCGGGAGCCTGACTAAGCTTAACCGGTCTACCTGCAACAGATGCGGTATCTCTACCAAGCGTGAGGTAGGTGATGGTATTACCTGTCGAAATATCGAATGACTGACCGTCCTTGTGTGCGTATAAGGGATAGGATAGGAAGTTAAGGATAGTATAGAGAGGTACCCAAACCGTATCTCCTATCTTGGTGGGTGCGCCGTAGGGCGCGCCTGTATCCTCATTCTCAAGTGCGGGCTTACGCTCATTGCATACAAGAGTGTATTCCGAGCCAACCTTGAGGAAGAGCGACTCTGCTATCATTTCTTCAAGAGTTATAGTAGCAGACTGTATCGGGAAGTCCTTAGGAGTAGTTGGATTGATAAGATTACCGTACTCGTCCTCAGGGATATTAGCGAAGGTTTCGGTGCCGGCATAGTATGCAAGGTTATCCATATCCCAAAACTGACCCAATGTAGACTGGTCAGCATGCTCGAAACCGATACGGAAAGTTTTGAAGCCAAAGTCACTAGTGTTATCCTTACCCTTAACAACCTTCTCAAAATAGAGACTGTCACCTATAAATACCGAAACCAGATAATTGTCAGGATCTGCACCGGGGGTGTTTACAGCATAATCGAAGTCAAATTCGTAAGCGAGGTGAATCCACTGATCCTCACTCACCTTACAAATCTTTTTGTCATATATTACAAGATAGCCATCGCTGAAACCAAGAATCCATGGGTTACCTACACCGGAGGATGCTTTGTGCATAGCCTGGAATGCGCCACCGAAGTTAGCGCCTGCAACCGCCCTAACATCCATCTCGAGGAATACCTTACCGCTCGAGGGACACATACCGGATGAGGTAAGTTCCCAGAATGCGCTTTCAGTGGTGGACGCCTCATAACGCTGGAAGTAGTTATAGGTCAGGTCTACCTGTTGCTCATTTTCGATCGACATAATAGCGTTGGGAGATGAACCGCCGCCGACGCCAAATGACCAACCCTCGGAGTATGTTCTGTGATACTGAAGCCAAGTGTTATCATCTGTATTAACGCGCTCGATAGCGGGCGAGCCGGAAACGTAACCGGGGAAGCCATCTTCGGGAACATTCGGAACGCGGTCAACAACCTCCTCTGCGCCTTCGGGGGGGAGAGGAATCTCGGGGTCCTCGGCGTCCTCAAGTGGGAAATCAAGAGGATGCTCGGGATATACGCCCAGACCGTGATCGTTTTTATCAAGTGTAGCAAATCCGTGAAGCCCGGAATATATCTGAAGGTTATCTATACCATACCAGTCACCGTAGCTATCATACTCCCTACCAGGGTTAGAAGCGATACCAACACGGAAATAGGATATCATTTGCTCGTCTGAGGGGAACTCAACCTTGAAGTATCCTGCGTTACCATAGTAAACGGTTACATACTTCCTACCCTCTTCCTTCTCATAGTTGAAGGCGAATACAAGGTGTACCCAGTCGTTACCGATATAACCGACAGACTTACCGAACAGGCAAAGCTGACCATCGATGATAGATACGAAGAAGTTTTCGCCGGTTGTGCCGTAGTAGGCAATAATATCACCAAGATCTGCATTTACACCCGCCTTGATATCAAACTCAAGCACAAGTCTACCGTAATCTGGCGCATAGGTCACAGGAACCTGGAGGAAGCCGGGCTTATTGGTAGTTGCTCTAAAGCGGAAGAAGTAATTTCTATCACCGGAGGCTAGCTTCTCACCCTTGATGTCGAAATCGTGTTCACCGGAGACCAAACTAAGTTTGTTGGTGGAATTATAGTAGTTATCAAGCGAGTAGCCCTCACCATAGTGACGGTTGTAGTGGTTGGTTGCGCCCGCGGGCAACTCTGTGCGGTCAAGCTTAGGAGCACCGGCAAGGAAGCCGTCGGGACCGGTAGCGGCAGATGCGAGGGGATAATCCCTGTCGGCAGTCTTATCAACCGAGCTACCGTATTCACCCGAATCGATTACGGTGAACTCCTCGACACCGGAATATACTTTAACATTGTCAAGCGCATACCACTGGCTAACATTCTCATTACGAACATTACCGTAACCAAAGCGTAGCTGATTAACACCGAAGCCGCCAACACCGCACTTATAAACCGCGGAGGCAACAAGCTCACTGTTCTTATATGCCTTAACGGAATACTCGTCATCAGCAGCATCGATAACATCATCAGCATAATCGAAGTCGATTACGAAGGAGAGCTTCTCCCACTTCATCGCATAGTCCATATGCCCGACATTAGTGCCGAGTATGTACATACCGTCATCTGCATCGTTATCGCTATCCTTAAACTCAACAAGAGTTTTGATACTACCACCGACATTAACTCTTACTGCCTGGCCCATACCATTCAGATAAGCCGACGCGATATCGAACTCTATGAAGGTCTTACCCGTCTTGTCGAGCGCGGCAGTATCGACATAAAGATATGCCGGCGCATTTGTATTAGTCTTCTCAAGCCTCATGTAATGGTTGTAAGCAGAGTTTACAAGCTCATAGCTGATGCCCGCCTTGTTTTCACGCAAGAAGTCTGATACGACACCGTTGTTATAATCCCAACCCTCGTCGAATGTTCTGTTATACACAACATTCAGGGTGTCGGACGCGGTATCACCGTCAGTAGCATCTGTCGCGAAAGCAAAAACCGAAAAGGCCGAAACCAAAATCGACAGTGTCAAGATAAGCGAAATCAATCTTGCACTAAACTTCATCTTTTGCATACGCAAATCCTCCCGTGGATCTTATACTTCAAAACATTTTTGTTTTATAATAATATTTTACAGTAAAGGGAATTTATCAACCTTAGATTTTTTGCACATTCATATTTTTTTCTTGACTATTTTGTATTAATGTGTTAAAATTTAAGTGGTTGTTTTTTAGCATAAAAGAGAAAATTTAACTGCAATTTAACAAAGTCGGCATTATGCACAAAAGCACCATAAATAAACTGTGCAACATTGAGGTTTTGACAAATGATTTATGAGTTAAAGAGCGATAGTAGCGCCCGTAATGTGATATATGAAGTAAGGAGCGGCAGTACCGGTGAGACAGAGGATATAACCCGACACGGCTACTATGAGATATACTACCTAACCCGAGGCTCGGGACTGTATCTTGTTGGCAACGACAGTTACGATATCGACGAGGGTGATATACTTCTGATACCCGAAGGTGTATCCCACAGGACACTGGAGGCTGACGAGTATCAAGAGAGGCAGGTGTTAATCTGCCGACCGCAATATATACCTCACTCGGTAAATGAGGCAATCGGTGACACAGCGACGGTCATTCGCTCACCGATTTCTCGCGGAGAAATTGACGAGATGTTTTCCAGAATAGCAAGAGAATACTCCGCACAGGATGTCTTCTGCGATGATGCGCTGAGATGTATCATTGGAGAGCTTATGATAATGCTCTCGAGGTGTAACAACTTATATGTGAAAAACGAGAATAACAGCCCGGCTGTCGCAACCGCTATTTCATACATCAAGGAGCATTACAGTGACAGAATTTCCCTGACCGATGTTGCGAATGTATGCAAGGTAAGCTCGCCATATCTCTCACGCCGTTTTAAGGACGAGGTGGGTGTCGGTTTTTCCGACTATCTATCAAGGCTTAGGCTTAGGAATGCTGCCAGAATGCTCTCCGAGCTGCCTGAGGTGAGCGTAACCGAGGTTGCCTTTGCCTGCGGTTTCAATGACTCGAATTACTTCTCCGACAAATTTAAGAAACAATACGGTGTATCACCGCTGAAGTTTAAGAGCGACTAGCGTCTTGCATATATTAGTTTACATTTATAAGTGATGACAACGCCCTAACAGTGCGAGGTTCTCACCGATAAAACTCGACACGGGTGTTGGGTAAAGGCAAAAAAGCAGATAGACGAGCGTGTTTTCTCGTATATCTGCTTTTTATATAATTGTTCGATTGTATAGGAATGTTTTTGGTTGACCGGAGCATCTGCTTTTGCTTGTTTGCCTATATAGCGGCTTGCTTGTTCATTCGCTGGCGAATTAATTTTATTTATCTTCTAGGACATCGAGGTTTCTCTCGACAACTCGTCTTCCTCTCCAGCCAAAGGCGCGCGACCGTAGCTCATCCTTTTTCATACCGTCGAGCATCTCTCTTGTTAGGCGTGTTATTCTATCCTTATGGAAGAAGTCAAGAGGCGTAGGACTAACATCGCGGTTATATGGGCAGACGCGCTGGCAGATATCGCAGCCCCATGCGGTATTGCAGCGTAGCATCATAGAGCGCTCGTCATCTGTTAGCGCGCCTTTACGCTGGGTTATAGCACTTAGGCATACATCACTCTCGCCACGCAATATTCCCGTAGGACACACAGCCCGGCAAGCACCGCAATGCATACATCCGATACCCCCTCTCGGCTCTACCCTACCAAGCTCCTCTGCCTCGATGTCGGTAATCATATCCCCGACAAAGACATAAGAGCCGTACTTTTCATTTATTAAGAGGTAATTATCCCCTGTTATGCCAAGCCCACATATAGATGCCGCGTGTATCTCGTCTATTGGGCTATGGTCGCCATAGCCACGGAAGAGTGCTGACGGCTTATACTCGCGTATCACGCGCCCTAGCCCCTGGCATATCTCGCGTATTGCCGTATGGTAATCGTATGATGTCGCATAGGATGATATGTTTTCACCCTCCGACACATAGTAGGGGACTAGGAACACAATGACGCTACGCGGCGTGAAGTCCTCGCGCTCGATAATCTCTCTCGATATCTCGTGGCAATCATCGTATGAGAGGACAGAATAGTATTCAATTTTCGACTTCTCAAAATAGCGCGCTATTGCGTCTTTCATACTCTCACCCCCGATAGTTTCATCATAGCATATTTGACCATAAAATGCAAGACTTGCTATGAGAATTCCCTCGATGTACCCCACTTTTTGCCTCGTGCGCTTTAATTTATCTATGGTACGCGCATTAGTATCTTGACAAGCCGGTGAAAATATATTAAAATGTAAGCGTGGAAGTTTCTGCCGTCATAGCCAAAGAGAGCCGAACTAATAAGTCTTTCGTCGGCTATAGCACGGCATAGCTTATTCTTCACTCTAAGGAGATAATTATGTTTAATCTTAATCTGGGCTTAATCAGTCATTTTATCGAAAACGAGGAGTGGATTTACGCGCCCTGGTATGTCGTAATCCCCTGTATGCTACTGGTGTGCGCTATTGCGTATCTTCTCGGCAGTGTTAACTCCGCGATAATCGTGTCTAAGCTCATATATCGCGAGGATATACGCACCAAAGGCTCGGGTAATGCGGGTATGACTAATATGCTCCGCAACTACGGCGGCAAGGCGGCGCTTCTCACCCTTGCAGGTGACCTCGGCAAGACGGTACTCGCTATTGTTGTGGCAGGTATCGTATTCGGATTCCGTTACACCCCATACCTAATCAGCGTTAGTGATATGTGCTACCTTGCAGGACTATGCGCAGTCCTCGGTCACATCTTCCCTGTTTATTACAGCTTTAAGGGCGGTAAGGGCGTGCTCGCTACTGCGACAATGGCTCTTGTACTCTCGCCTATCGCGTTCCTTATTCTCATTCTGCTATTTATAGGCATTGTCGCGGTATCGAGATATGTATCTCTCGGCTCGGTTGTTGTGGCTGTGCTCTACCCCGTTCTCTTACACGGATATTTCGCAGTTTTCGAGACATTTATGCCCCCATTCACCGCTATCTCGGCTATTGCTATCGCGATACTTATCGTATGGTGTCACAGGACTAACCTCGTGCGCATCGGCAACAGAACAGAGAACAAGCTTTCCTTTGGAAAGAAAAAGGCTAAGCCCGAGGAAGAAAAGCCGGCAGGCTACGGTGATGAGGAATAATGGATAGACGGGACGAATTTATTGCCCTTATCCTTTCGGCATTTAGGCGCGAGGTTATTCGCCGTCTTGTGTTCTCAAGGCCTAAGACCAGCGAAACAAAGAAGATTTCCGCAAGGCTCGTATCACATAGGCGTGGGAAATTGCTCGCGCTGGAGTATTATCTGCCCGGTGATACGGTGAAGCACAAGAATCTTACCGAGGACGAGATTGAGGACGGGGTGCGCGAGCTTCTCCTAGAGTATTGTCAGGCCAACCTGATTACGACGCTTGGGGACGCAGAGTGGAAAATCTCTACAAAGGGTAAGTGCGCGCTTCTGGGCGCGGACAAGCTCTCGCGAAAGCTAGAGGGCGAGGCACCGGACTTTGAGCGTGCGATTGAAGAGCTTGACCGCAGAAAGAACTATATACTCACAGGTAACGAGGACTTTCTAAAGGCTCTCGGTGTCAGTGATGCGACAGGACGGGTTAAGGATAAAAGGCAGGGCAAGTTTAGGCAGATAAACCGTTTTCTCGAGCATATCGAGGAGGTTTATACAGAACTCCCACGAGAGGGCGAGATAACTATATATGATCTGTGCTGCGGCAAGAGTTATCTTAGCTTTGCGGTATATTACTACCTCGTGGTAGTAAAGGGTAGGCGCGTAAATCTACTCGGCATCGACCTAAAGCGCGATGTAATTCTCTGGTGCGACGAGCTGGCAAAGAGACTCGGCTACTCGGGCATGCGCTTTATTGTCGATGATGTAAAGAATACCCCCGAGGGTGTTACACCCGATATGGTGATTTCCCTACACGCCTGCGATATTGCCACCGACGTGGTTATAAACCGTGCGATAGAGCTTCGCGCCGGGGTTGTGCTCTCGACCCCCTGTTGCCACAGATATCTAAATGATAGGATAGTAGCACCGGGACTTGAGTTTGTGACCCGTTACCCACATCTTAGGAATAAGATTTGCGAGGCGGTGACAGACGCGATAAGACTTGCGCGGCTCGAGGCATCAGGCTACAAGGTGTCGGCTCTTGAACTGACCGACCCCGATGACACGCCAAAGAACACCCTACTTCGCGCCGTATATCGCGGTGGTGCCGACAGGGGCGAATATGAGAGAATACTCGACTATGTTCTGGGAAAAGGCAAAGAGGACTATTTGAAAGGAATATAAGATGATATACGAGGTAGGCTCGAGCACCGAGACCGAGGCGCTTGGCGCAAGACTGGCAGAGGCACTGCTGGGTCGTGGCGTGCGACGGGCATTTATCGCGCTTGATGGCGATATGGGTGTCGGCAAGACGGTGTTTACACGCGGATTTGCTATGCGCCTCGGCATAATGAATGTAAAAAGCCCGACATACACGATAGTAAACGAGCATCGCTCGGCAGACGGAGTGCGTCTATACCACTTCGACCTATACAGAATACAGGACTCCGACGACCTTGCATCAATAGGCTATGATGACTATGTTGATGCTGACGGATTTTGCATCGCGGAGTGGCCGTCACGCGTGCCCGAGGATATTCCGGGGGACGCTGTTCGCGTAAAAATTTCGCGCCACCCCAAGGGTGAGGATGCGCGTATTATTGAGATTTCGGGCATAGACCTTTAACTAAAAAGAGGTTTGTATGAAGATATTAGCATTTGACAGTACGGCTAAGGCAGCATCGGTGGCAGTCACCGAGGATGACAGGCTCTTAGCACTATACACAATAGACAACGGACTGACGCAGAGTGAGTTGCTTCTGCCCATGGCAGAAAATATACTCAAGTCGCTGAAGCTGGATTTCTCCGACATCGACCTTTTCGGGGTTGCAAATGGCCCCGGCTCGTTCACAGGCGTGCGCATTGGCGCGGCACTGGTCAAGGGGCTGGCGTTCGGCAGAGATATCCCATGTGCCGAGGTATCGACCATCGAGGCACTCGCTGAGAACGCGCGTGGCCTTGCGGGGCTTGTTGTACCCTGTATGGATGCTAGGCGCGGACAGGTCTACACCGCTATTTTTGATGGTGGAGAGAGGCTTATGCCCGACTCTGCTATTTCTATTGAGGAGCTGGGCGAGGAGCTGAAGTCCTATGAGGGGCGCGAAATCTACCTTGTCGGTGACGGCTACCACGGCACGCACAAGAAGCTCTCGGAGATGGGTATAACCCTTGCCGACACGCCGACGCTTCTTCTCACAGAGAATGCCTATTCAGTGGCGGTTGTGGCGTACAGGAAGCATCTTCACGGCGAGACTGTCAGCGACAGGGAGCTATCCCCCACCTACCTAAGAATGCCACAGGCAGAGCGCGAGAGGCTCGAGAGACTAGAAAAGACAAACTAAGAGAGGTATATAGATATGAGAAAGATTTTCATTGGCGCAGACAGCGCAGGCTATCCGCTTAAGGAGGAGCTAAAGCCCCATCTGCTCGAGCTTGGCTATGAGGTTACCGACCTCGGCACAAACTCCACCGCTTCCTGCCACTACCCCGACTTTGCGGCGGCGGTATGTCACGAGGTACAGCGCGACCTTGACGGCTCGTTTGGTATCCTTGTATGCGGTACGGGTATCGGAATGTCTATGTGTGCTAACAAGTATGACGGTATAAGGGCGGCACTCTGCTCAGACACCTATTCGGCAAAGATGACACGCGCCCACAACAACGCAAATGTTATCTGCCTCGGCGCGAGAGTTATCGGCACCTGCCTCGCAACAGAGATTCTTGACGCCTTTCTCAAAGCAGAGTTTGAGGGAGGACGCCACGCGGTACGAGTTGATATGATGGGTGAGATTGAGCGGGGCGATAAGTGATGAGCAAACTGCTAAGATTCGTTCTTAGGCTAGTTATCGGAATGCTGCTGATTGTCGCGATTTTGGCACTTGCTCTTAATGTCGCGGGGGCTATATCCTATTCGGAGTTCTACTCGACAGCGTATGCAACCAAGCCTATGCCGGGTCTTGCCGACGGGTTTGTGCCACAGGGTCTTGACCGCGTTGATGGCGGTTTCATCGTCGCGGGATATATGACCGATGACAGCGCATCACGTCTCTACTATCTTGATGATACTACCGATGATCCCACAGTAATCAAGCTGAAAAAGGCGGATGGAAATGATTTCACAGGACATTGTGGCGGTGTCGCGCACTATGGCGACTACTTCTACATCGGTGGCTCGGGCGGTCTATATGTTTTCAGTGTTGCGGATATTATGGACGGTGATGGCGAGGCAAAGCAGATAGGCAAGTTTGAGGCAGGGATGACCGCCTCTTGGGTTTATGTCTATGACGGCTATGTGTATATCGGCAAGTTCGTTGACGGTGGGCAGTACGAGGCATCCGATTGGCAGTCTAACACCACACCCTCAGGTGACGAAAATCCATCGGTTATGGCTAGATTTAGACTTAATGGCACATCAAAGTCCTTTGGCATTGCCGAATCACCCGAGCGCGCGTATAGTGTGACACACCGGGTACAAGGCTCAGCGGTTAACGAGAACGGAATTATCCTATCGACATCCTCGGGAATTAACACCTCAAAATTCTATTTCTACGCTTGGGATAAGCTCGCGGACGCAACAACCATAGAGTATGGTGACGAGGGCTTCGAGCATAAGACAACAATTCCGCTATACCACCTAGACGGGGAAAGTCTCACCTACACCCTCAAGGCTATACCTATGGCAGAGGAGATTGAGATTGTTAACGGGCGTGTGTATGTTGCTAACGAGTCGGCGTGTATGAAGTATTTCTTCGGCTGGCTTGTCGGCGGACAGCGTTTTTATAGTTTTGAGTTGAAGAACGAATATTTCGGCAAATAATCTGCAAACAATAAAAAGGCGGAGGCTGACATGCACTGAACCCATAAAAACGGACATTGAAATAAAAGACCTCTTGTAGTAGAATAGAAACATCTACTGCAGGAGGTTTTTTTGTATGGGAAACAAGAAGGGCGTAAAGCATTATTCAAAAGAGTTTATCGAGCAGATCGTGGCAGAACGAGAAAGCGGTTTGTCAATTTGCGAAATTAGCCGAAAATACAGCATAAGTAGATGGTCTATTCATTGTTGGTGGGGACTTTCAGAAAAGGTC